>NZ_CP046242.1:804688-1124377 GCF_023205095.1 Bizionia sp. M204 | reverse complement strand
GATGTTCTGCTGTTGTAATCTCGCCACAAGTGAATGGTTTCAGAACATGGAATACATTTTAGGTTATATTTGTAAAAGCGAAATGCTAAATCATAATCTTCGGGATATGTGTTGGGATTAAATGCATCACAAGCTATAAAATCGGCGCGATACACCATCCAACAAGGCGATGGGATGACGCATTCCTTATAAATTTCTTTAAAATTGAAACCAAATTCTGTTAAATGGTTTAGCCAGTTTTCGTACTTGGCAAAACCATCACTTATACCATCTTCTCGAAAATATTTTACCTGTCCAACAGCTACATGTCCTTGGCCATACTCTATTAAATTGGCGTGCAAAACTTCAAGTTTATTAGGAGTCATGATATCATCACTATCCATACGCGTCATAAAATCACCTGAAGTTTTAGAAAAAGCAAATTGCAAGGCTTGAATAATACCAGAACCTGGATTTTTATAAACTTTTATCCGTTGATCGCGATTAGCAAATTGCGCAACAATATTATAACTACTATCGGTTGATCCATCATCAACAATCACTAATTCCCAATTGGTATAAGTTTGATTTAAAATGGACAGCAAACAGTCAGGAAGAAACTTCTCCGTGTTTTTAAAAGGTGTAACAATGCTAATTAAGGATTTGGACATATTGCGAATATAGTTAAACTTCATTTTAACAAAAAGTTATAGCAAAAATGTGTAACACATTGTACATTTGAGCGTCAAGTAAAAAAACTTAATTTTTTAATAATGAAAAAAACTCTAGCCATTATTGGTTTTTCTGCATTGCTTGTAGCTTGTGGATCTTCAACCAAAACAAGTAGTGACGATTTAGCCACTAGCAATCCCATTGAAACCGTAATAGATATCACCAAAGTATCTGATGATAAAGTGCCTGTAACTATTAACCCAGGACGTTTTACTGTTGAAACCGTTACCTATAGACTTCCAAAAGTTGTTCAAGGCACCTATTCTGTTAGTGATTTTGGAAAATATATTGATACCTTCCTAGCCTTTGATTATCACGGAAATCCTATGCCAGCAAATAAGATAGACACCAATTCTTGGACTATTGCTAATGCATCACAATTAGATTATATTACTTATTATGTTAATGATACATTTGACCAAGAAGTGGTTGGCGGTATTGGTGGTGATGTGCCATTTTCTCCTGCAGGAACAAATATTGAGCCTAATAACTATGTGTTGAATTTACATGGATTTATTGGGTATTTTGATTCGCTTAAAAACAGTCAATATAAATTGGACGTCATTGCTCCAGCCGATTTTGTTAGAACTTCAGCTTTACAAATGTCAGATTCCACTACAAGTGCTGATGGTAAAGTTATGACATCATCTTATTTTGCGCCTCGTTATTTTGATATTACTGATAACCCAATGATGTATGGAAAGTTAGATGTTGAAGAATTTGAAGTAGGTGGAATTAAAGTTGTATTGAGTGTATATTCCCCAAATAAAAAGCATAGCGCGAAATCCATGAAAGATGCCATGCAGACTATGATGGAAGGGCAGAAAACTTATTTAGGTGATGTGGATAGCACACCTCGTTATGATATTTATGTGTATTTATCAGATGGGCAAGAAGGTTCGCCTAAAGGTTTTGGTGCTTTAGAACATCACACATCTACGGTTGTGGTTATGCCAGAATCTATGCCACAAAGTGCATTGGATAAAAGTATGATTGACATAGTATCTCACGAGTTTTTTCATATTGTAACTCCTTTAAGTGTACATTCTGACGATGTTCATTATTTCGATTATAATAACCCTACGTTTTCAAAACATTTATGGATGTATGAAGGTGTAACGGAATATTTTGCTACACTTTTTCAATTAAATCAAGGTTTAGTTCCGGAAGATGAGTTTTACAAGAAAATCATGGATAAAATTGGTGCTGCAAAAGGCATGAATGATGCTATGAGTTTTACGGTTATGAGTGAAAACGTATTAGATGAGCCTTATGCAAGTCAGTATTACAACGTATATCAAAAAGGTGCGTTAATTGGGATGTGTTTGGATATTCTAATTCGCGAAGGAAGCGATGGTAATCGTGGAATTTTATCACTTATGAAAGAGTTATCTATGAAATATGGTAAAAATAAGCCATTTGATGATGATAAAATTATTGATGAAATTGTAGCAATGACATATCCGTCATTGCGCACCTTTTTTGACGACCACGTAATTGGTGATGTGCCAATTGATTATAATGTGTTTTTTGAAAAAGTAGGTATTGAAATTGGCGAGGGTCAAGTTAAAACAAATTATATTCAAGGAAATGGCGCTTTAATTGTTACTGCAAACCAAGGTGAAGGAACTATCTTTTTTACAGACAATGTTTTAGGAAATAGTTTCTGGAAAGATCAAGGTGCTATGCCTAACGATGTGATTAAATCTATTGATGGAACTCCAGTTTCGTTACAAAATGCAAATAAGGTATTCCAAGAAGTATTTTCTTGGGAAGAAGGAAAAGACGTAAATGTGGTTTTAAATCGTGATGGAAAAGAAGTTGTTATTAAAACAGCTTTAACGCCAGCCTATACTAAAGGAAGTAGTTTACACAATAAAGCAGATGCTACAGCAGCGCAAAAAGAATTGCGTAATGCGTGGTTGAAAGGCTAATTTAATTATTTAAAAATAAAAAAACACCTGATGATTCGCTTCATCAGGTGTTTTTTGTTTTAAGAAACTTGGTGAAATCTAGAACCTAATATTTAGCCGATTTACCATTTGATAATGAGTTTTTAATAAAGTCACGAATATCATCGTTGGACGACTTTAAATCTTCTTTACGTAAATACATCATGTGTCCACTTCTGTAAGCCTTAAATATAAAACGATCTTTCATAGTGCCAGAAGGATCTAATTGTCCAACTGTATATTTAGCAGCAAAATAGGTGGTAGCACCATCATAATAACCAGATTGCACCAAGACCTTTAAATACGGATTTTGAGCCATTGCTTGGCGTAATCGATCTCTAGTGTTATCATGTTGTCTGTCCCAAGGATGCACATCACCAAACATATTATATTTTACGTCTGTCCTAAAATCTAAATGTTCTCGCAAATAAAAATTAATTGCAGGCGTAAAGGAATGTAACCAAGATGATAATTCCGCATTGTAGTCTGGTGAATTTCCAGCAGCCATTTTATCAATGCCTAAATAGCGAGAATCTAATCTTCCAATAGTATAACCACGATCACGTAATAATTCTTTCCAGAAAAAACTAGTCGGGATATTTAAATTATGATCTAAAATTGATGATTGACTTAAACCTGAATATAAGCTCATTTTTTCAGCTACGGCATTCCGTTCTGCTTCAGAAATAAATCCACCTCTTGCAATGGCTGGCATAAGTTTATCTATAGCATAGGCTTCAACTTCTGGTAATATTTCCGATAAATCCTTTTGTTGAAGGGCAGGAGCTAACGCTTTTTGATGCCAAGCCGCAGCTGTAAAGTATGGTAAATTCAACGCGGAATAAATAGGTTGATCGGTAGAGTAAATTTTATAATCGGCAGGAGACACCAAAATAACACCATTTAAATACATCCATTGGTTGTTTTGTAACTCTTCAGCTAAACCCATAACTCTTGGACCACCATAACTTTCACCTATTAAATATTTGGGCGATTCCCAACGATTATGTCGTGTTACAAACGTATTTATCCATTCAGCCAAATAACTAATGTCGGCATTAATTCCGAAAAAGTTTTTCCGGTCTGGTAGTTTACCATCTTTATCTTCTACCATTCGTGAATAGCCAGTATTTACGGGATTTACAAAAACAATATCAGCGACATCTAGAATAGAGTATGGGTTCGTTTTTACGCCATAAGGCTGAACAGGATAACCTTCATCATCAATTTTTAATATTTGTGGTCCTGTATAAGCAACATGCATCCAAACAGAAGCCGAGCCTGGCCCACCATTAAATGAAATTACCAAAGGTCGGTTTGCCTTGTCTTTCACATTACTGCGTTGATAGTAGGTGTAAAATAGTGTGGCCATAGGTTCTCCATCCGAATTCCAAACAGGTTGTGTTCCTGTTGTTGCTGAATAATTCATACCAATACCATTAATAGTTGTACTGTGATTAGTAACAACCATGGTGTCTACCGGGATTTTTCTATTTTGAGAATGAATTTGGATAAACGATAAAACACTGAAAATAAAAAATAGTTTTTTCATAAAAAGGATTGTGAATTAATATAAAATTTAAAGATACTGAATTTAGTTAGAAGCTTTCAAAAACGCCAAGCCCAAAAAGGGCAAAATCATATTTTACAGGGTCATTAGCATCTAACTTTCGGAGATTGGTATCTAATTCTAATAATGCTTTACCATCATTTTGTTTTCTGGTTAATAAACCTAGTTTTCTAGCTACATTCCCAGAGTGAACATCCAACGGACAAGATAGTTGTTTGGTATAAAGGGATTTCCAAATTCCGAAGTCGACACCTGTATTTTCAGGTCTTACCATCCAACGTAAAAACATATTAATGCGTTTGGCTGCTGAATTCTTTAAAGGATCTGAAATATGTTTTTGGGTTCTAGGCAAATGTTCAATTTCAAAAAACACCTTTTTAAAATGATGAATAGCAGATTGTAGACTTGAAGCCTCGGCATGTTTCTCAAAAACAGCTTCCAACCCGTTGTGATTGGTATAAACATGCTGTAAGCCACTTATAAAAGTAATAAAATCTAAACCGTTAAAGGTTCTATGAACAAACGGTTCCAGTGCTTTTAAATCCGATTCCTTATGATTTATGATAAATTGATAGGGTTCTTGATCTAATAGCTGCATCATGCGTTGCGCATTATTAATAATACTTTTTCTATTTCCCCAAGCAATGGTTGCGGTTAAAAAGGCTGCAATTTCTATATCTTCTTTTTTAGAGAAGGTATGCGGGATTTTAATAGGATCCGTTTCAAGAAAATCACGTGTATTATATTGTGCAACTTTTTCATCTAAAAAGGTTTTCAGTTCTGTTTTATTGAGCTTTTTTGCCACGCTTAAAGTTTAAAATTTTTAATAAATAATGAAAGTCAAAATTACCATTATTAGTTTGTTTGATAAAACTAAAAGACTTCGAGTATCTCCATAAAACAAATAAAATGAAACGGTAATTGGTATTTCATAGATATTTTTTACAAAAAAGTTTGTCTTAACAAATATAAATTCAGTTTAACGATTATATAAAGTTTCTTTGCTTTAAGATAAGTACATTTGAATAATTAAAACATTGGTGCTAAACACTTTAACGATAGTTTAGTTTAGTTTAGTTTAGTTTTTTTATTTTAAGTTTAATTTTAGGTTAGTTTAAAAAAAGGTCTTGATATACTTCAGGACCTTTTTTTATTGAATATGTGCTGCACGCCTTCTATTAATACGATGTTTTAAAGCTGGTATATTAAAAATAATAATGGAAATAATAATTAGTCCATAACTAACACCTTGCATGACAGTAATTGTTTCTTTAAAATAAAAGACTGCTAGGAAAAAATTAATCAAAGGATTCAAATAAATAAATATACCAACCACGGAGGAATTTAAACCTCGCAGCGCGTAGATGTTTAAAAACATGGGTATAATGGTAAATCCTATTGCTATTAAAGCAATCATGCTATAAAAAAAGCTTGTTTTAGGCGTTTGATACTCGTAGGTTAGGAAAAATGGACTTAAAATAATGACTGCAAAAACAATTTGAACTGTAAGAATTAAAAACCGATCTAACTCCTGATTTCTTCGTTGCAAGACTAAATAAATAGCATAGGTTAATGCAATAATCATACTGTAAAGTAAATCCGTAAAGTTGCCCAACGATAGTAGAATACAGGCTGCAAAGCTCAATACTACTGAAAACCATTGAAGTTTGAAGAGTTTTTCCTTTAAAATAATAAAGGCCAAAACCATGGTTAGAATTGGACAAATTAAATAGGCTAAAGATGTGGCTTTCACGCTAACATTGTTCATAACATAAATAAAAATATACCAATTAAAGGCTAAAAAGAAACCACTAAGCATATTAATTACAAGAATCCTAATTCGTTCCTTTTTTTCCAATGATTTAAATAAACCTACATTCTTTTTTAAAACCTTTGGTCTAAAAAATAAGGTAACTATTAACATTATTGCAACAGAAACAATCGAGCGATAGCTCAAAATATCAAATGCAGAAAAGTTAGATAACGGTTTTAAAACTAGACTAAAGAACCCCCAAATGGTAAAGGCAAGAGTGGCAGCAATATAATACTTTGTTATGTTCATTGGCAGAAATAATTAATCGGCAAAAGTAGTTTTAATTAGTCTAGAATAGTTGTTAATAAGTGTTATAATTTTCGCTTTATAACAGAAAAAAGCCTTAAAAGTTTCAAGGCTTTAAAAAATACTAATAAATTACTTTTTTATTTAGAGGTTAATGCTTTTGTAATTTTCTCCGTGTATTCCACCGCGTTTTTAGTTACATTTTGTGGGTCGTCTATTTTAGTCGTTACCACAGCAGCAAGTTGCTTACCATCTTCTTGAGTTAAATCATAAGCCACAGTTTCCACGATGTATGTTTTTACAACCTGGGTTGTAGAGCTCATAGGCACATAACTTCCATAAGTTGAGTAGGACATTCTGTTTCCGTAATAACCATAGAAACCACCATAATAGCCAGGGAAGTAGGATGGATAATAACTAGCACCAGCGTAATACCCGCCATCTTGCGTTGTTTCTGTGCGCTCTTGGTAATCTTTTACAACAGTAACGATAACCGCATCATAACCCTCGTTTTCTAAAAATGCCTTGAAGTTTTTTTGTTGTGCTTCCGTTAATTCTGTATCATGATTAAAGTTTGGCATTTCCTTAAAGCTTTCAGTAGCTTTCATACCTTTTGCTCGTAGTTGTTTTGCTATTTCTTGCTCAAAAGCTATACGTGCTTGTTTATTTTCTGTTCTTGAAATAACAAGAATGTTGTTATCCTTAATGTTTGCAGATGAATCTGATTTCCAAGCATCTAAAACTTTTATTCCAGAACAACTAGAGGTAATTACCATTAATAAGATGGCTGTTAATTTAAGCGTTTTTTTCATTGTTTTTGATTTAATTAATTATCGGATATTAAAATGTATAGCCCAATGAAATACCATATCTGAATGAAAAGGCATTAAACTGCGACCTATTATTGACTTGGGAGAATCTAAAATCTCCATTTATAAAATCTAAAATACTGTAATCTTCTAAAGCTTGATTTAAATCTTCATAAAACTCTTCTGGTAAATCCTTTTTATTTATAAATTTAAAATTATAATTCCCAGCACCTGGACCTGCAATTATAAAATCGATATTTAAATGTTTGGTAATTGGTAGCTTATAACCAAGCATTAATCCTACGGAACTAATATCAAGTTTCATATCGAATTCCAAGTCGTAAATAAACCCATCTGTGCCTGTATAAGAGCCGTCTAATTCTGATTTATAATTAGAGTATTTATAATAGGCACCAATGTAGAAGCCGGTTAAAGCTGTTTTTGAAGTTTTAGGTAAATATTATCTGACTTCTGGTATAATTTGAAACCCTGTATAAAAAATATCACCAGTTTTCAATTTTGGTTTATCAATTCCAGAAAAGCCTATTAACCCTGATTTTCCTTTATAACCTGCTGCCAGTGATGCCGAAAAATTATCGAAAAAACTACGTTCATAAGATATTTGATATACACCATTAAGTAATTGTAATAGCTCAAGAGATACTTCATTTTTATGAGTTTTAAAGCTATTAGTATCCTTTAGTTCCTGTGAAAAAGCCTGATTATAAGCCATGAAAGCGGCCAAGATTACGATATGTTTGGTTAGGTTTTTCATATTAATCAAAAGTATAATAAAAAAATAATAAATCAGTTAATTTAGAAACTTTGCTTGTAATTCTTTTGTAGGCAGCATACAGGCATCTTTTTTACCAAACCATTTATATCTGTTTTTAGCTATAAATTCATAAACCCAGTTTCTTAAAAAAGCTGGAATTATGAAAAAAACGGCTAATAAATTACGTGGAAATCCAAGTTTCCAAGCTATTTTGAGTGCAGCAGTAGATTTGTAGGACAGTTTATTTTCTGAAGAATAAAGCAAAATAGAATCTATTTTGCTTGTGTCAATTTTAAATTTTTCAATTATTTGTTTACCAGTTTCACCTTGTAACGGCGCAAACATAAATACATTTTGTGTATCGTGTTTTATAACATAATTAATGGCATTATTGCATAAATTGCAAACACCATCAAAGAGAATTAATTGCTTATTATCTGGTAATCCGTCTATCATATTACAAAAATACGCAAGAATTAATTATGAGAGACCAAAAAAATCATTTATACTAATTCCAACCCCTTATTTCTTAATGGCCTCTACCAGCTCCAATTGGTCCATGCTAACGTTGGTAGTAAACATACCATAATTTACAATAGCTTTATTTTTTTCAATACTATCAATGCTTCCAACGGCACGACCATCTTGCATGCGAACGCGATCCCCAATTTTTAAAATAGGCTTTGGAGCAGCGGGTTTGTTTTTTTCTTTTTCCTTGGCTACTTTTTTCTTTTTCCTAATAACAGCAACTGTTTTCTCGGCTTCTTGTTTAACTTTTTCAACTTTGGCCTTTTCAGCCTTTTGTTTTTTTACCGTTGTTTTTTTACGTTTAGAATTTTCAATTTGAACCAGTTTAAATAGTTCATTCATCAATTCGCGTTTTTGCTTATTATTGAAGTACTTCTCGGATAAATCATCAATTTTCTGACCCAAATATATGAGTCGCTGATTGCTATCATACAATTCTTGATAACTCTCTAATTTTTTCTGGATTTTTATATTTATTTCCTCTAGCTTTTCAGCTTCAGTTTGCTTCTTGCGTTCGTTTTCTTTTAAGGATTGTTCGGTTTTCTCTAATTTTGAGCGTTCCTTTTGCAGTTTGGCTATCGTTCTATCAAAACGAACTTTCCCGCGTTCAATTTTCTTTTTGGCACGATTTATTAAACTGTAAGGAATTCCGTTTTTTTGAGCCACCTCAAAAGTAAACGAACTTCCAGCCTGTCCCAATGCTAGTTTATAGATGGGTTCCAAAGTTTTCTCGTCGAACATCATATTAGCATTTTGCATATACGGTAATTCGTTGGCTAGAATTTTAAGATTGGAGTAGTGGGTAGTAATAATTCCAAATGCCTCACGATGATAAAATTCTTCTAAAAATGTTTCGGCTAACGCACCTCCCAATTCTGGGTCTGATCCTGTTCCAAACTCATCAATAAGAAATAGGGTGTTTTTATTACATTTCTTCAAGAAGTAATTCATCTGCTTTAAGCGATAACTGTAGGTGCTTAAATGGTTTTCAATAGACTGATTATCACCAATATCTGTGATAATCCTATCAAATAAAAATACATTACTACGTTCATGAACCGGAATTAAAAATCCAGACTGGAGCATAATTTGTAATAAACCAACAGTTTTCAACGTGATACTTTTTCCACCAGCATTTGGACCAGAAATAACAATAATCCGATTTTCTTGAGTTAATTTAATAGACTGGGAATATGTTTTTTCGTTTTTCTTTTTATTACTTAAATATAGTAATGGATGAAAAGCGTCTCGTAAATATAGCTCGCGGTTATCACTAATTTCTGGCAAAATAGCATCCATGGATTTGGCATATTTGGCTTTGGCAGAAATAACATCAACTTGCGTTAAAAATTCTTGATACTGCTTTAATAGAGGTAAAAACGGTCTGATGAAATCGGTTAGGGATTTTAAAATACGAACAACCTCTTCATTTTCTTCATATTCCAAATTATTTAGCTCACGTGTGTATTGCAATGTGGTTTCGGGCTCTATATAAACAATGCTTCCTGTTTTACTGCCTCCCATTATGGAACCACGCACTTTACGCCTGTACATAGCTTTAACTGCTAATACACGCTTATTATCTACTACAGATTCTCGTATATCATCCAGATATTCTAATTGATGATATGTGTGAAGTGCCGAAGAAAAACTCTGATTGATTTTCCCTTTAATTTTATTAATATCTTGTCGTAACTCAAATAATAATGACGATGCATTGTCCTTTACATCACCAAAGCGATCGATAATTGTATCAATTTCTTCAATTAACACTTTGGTCACTTCAATTTCTGAGGCAAATTCATATAAATTGGTGTAATACTCTTGAAATTTCTTTAGAAAAAGAATAATATCATTAGCCGTAATAGAAATAGATACTATTTTTTTTAAGCTATGCGCTTCTAAATAGGTGTTTTCAATTTTTAAAAGCTTTAATTCCTTGGCAATGGTTTCAAAACCATGATTGGGAATCCGGTTATCATTTATTAAAGATGCTAAATATTCATTGGTTAATACCAAAGCTTTTATAGCAGACTCTTTATTGTTTAAAGGCGCAATTTGTAATGTAGCTTCATGACCTAAAGGAGTAATACACAACTCACTTACTTGTTGTAAAACTGTAGAAAATTCAAGATCTTGGAGTGTTTTTTCGTGAATATGTATCATAAATGGTCCTTATGGAAAGGCATAACTTTTTTTTAGGATAACAAAAATACGGATTATGTTTTAAAACTAATCTAAAGTTAAAAAGTATAAGTTCATTTTATATTTATGTAGCTTTGGCTTTTTAGAAATAAATTTATGAAAATATTAAAAGCCCTAATTCTACTTATTATAGTTGTTAATTTAACATCTTGTAAAAAAGACTATTTAAAATATACGGAAAAACCGGATTATATAGCAGAACCAAATGCTAATTTAAAGCCATACTTTGATGCATATGATGCCTCTTTAAAACTGTGGGATATTCCGGTTGAAGAATTGTATATTCCGACTAGTTTTGGAACGGCCCATGTGGTTGTAAGCGGTCCTAGTAATGGCGAACCCTTGGTTTTATTGCATGGTATGAACGCAACTTCAACGAGTTGGTATCCAAATGCTAAAGCACTTTCAAAAGATTATAGACTTTTTGCAATCGATTTTATTTTGGAACCCGGAAAATCTCTTAAAACCGGAACTTTTGATGATGTTGAACAGATTGTAACTTGGTATAATGAAATTTTTGATAAGCTAAAGTTGAACGAGTTTACGCTTGTTGGTGCTTCAAGAGGTGGGTGGATTTCTATGAAAATAGCCTTGTTTAACCAAGATCGGATCAAGAAAATGGTGTTATTAAGTCCTGCACAAACTTTTATCTGGATTAGACCAAGTGCTGATTTATTGAAAAATTTAATAACCCTTTTTTCTTCGGAAGAGAAACAAATAGAACAGGGCTTAAAGTCTATGACTAGTAATGTGGCTAATATTAATAAAACGTATTTAAAACAATATTATAAATCGGAACGCAATGATTCTATAAATAAATTTGTCTTGGATATGCGCCCGTTTTCCAAGCGAGATTTTCAGTCGTTGAAAATGCCTGTATTAGTTTTAATTGGTGATGATGATGTTATTAACAACTCCAAAACCGTTCAAATGACTAAAACCTTAATCCCTAAAGGTGAAGGTGAAATAATTGGTAATGCAGGACACTTTTTAACCGTTGACCAGGCGGATGTTGTAAACACAAAAATTCTCGATTTTTTAAAAGCTGACAACACGAAATAAAGTATTTCAAGATTATAAATACACTTGAAGTGTAATAATAATCATTGTAAAAATAGTTAGTATAAGTAGTAGCGGTAAAACAAATTTTAGCCACTTGTTATAACCCACCTTAACAATGGCTAGAGAGGCTAGAATTAACCCCGTTGGATTAATAAAAGCAAATAACCCCATGCCATATTGGTAGCAGTTAACAATAATTTCCCGACCAAACCCAACGGTATCAGCCAAAGGCGACATGATTGGCATGGTTAAAACAGCCATTCCAGAAGAACTAGGAATAAAAAAGGATAGTCCACTATAAATAAATAACATGGCGTTTGCAAAAACGCCTTTATTCATACCTTCGGTTGCCGTACTTGCATGATAGAGCATGGTATCGCTAATTAATCCATCATTCATTAACACAGAAACGCCACGCGCAATCCCAATAATTAAAGCCACACCTAGTAAATCTGACGCGCCTTTAACAAAGGTTTCCACAAAAATTGTTTCTTTAATTTTTCCAATAAATCCAATTAAAATAGCTCCAACAAAAAATACCGTTGTCATTTCCAAGAACCACCATTCTAATTGAGAAACACCGTAAATCATTACAACAAAACAAAGTGTAAATACAATGAGGGTTAAACGTAGTCTAGTGGTTAATTTTAAAATGTTTTCGCTTTTAGTTCCAAAATGTGCTTCAATTTCTTCTTTTTGACTATAAATTATGGATTTAGTAGGATCCTTTTTCACTTTATTGGCATATTTTAAAATATATACAATACAAATTATAACACCTATTATTAATGTGATAACACGACCTGTTAATCCAGTTGTCCAATTAATTCCGGCAGCATCCGAAGCTATAATTGTACTAAATGGGTTAACAGTAGAAAACATAGTTCCAATGGATGAACCCAAATAAATAGTGGCTAATGGCACCATGGCATCATATTTAGCAGCTAAAAACATGGGAATTAAAATAGGGTAGAAGGCTATGGTTTCCTCGGCTAAACCAAAAGTGGTTCCTCCTAAAGCAATAAGTGTAGTAACCAATATAATTAATATATACTCATGGCCTTTAAGCGCTATGGCTAGCCAGGATATTCCAGCATCGAAAGCACCAGTATAGTTCATAATCCCAATTAATCCACCTATTATTAATACAAGAAAAATAATATCAGAAGCTTCAATGATTCCTTTGATTGGTGATTGAAAAAATTCCACCATACTTTGGGGTTTGGCCTCTACAACTTGATATGTGTTTGGAATAGAAATTGGTTTCCAAATATCACCTTCTGTAAACTTTTCTAAAGGGATATTTATATTTAAAGTTTTTAATGTTTCTTGTGTTGCTGGTAATGTTTCTGTTGTTTCTAAATGTGTTTTAGTAAAACTATTACCCGCTTTATTATAGGTTAGCGTATCATATTTTCCCGCAGGAATAATCCATGTTAGCAAGGCAACGAGTCCAGCAATAATAAGTAAAATTGTTTGTGCTGTTGGAAATTTTAAATTTTTCAAGACATATTGTTTTATGGTGCTAAAGATAATATTAATTTAGTGGTGACATAAAAAATGTTCTAAAAATGGAAGTGAAAATTCATGATAGTTGGAAACCGCTTTTACAGGCGGAATTTGAAAAAGATTATTTTAAGGTATTAATGGCTTTTGTAACATCCGAATATCAAAAAAACACCTGCTATCCGCCAGTATCTGAAATTTTTCAGGCGTTTAGTACTTGTCCATTTGAAGAAACTAAAGTTGTTATAATTGGTCAAGACCCTTATCACGGCGAAGGGCAAGCAAATGGTTTATGTTTTAGTGTCAATGAAAACACGGCACATCCTCCATCGTTAAGAAATATGTTCAAAGAATTGGAATCCGATATTAATAAACCGTATCCAGAAAGCGGCAATTTATTACATTGGGCAAAACAAGGTGTCTTGTTATTAAATGCTACATTATCCGTTAGAGCTCATGAAGCTGGTAGTCATCAAAAGATGGGTTGGGAAACTTTTACAGATAGGGTAATTAAAACTATCAGTGATAATCAGAAAGATGTTGTGTTTTTACTTTGGGGCGGGTTCGCAAAAAAGAAATCAAAATTAATTGACACCAATAAGCATACTATTCTAACTAGCGGTCATCCTTCTCCATTAAGCGCAAATAGAGGTTTTTGGTTTGGAAATAAACATTTTAGTAAAACGAATGCTATTTTAGAAGGCAAAGGCTATTCACCAATAAGTTGGTAATTAATTAACGGTAAAATAATAGCGACCCGCTGTGTCCGAAGCCATAATTTTTGAGCTTATAGAAATATGATCATTATTATAGGAATTAGTTGAAATATGGACTAATTCTTCACCCTCATTATAATAATTATGCGAACCAGATAGGTAATACTTACCAGGTTCCAAAAGCTTAATCCCAAATTTATTCCTAAAAATAGTGTTGTCCAGATTGCAACGAACAAATAAACTTTGATAATCTACTGTTGTTATACCTTCAAGAACATTTAATGCGTTTTCGTTTAATTCAATTAAAGCATACGTGCCATAGGCCGTTTCTTTATATAAATTTAAATTGTAAAAATAGAAATTCTCTTGTGAATTTAGAAGAATATAATCGGTTAGTAAAACCGTATTATTATTTACTGAAACTTGCTCATTATTAAGCATTGTTGAAATATAAATGGTATCATTAACCTGAAAATCAATGGTGTTGTTTTCTATTTGAATAATTGTATCATTTCTAACATTTGTATTGGAATACAGATAATCGTCCTCACCAGGACAACAAATAGAGGCACATAAAGAAATTCCCGTGAGAATTATAATCGATGCAATTTTCATAATGTCATTTATGAGTAGATGCAAATGTCAGGGAAAGGTTGCGTAAAAAAGAAAAATAATAATTAACTCCCTGTAGGTGCTAGTTGGGTTGATTCAGTAGAAACAACTCGGTTTTTAGTAACAACAAATGTAGGTCGGTTTTCAATTTTTTGGTTAACACGTTTCGTGGTTTTGTTACAGCTAAAAATTAATAATAAAAAATTAACTGCAACCAAAAAAGAGAGTAAAAAAGTAATCGTTAATAGCATAAGCGATGAATTTAATTGATCTCAAGGGTCAAATATAATGCATTTAACTTAAGAATTATAATAATTTTAACATTTATCGATGTAAGGTTACTTTTTAAAGACGTGATTACTAGGCGCTTTAGTCTTGTTTTATTGCGAATATGTTAAAAATTGGAAAAAATTAAACACAAATGTAAAGTTAAATTAACAAAATTTACATGAGATTCTTAAATCCGTAAAAAGTTACAATTGTTATAATTGCAAATTATTGTGCTTAAAAAACCGAATTGTAATAAACGTTTAGTTTTTAGTGTAATTTATGAACTAACCTATCAAAAGGAACCGTTTTCGAAATAATATCCAAGGCTAATAACTGCTTTTGGATTTTGTTGATAGTAGCTTCATCTATGGCACTTTGCGACCATTCCGTTAATGATAGCCACTCCTTAACATCTTCTAATTTCTGATCATAGCGTGATGCAATGACTTGATCGATATTCGGAAGTGTTTTGAAGTTTTTTGTACACTTATTTATAATATTTAAAATGGTTTGTAATTCCGCGGAATGATTTTCAATAAAATGATCACTAACAGCAATTACAAAACAAGGCCAAGGCGTAGGGCAGTTACCTAATCGTCTAAAAACGCCTTTGTCTACTATAGGTTTAGTCATAAATTTTTCCCACATAAAATAATCTGCCGAATTATTTGAAAGTGCTTCAACAGCACCTTCTAAATTTTTTACGACTTCAAAGTGTAAGTCTTTAGTAGTATCCCAATTATTATTTTGAGCATTGATATAAGCCATTAAATGCGATCCAGAACCATACCGACTAATAGCAGCTTTAGTTCCTTTTATATCATTAAGTGATTGGTATTGTGAATTTGCTCCGACATGAATTCCCCATATTAAAGGGGTTTCTACAAAGGTTTGAACAATTTTAGAAGGATTTCCCTCTATAATATCTTTAATAATTCCTTCCGTTAGAATAACAGCAATATCAATATCCCCTTTGCGTAAGGCTTTACTCATTGCTCCAGTCCCACCAGGATAATCATGCCAACGTAAATTGATGTTCTCTTGTTTATAATCGCCATTTTTCAAAGTTAAATACCAAGCCAGATTAAAATGTTCTGGAACACCACCTATTTTTACCGTTTTCATAATGTTATCATTTTATCCAAGGTGTAAATAATCAAATTCTCAACAACCTTTTTTGGGTCTTTGCTAAAAGTTCCATTGGCACGATTTGCAATTATGGCATTTAGTGATAACGCCTGATGGCCTAATAATTTTGACAATCCGTATATGGCAGATGTTTCCATTTCTAAATTTGAAATTCGATTGTTTTCAAAATCAAATGAATCCATTTTAGAATTTAAATCGGCATCCTGAACAGGCAATCGCAACACGCGACCTTGTGGTCCATAGAAACCAACAGCTGTTGCTGTAATACCTGTGAACGTTTTTTCTGAAGAAAAATGGTTTTGTAATTTGGCACTATTGGCAATAAAAAGAGGTCTGGATTTATTACTATGCCAATTTGTATGATTAATAAACGCCGTTTCAATTTCAGGATTCGTAAACTCATCTATTTGATAAAAATGAAGTAAACCAGTTAAATCTAGCCCATGGGAGCCAATAACGAAACTATCAACTGGTATGTCATGTTGTAAAGAGCCGGATGTTCCAACCCTAACAATGTTTAACGATGTTAAGTCCTTTTTTGGCTGACGTGTTTGTAAATCAATATTTACCAAGGCATCCAGTTCATTCATAACAATATCAATATTATCTGGACCTATTCCGGTAGATAAAACGGTTAATCGTTTTCCTCTATAAATACCAGTTTGCGTTTTAAATTCACGTTTTTGAGTGGTGAATTCAATAGAATCAAAATGTTTAGTAATTTTCTCTACACGATCCTGATCACCAACAAAAATTATGGTGTTTGAAATATTCTCTGGTTTTAAATTTAGATGATAAACACTTCCATCTGGATTTAATATTAGTTCAGATTCTTTTATTGGCATGTTTTATTTTTTTATAAGTTCGTTATGTTTGGTGCTGTAATAAAAATCTAATCGGTTAACACCACCAAATACCGTATTGTTGTTAATTTCTGTAGCAAAGTTTCGTAAACCAATAAGGGCTTCATGACCTTTTCGGTTTAATGTGATACTGTTTTCTGTTTCCTCAAAAAACAGGGACAATGTTTTAATTAATTCATGAATTTGAATATCACTATAGCCATAATATCCTTGAAAATTTAAGGCATAACCAACTAAATGACCTCTAGATTTAACATCTTTATCACGAACGATAGTTAAAATGTTTTTCTCTAATACGCCCAAACCACTTTTTAAATTCGGGAAGCGTTTTAAATGGGCTTTAAGGCAACTATTCAAATAAAGAAATGACGATTTTTTAACAATATATGGTTTTAGCAAATTATGATCTTTGCCACAGTATATATGCCAAACGGATCTTGCTATTTCAATATCTGAATCTTGTAGCAACACTTTTTTATCATAATGATCTAAAAGCTGGTTTGCCGTTAATTCTGATAATCCTTTTAAGTTTTTTTCACCTTCTATACGTCCGCTACAGACTAAATAGAGGGGTAAATTTACTTTCCTTTCTTGAAGTAATTTTATAACACCCAATAAATTAATATGGCAAAACAAATCATATTCAAACCAAAGAACTATTTCCGAAAACACGTCTGCTTGGTCTAAAACCGCTAATTCATTTTTTATTTCTTCTTCGTTAATCTCAATACCATACACATTTTTTAGAAACCCTTTTCGGGTATCTATAAAACGTTGTGAATCAATTTGAACAGGTGTAGGACCATCACACAACATTTCTTGCCACGTTAAAAAAGCGCCCTTAACATCCAATTCTTGTAAATAGTTTGTTAAATGCGTGCCATTAGTTATATGAAGGGAACCTCTTTTCATCAGCCTCCAACACGTTTAACTTGAAACCCTTTCTCTTTTAAAATGGTCATTATTTTATCGCGATAATCGCCTTGAATAATAATTTTATCATCTTTAAAACTGCCTCCAACACTTAAGGTTGTTTTTAGTTCTTTTGCCAAGGCCTTAAAATCTTCGGTAGCACCAGTATAACCATCAAGAATGGTTATTGGCTTACCTTTGCGTTTTTCATATTTGCATAAAATGGGATCATCTTGAATCCACAGACCTTTGCTTGTGTCTGCTGTAGCTTCAGATTCTTCTTCAATATGTTCTGGAAAAAGATTCTTTAATTGATCTTGTAAATCCATATTTACTTTTTAATTAACCCTAATTCAATAAGACGCTCATTTAAAAATTCGCCCGCCGTAATGTCATCAAATTGTTTTGGGTTATCCTCGTCAATACAACTTTCTAAAACGTCCAATTTCATATCGCTTATTGGATGCATGAAAAACGGAATGGAGTAGCGTGAAGTTCCCCAAAGTTCTCTTGGTGGATTGATAACGCGATGGATGGTGGATTTTAATTTATTATTGGTATGTCTTGATAACATATCACCCACATTTATCATTAATTCATCAGGTTCTGCAATGGCATCTAACCATTCACCTTTATGGTTTTGAACTTGTAAACCACGACCTTGAGCACCCATTAATAGTGTAATTAAATTTATATCACCGTGGGCAGCAGCACGAACTGCGTTTTTAGGTTCATCTACAATTGGTGGATAGTGGATTGGACGTAAAATACTATTTCCATTATGTATGTAATCATCAAAATAGGTTTCTTCTAATTTTAAATGCAATGCTAAAGCACGCAACACATATTTAGCTGTTTTTTCCAACATGCGGTACGTTTCTTTTCCAGCTTTATTAAACTCCGGTAGTTCTTTAACTTCTACATTTTTAGGGTATTCTGCTTCTAATTTTGGATTGTTTTCTACAAATTGTCCAAAGTGCCAGAACTCTTTTAAATCGCCTTCTTTCTTACCTTTAGCGCTTTCTTTTCCGAATGAAATATAACCACGTTGGCCACCAATGCCTTCAATTTCATATTTTTGCTTGGTTTCTAAAGGGAGTTCAAAGAAGTTTTTTACTTCTCCATATAAATTATCGACTAGTTTATCATCTAAAAAGTGCCCTTTTAAAGCAACAAAACCAATTTCTTCGTAGGCCTTTCCTATAGCATCTACAAATTGTTGTTTGCGTTTTGGGTCTTCGGATAAAAAATCTTTTAAATTAACACTTGGTATCGTATTCATAAGGATATAGTTTTTAATGCGTATGTATTACAAATGTACGAAAACATTATAAAGTTTGGAATACTATTTATTGTTAGATTGTTATTTGTAATAATCAATTTATAGTATATTTGACAAACGAATTTTATGATCAATACAGCCTCATCTATGAGTAATATAACCTATAATAAAACAGGTCTTGATAGTAGTGAGTTATTAGAACTCTATAAGCGTATGCTAAAACCACGTTTAATAGAAGAAAAAATGTTAATTCTATTACGCCAAGGCAGGGTTTCTAAATGGTTTTCAGGAATAGGCCAAGAAGCTATTTCTGTAGGTGTCACTATGGCTTTGCATTCTGATGAATACATATTGCCTATGCACAGAAATTTAGGTGTTTTCACCACGCGTGATATTCCTTTATATCGCTTATTTAGCCAATGGCAAGGAAAAGCCAATGGTTTTACCAAAGGTCGTGATCGTTCCTTTCATTTTGGAACACAGGAATTTAAAATTGTTGGTATGATATCGCATTTAGGGCCGCAATTAGGTGTTGCCGATGGGATTGCATTAGCAAGTAAATTAAAAAACACGAAGGAAGTTACAGCTGTTTTTACAGGTGAAGGAGGTACTAGTGAAGGTGATTTTCACGAAGCATTAAACGTGGCTTCAGTCTGGCAATTGCCGGTTTTATTTTGTGTAGAAAATAATGGATACGGTTTATCTACACCAACTAGCGAACAATATAATTGTGAAAACATTGCGGATCGTGGCATTGGTTATGGCATGGAGTCACACATAATAGACGGAAATAATATTATAGAAGTTTATACCAAGATGCGCGATTTAGCGGAAAGTGTTCGTCAAAATCCTCGTCCAATTTTAATTGAATTTAAAACCTTTAGAATGCGTGGCCATGAAGAGGCGAGTGGCACCAAATATGTGCCACAAGATTTAATGGATATGTGGGCGAAGAAAGATCCGTTAGAAAATTTTCAGACATTTTTGAAAGATGAAAATATTCTCACCGAAGCAAATGATTTGGAAATGAAAGAGGCTATTGTGTCTGAAATCAATGAACATTTACAAATGGCTTTTGATGAAGAGGCAATAATTCCAAATGAAAGTACGGAATTACATGACGTTTATAAAGATTTTGATTATCAGGAAATTAAACCAAATTCAAACACAGAAGAAATACGCTTAATTGATGCTATTTCTGAAGGTTTAAAACAGTCCATGGAGCGTCATGATGATTTGATTATCATGGGTCAGGATGTCGCTGAATATGGTGGCGTTTTTAAAATAACCGATGGGTTTGTAGACGCGTTTGGAAAAGAACGTGTTCGAAATACACCTATTTGCGAATCTGCTATTGTGGAAGCTGCCATGGGA
This sequence comes from Bizionia sp. M204, assembly GCF_023205095.1. Classification (GTDB taxonomy): domain Bacteria; phylum Bacteroidota; class Bacteroidia; order Flavobacteriales; family Flavobacteriaceae; genus Algorimicrobium; species Algorimicrobium hallyeonense. The sequence goes on along the minus strand of NZ_CP046242.1, from coordinate 1,104,022 downwards.
CTTTCTATATCTGGAATGAAAGCCGTTATGGAAATGCAGTTTGCTGATTTTGCAACTTCTGGTTTTAACCCGATTGTAAATTATTTGGCTAAATCCCATTATCGCTGGAATCAAAACGCCGATGTAGTTGTGAGAATGCCATGTGGTGCTGGCGTTGCGGCAGGACCTTTTCACTCGCAAACCAATGAAGCTTGGTTCACCAAGACACCTGGATTAAAAGTGGTGTATCCGGCTTTTCCGTATGATGCCAAAGGATTATTAGCAACTGCTATAAACGATCCAAACCCAGTTCTTTTCTTTGAACACAAAGCTCTATACAGAAGTATTCGTCAGGATGTGCCTACAGATTATTTCACCATTCCTTTTGGAAAAGCAGCACGTTTACGGGAAGGTGCTGATGTTACCATCATTTCCTATGGCGCAGCTGTTCATTGGGCTTTAGAAACTTTAAACAACAATCCAGACATTCAAGCCGACTTAATTGACTTACGAAGCTTACAACCCTTGGACACCGAAGCTATTTTTGAATCGGTTAGAAAAACAGGTCGTGCCATTATATTACAAGAAGATTCCTTGTTTGGTGGTATTGCTTCAGATATTTCATCCCTAATTATGGAAACATGTTTTGAATACCTAGATGCGCCTGTTAAGCGTGTGGCTAGCATGGAAACACCAATTCCATTTATAAATCAATTGGAAGTACAGTATTTAGGAAAAGGAAAATTTGAAACAGCCTTGAAAGAACTGTTGGCTTACTAAAAGTGTAAATAAACTTTATATAAAGAAAAACAGCATTGAAATTTCATAATTCAATGCTGTTTTTTATTATTTAATGACTCCCTTTTTTTTACGGGTTACTATGTGCTTGCATATTTTTAGCAACAGCTTGGACATCGTCTAAAACGCGTAAAAGATTCTCACTCCAAAGCTTGCTAATTTCAGCTTCGGTATAGCCACGTTTTACCAACTCTAATGTTACATTGAACGTTTCTGATGCATCGCGCCAGCCTTCAATTCCGCCACCACCATCAAAATCGCTACTGATTCCTACATGGTTTATGCCTATTTTATCAACCATATAATCTATATGATCTACAAAATCAGCAACATTTACAGCAGGAGGAAAGCCTTCAATAGTTTTAGCCTTTTCATTTGCTAGACGTACAACTTCGCCATAATATTCAAAAAATTTACCTTGGTCTTCATTGCTTAAAGCCATAACCTCGTCGCGTGATGTGTACCATTTGACACCTAACGAATCGGCTGCTTCTTTTTGAATGCTTTTTAAAGCCTCATCACGAGCCGCTACTTTTTCAGCGTTAACATAAGCATCAAGCGCTACGGCATGAACTACACCGTTATTATCTTTCATCCATTGTAATTGTTCGTCATCTAAATTTCGACTATGATTACATAGTGCTCTTGCCGATGAATGCGAGGCTATTATTGGTGCTTTAGTCAATTCAATCATTTGACGCATCGCTTCTTTTGAAGGATGAGAGACATCAATCATCATTCCTAAACGATTCATTTCAACAATCACTTCTTTTCCTAATGGACTTAAACCGTTATGAAGCCATACATCATCTTTTTCACCCGTATTACTATCGCTTAATTGACTATGACCATTATGAGCAAGCGACATATAACGACCACCTAAATCATAAAATTTCTCCACGTTTTTGATGTCTGTTCCAACAGGATAACCGTTTTCAATACCAATCATAGCTATCTTCTTTCCAGTAGCGTCAATACGTCTAACATCATCCGATGTTAGTGCCAATTCAATTTGATCTGGGGCAATATCTGTTACTAGTTTATGAATAGCATCAAATTTACCCATAGCGGTTTTGTATGCCTTGGCATACCCTTCTGCAGATAAAGTGTCTTGACCCGTATAAACAATAAACCAAGCAACATCCAATCCGCCAGCTTTCATTTTAGGAAGTGTAACTTGCGACTTTAAATCTTGAGTATAATTTATGGAGTCAGTAAAGTTATTCACATTAAAATCATCGTGTGTATCTAAAGTAATAACCCGTTTATGAATGTCTTTAGCACGTTCCATCATTTCGGGCGTTACAATTACGTCTTCATTAACCTCTGCAATAATTTGTTCTTGTTTTGGCTCATCTTTACAACTCATAACAAGTAAAAAGGATAGGCACAATAGTTGAATAGATTTCATTTGTAGTTTGTTTTAGTATCTATTGGTCAGGTTACAAAAAAGTTAGACGTGTTCAATAATCTTCAAAAAATTGTATCTTTAATCAACCAATTTCTATGAATACAAAAACGATAATCGGAATTTTACTCCTGTTGGTTTTTAATTGTAAAACGGATAAACCTTCAGAATACACATGGAAGAGTCTTCGAGTTACGGCAACGGCCTATAATTCTGTTTCTTATCAAACTAATTCTAATCCGCATATTACAGCGTTTGGTGATAGTTTAAAACCAGGTCTTAAATATATTGCTGTTTCCCGAGATTTACTTAAACTAGGATTAAAGCATAATACACCTGTTTCCATTCAAGGTTTGGAAGGTATATATTTAGTGAAGGACAAAATGCACGCACGAAAACGCAATCAAATAGATATTTATATGGGGTTAAATATTGAAGCGGCTAAAAATTGGGGACGAAAAAAAGTTGATATTGTTTATGGAATTAAGAAAGAATCAGAATTAAAACAACTCCCTGATAAATAATCTTAATTTGTTTCTACTTCCGAAATTATAAGCGGATAAGCCTTTCTAACTTCTTCTATTTCGGTTGAGGATAAATCTGATAAAGATTTTCTAAAATTATTTTGGGAATAGACTTCACGCAAATCAGTGATAGCTTTTGAAATACTATTTTGAACCTGAATAAACAATTCATAAGATGTTTGCCTATTGTGTTCCAACGAAATAATAGCTTTTTGGGGATTATCGGAAGCGGTTAAAAGTTGCTCACCTGAACAGTAACTACAAGAGTTATCCCCATTATTATTTACAAAATTTGAAACTTGTTGACTAATAGCATTCAAAGGGACTAATTTATTATTCATTAATATGTCATTCGAATTATTTAAAACAATACGTAATACGTTGTTATCAGCCGTTAGCGTTGCACAATCATTGGTAGGGCAGAAGGCAGGTAAATTTCTATTAATGCCAGCATCGGTTGAAATCGTGGTTGTTACTAAGAAGAAGATAAGTAATAAAAAAGCAATATCTGCCATGGAACCTGCATTTACGTTTTCGGAGTTTCTGTGATGTCTCATAGTGCTAACAATTTAAGAATTAGATTTTTACAAACACAAAAACAATACCACGAAAATAATTACAAAAAAAACCAGCAACTTGTGCTGGTTTTTTTTCAACTTTAACTAATTCAAACTAATGTTTATAACGTTTAATTCCGGTCCATAATGTGCCATGCTGAATGCATTTTTTCCGTATGGTAATTCTTTTTTGAGCAAACGTTATTAAGGCGTTGGAATCTCGGGAAATCTTTATTAATGCGTGCATGATATGGTGGTTTTTGCTTCTCTGCCTGTTGGCAGCATTGCTTGTTGGTTAATTCTTTAAATGATAGTACTATCTATAACGTCTTTTACTATTCCAAGTAAAACCTTTTGTACTGCTCGTTCTTTTTGATAATTGATTACTGTCTAAAGTTCTCATAATATATTTGATTTTTAATTGATTGATGAATTGTTTACCTAATTACTATCTAAAGCGTCTCTTACTGTTCCAGGTAAAGCCATTTGTAGTGTTCGTTCTTTTCGATAATTGCCATGCCTGCTGGTAGGCGGGATTGCTGTCTAAAGTTCTCATGATATTAATATTTATTGGATTTGTATACTTAATAGACGACACATAAAATATTTTGTTACAGTACTATGCATTACAAAGTAGTTATTTAACATATTTTAACATTTTATAATAGGATAAAAAGTCATTTGAATAATCTGAAAACAGCTGCCATTATTAATGTTATCCTAAATTGTAACTTATAATTTATAAATTTATCATATTTGCTATATATTTATCACGTTTATAATATTTAGGTATAGTTTTTGAATTATAAGCTCTAATAAATTTTCATGAACCTATAAAATGAATATAGTCCGTTACATCATGCTTATTGGGATTATTCTGTTAATTAGTTCGCCTATACATGCGCAAATTGATAGCAATCCCAATACTTCCACTTCCATACCTGCCATAAAAAATGATTCAGGTACTAGTGGTATTAGTATTTCTCCTATAGAAAATAACGGCTTTTCAAATCCTAATCCTGGAAAGGTAAATGGGTTAACGGTTCCCAACAACAAACCATTAAATACGGACAAAAAACAATTTTCTATGTTTGGTGAAAAGTTTGGTAATCCTGGAGAACTTTATGAAGAGCGCTTTAAAAAGCAAGAAAAAAATTTCGATAACATATTTGAGGAAAAAGTTGTAGGTTCTAAAACGGATCAATATTTAGGTGATTTTAAAACTAAATCATCACAGGTTCGCGTCCTTTATCGTGATTATGGTTCTATTGATGGTGACGTAATTCGTGTTTTTGTTGATAAAGATATTATGATGCCATATGCTGTTTTAACGGGTGACTACAAAGGTTTTGTCTTGCAGTTAAAAACAGGCTTTAATGTTATTGATTTTTTAGCTTTATCTCAAGGTGATGTTGCTCCAAATACCGCACAAGTGGTTATAATGGATGAAAATGAGGAGATTATTGCTTCCTCTGGGTGGGGACTAGCCAATGGTGTTAAAGCAACACTCATCGTTGTTAAAGAATAGTTTTATTGGATAGTTTCCAACGTTTCAACATCGCCCATTTTTAATGCTCCTAGCGTAATGGTTCCTACACGCACTCGAACCAATCGCAATGTTGGGAAGCCCACAGCAGATGTCATTTTCCGTACTTGTCTAAACTTTCCTTCAGTAATCGTTATGGAAATCCATGTAGTAGGTCCATGGCGTGCATCACGGATTTTCTTTCCACGTTCAGGAAAATCGGGCGTTGCTTCTAATATAAATGCTTTTCCAGGTTTGGTAACATACGGTTTACCGTTCACTGTAATTGAAACTCCAGTTTCTAAAATATGCATGGCTTCAGGCGTTATGATGCCATCCACTTGTACATAATATTCTTTTTCTATTTTACTACTAGTAATAAATGTACTAATTTGGCCTTCAGTAGTAAGTAATAACAAGCCTTCCGAGTTTTCATCTAAACGACCAATTGCCATGGTGCCTTCTGGGAAGTTATATAATTCACCCAATAAACGTTTGTTACGTTTTTGTTTACCATTAATAATAAACTGACTAATAAAACCATAGGGTTTAAAAAGTTTAAAATGTTGAATTGGCGAATTTGACATGTACATATAAAATAGGAAAACGCTATGAGGTCGCAAAAATAAGTTTTAAACTATGGTTGTTGAAAAAGTTTCTGTAATTATTTCTAAAAAATTCTTGAATAACCTTGAAAAGAACGTATTTTTGCGCATTGGAAAAATTTATGAGCACGAGTATTTCATTATCAGAATTAGCAGACAGAAAAGAAGGTAAAAACCTATATAGTTATCAAAAAGGGGCTATCAACAAGATTTTTAAAAGTTTTGAAGAAGCACCTGAAGACTACCATTTACTATATCAACTACCAACGGGAGGTGGTAAAACCGTTATTTTCTCGGAAATAGTAAGACAGTATTTAAAACACCACAAAAAGAAGGTATTGGTAATGACTCACCGAATTGAGTTGTGCCGTCAAACCTCTGGTATGCTTACCGAGTTTGGTGTGGAGAATAAAGTAGTTAACAGTAAAGCCAACCTGGACGACCAAGCACAATACAGTTGTTTTGTTGCTATGGTTGAAACATTAAATAACCGTTTAAACGAAGATAAACTGGATATTTCAGATATTGGTTTGGTTATTATTGATGAAGCTCATTATAACTCGTTTACAAAACTATTTAAGTTTTTTGAAAAATCCTTTATTTTGGGCGTTACAGCTACACCTTTAAGTTCCAACATTAAATTACCAATGAAGGACAATTACGATGAATTAATTGTAGGTGAGAGCATTGAATCCCTTATTGAAAATGAATTTTTAGCAAAAGCGGAAGTCTACAGTTATAATGTAGGATTAACATCTTTAGTTGTTGGTGCTAATGGTGACTATACGGTAAAATCTTCTGAAGATTTATACACCAATAATGATATGCTTTCCAAGTTACTTCAAGCTTATGAAGAGCGTGCAAAGGGAAAGAAAACCTTAATTTTTAATAATGGTATTAATACATCCTTGCATGTATATGACACCTTTAGAATAGCAGGATATCCCGTAGCACACTTGGATAATACAAACACCAAAAAAGAACGCAAAAAAATATTAAAATGGTTTAAGGAAACACCGGATGCAATTTTAACATCAGTTAGTATCTTAACCACAGGGTTTGATGAGCCAACCGTTGATGCCATTATTTTAAATCGTGCCACAAAATCCCTTACCTTATATTACCAGATGATTGGTAGAGGTTCGCGAATATTAAAAAATAAGAGCAAGTTTACGGTATTAGATTTAGGCAACAATTTACATCGTTTTGGTCCTTGGGGAGCAGATTTAGATTGGCATCGTATTTTTAGATCGCCAAATTTCTATTTAGATGGTATTTTAGCGGATGAAGAAATTGAGGAAAATTTCAGATATGAAATGCCGGATGATTTGCGTGAAGCATTTGCCAAGTCAGAAGACGTTTATTTCGATATAAAAAAAACATATATAGCAGCGGTAAGAGCTGGTGAATCCTCCAAAGTAGTTCTTGAACGCTCCATAGAACATCATGCAAAAATTTGTGTGGAAAACAGTGAGGATTTATGGGATGCATTAGATTTAGCAAAACAACTAGGTGATGATATTGATTATCGCATTCACCGCTACACGAAGTGTATTAGCAAGAGTACCTTTAATTTTGTGGAATGGTTAAAGGATGATTATCGTAAAAAATTACGGGCTTATTTGCGTAGTAATTTTGATGAAGTATATCTAAAAGTTCATGGAAAACCGCCTGAAGATTAGCGTGTTTACCACCATACAATAAAACTTTTTATAATAGAATCATCAGCCTGTTTTATCCAACAACAGGCTGAATTTTTTTCAATATAAATTCTATTCAGGTCTTCCTGCGAAGCCTCATAATCTATCCAATTTACAGCGTGGTGCGGCTGAATTAACCAATCCGGTTTACTCGGAAAAAAGAAACTACAGGTTTCAAATGTCGCTACTTGTTCTTTTCTTAAGTAAATGCCCACAATACAATCTGGATTTAATTCCTTTAGCATAATTTCTTTTTTATAGGGCAAAAATAATTGTGCTTTAAAACAAACTTTTTGCTGAATCTTACTCACATCCAATTTTAAATTTGCCAGTAATGTTTTCGTTTGCGGCTTATAGAGTAGTGGAAGCTGCTTGTTTTTTAGCTTGGTAAGTTTTTCAACGAGACTATCTTTTCTGTTAGGTCCAATAAAATGATCTGTTTCTGAAATTCCTACAGAGTCATCATACACATAAAATTTATAGACAATTTCTAAATGAATTGGTTCGTTATTTAAAGTAATTATAGCATCTAGTTCGCCAATAGTTTGCTTTAGTTCTTGTATTTGAATATTTTCAACTAATATGGAAACCGCGTCATTTTGTTCCAGTTCATTAAAAACAAACTGTTCCACACGTTTTCCTAGACGTAAATTCTTGGGTAAGGTTTTAATATAAGAATCTATTGAATTGTTGGGTAAGGTTAATTGTGAAATTTCCATAATAGCCGATTCCAGCCACAAAGCGGGTGTTTGTTTATAGCCTTGATATTGCTGTTCTATTGAGTCTAATTCTGAATGCATAGTAATACAAATAAACAAAATAAAAAAGACTGCCAAAGTAGGCAGCCTTTAATATGGACTAATAAAAAAATATTAGCTAATTATTCGTCGTTTGATGCCATTAAGGCAAAAAACTTATTGATATTTGGTAAAATAATGATACGTGTACGTCTGTTTTTAGAACGCCCATCTGCCGAATCATTTTCGGCAACAGGTAAGTAAAAACTTCTACCAGAAGCAATTAGTTTTTCAGGAGCAACATTATAATCCTTTTGTAATTTTCGAACAACTGATGTTGCACGTAATACACTCAAGTCCCAATTGTCTTTAACAGCCCCTGTATTAATACTTCTAGCATCTGTGTGTCCTTCAACCATAACCTCAATACTTGGTTCTGAATTGATAACATCGGCTAATTTTTGTAAAATATTATTGGCCTTATTGCTCACTTTATAACTAGCGGTATTAAATAATAATTTATCCGAAATGGAAATCATAACTACCGTCTCATCTATATTAATGGCAATATCATCATCTTCATTTAAGCTGCTTGTGTCCATGGATTTACGCAAATTGTAACCAACAGCTAAATTCATGGAGTCTTTTAATGTTTCCGCATTTTGTAATGCCACAGGATCCACATGTTTCAAGGTCTCATTCATTTGCTTACGTGTATCATTAGAGATAATCATATCATCTCCAACGGAAACAAATTTGGCATCATTTTCTTCGGTTAATTGATTTAATTTGGAATTGTAAGTGTCTATTCGCGCTTGAATTTCGGCGAATTTATTTTCTAAATCTTCTTTAGCAACTCGTGTTTTTTGAAGTTCACTTGTTAATTCGCCATTTTCCTGTTGTAAAGCAACATATTTCTTTTTTGAAACACAGGACATGACTACGACACTTGTAAATACAAGAATTGAAATTTTTTTAATCATAATTATAGTTAAGTTTTTAGTTCAATATAATTACGACTAGATGCAGGTTATAGATGTTTCAATCTCTGTTTTTTGATTTATTTAACATAATTTCTATTGGTTTGAAGTACCAATTACCGTGGATAATTCAAAAACTTCCAAATCAAAATAAGGAACGGCAGCCAAAGCATGGTCGAAAATATCTGACATAATATATTCATAATTAGCCCAACGTTTATCGGCGCTAAAGGCATAAATCTCTAAAGGCAATCCTTGAGAGGTAGGTGCTAATTGACGTACCATAATCATCATGTCTTTATTGATTCCTGAATGGTTTTCAATATAACTTTGCATGTATTTACGAAATACGCCTAAATTTGTTAAATTCCTTCCATTTATTAAAGTGGATTTATCAATGGCGTTAGATGTATTGAAATTAACAATATCATTTTGTCTTTGATTCAAATACGCGGTTATTAACTGGATATCCTTCAGTTTTTCAATTTTTTCATCTGTTAAATAATGAATGCTCTTCGCCTTTAAAAGGATAGATCGTTTTATACGTCTTCCTCCCGAGGATTGCATACCACGCCAATTTGTAAACGAATCCGTTATTAGTGCAAATGTTGGAATATGGGTAATTGTTAAATCGAAATTTTGAACTTGAACCGTGGAAAGGTTAATCTCGATAACATCCCCATCAGCTCCATATTTTTCCATAGTAATCCAATCGCCAATACGAACAGAATCATTAATTGCCACTTGAATACTGGCAACAAATCCCATAATGGTGTCCTTGAAAATCAACAAAAGAATGGCTGATGCAGCACCTAAAGTGGTGAAAAATTTAAGAAAGGACAAATTAATTACAACCGCTAAAATGGATGCGAAACCTATAATCCAAATAAACAACATGCCTACTTGAATGTAACTATCTATAGGTTTGTCTCGTAGTCGTGGTAAGGTTTTAAAATAAGATTCAAAGGTTTGTAAAACACTTCTAATAATCCATACGGTTAAAACTATTCCATAAACCTTAATTAATACTATAATATGACTTTCAAATTCGGGGTAATCATAAAAAACAAAAGGGAAGAGTTTTAATGTAATAATTAAGGGAACAATATGCGCAATGTTTCTTGGTGCTTTGTGATTAACTAATAAATCATCAAAATTAGTTTTCGACTTTGCCGCCAAACTATTAAATACATTTATTAAAAGTTTACGAGCAACAAAATCCGCAATTACAATTATAATAAGCAAACCTACTAACAGAGCTAGCATATTAATAGCTTTCGCATAGGATTCAGATAAACCTGCAGCTACACTATAATCATAAATTAAACATTGTAAATCTTGCATACTTTTTAAGCTTTCTTAAGGTAATGGTATTCCACGTAAAATGTACCAAATGGGATAATTGAGGCTAGTAAAACTTTAGCAAGAGTACTATTGCTCCATTCCATTTTTTTGCTAATTACTATAGCTAATATAATGTATGCAATAAATAATATACCATGTGGCATACCTAACATTTTAACATATTGAGGATCGTCTGATAGATACTTTATTGGTGTAGCAATAAATAGTAATAAAATATAAGAAACACCTTCTAAAAAAGCAATAATGCGAAATAATGGTAACATATAAACAGTTTGTAAAATTAGCTGCAAAAATACAATTCCTTAAACAATCTGTTCGTGGATTTAACAATTAATTATCGGTCAATTTTTGCGTTAAATAACAACCAATTAGCCGATTACCGATTTTTATGTTTAACATAACGAATATAATAGACTCAGCTACAATTAAATAATACATTTAACGCACCAAACGCTATTAATTATTTAAATTTTGTCATTAATTAAACCTACATCTCAATTTACGTTTATCATGTTTTTTTGCATGATGTTTCTATTTGCTAGTTTCTCCAATGCGCAAACTACAACCGCTATTCCAGATTCAAATTTTGAACAAGCGCTCATTAATCAAGGTATTGATACTAATGGCCTTACTGGAAATATACTAAATAGTGATGCCGAATTAGTAAACAATTTGAATATTAATGATAAAAACATTTCGGATTTAACTGGTATTGAAGCTTTTATTCACCTAAAATATTTAAATGCTTATTTTAATAATTTGTCGACTTTAGATTTATCTAATAATGCCTTTTTAGAAGTTTTGGATATTGATAATAACAGTATTGAAACACTAAATATTTCTCAAAATCTCCTTCTTAAAGAAATATATGTTAGTAATAATTTATTACAAACATTAACGGTTTCCCACCTTCCTAATTTAGAGTTATTAGCTTGTAGTTTAAATAATTTATCAACACTTAATGTTTCAAACAATTTAGAACTTGAGGTGCTTTCGTGTTATTCTAATAATTTAAACACTTTAAATGTTACAAATAATCAGGAATTGGAATCTTTAAATTGTGGTACTAATAATTTAAATGTTTTAAACATTTCAAGCAATCATGATTTGCGCAGCTTATTATGTTCAGGTAATAATTTAAATACCATTTCTTTCAGTCAATGTTCTGATATTACCTATGTCGATATTAGTAATAATCAGTTTACCGAATTGGACTTAAGCGCTAATAGCGGCTTGAAACGATTGATCTGTGAAAATAATAACATTGCGGAATTAGAGCTTTTTAATGCACCTCAATTATTTTTGTTACATGCTAGCAACAACTTATTAGAAGACATTGATATATCTACAAACAATGATTTACGATTTGTACGTTTGGGTAATAACAATTTAAATACGTTAGATATCCGAAACACTAGAAATCATAGAATCTCAAGCTTCAATGCCGAAGGAAATGCTAATTTGACTTGTATTTTTGTAGATGATGTTCAAGCTAGTTATTTAGCCAATTGGATAATTGATAGTGCTTCACATTTCGTTGCTAATGAAACAGATTGTAACTCATTAAGTAGGGAAGAGGTTGCCCAAAATTTAGATATTTTATTGTATCCAAATCCTGCAACGGATTATTTGTATATCAAAAATTTAAATTCTAATGCCCATATTGATATCTATTCAGTAAACGGTAAATTGGTAAAACAGCAAACTACAACGCCTCAAGTAAATAGCATAAATATTTCATCGTTAAGCTCTGGTTTATATGTTGTTAAGGTTTCCTACTTAAATCAATCAATTACCAAAAAAATCCTCATAAATTAGAATCAAGGTTAGCTCCATTCTATTTAGGTCACTACAAAGCTATAGATAATTTTAACGCTTTCTTACGGATTGCATTTATAGAGTTTAAGTATCTTTAAACTCTAAACTAAACACTATGCAACCAAAAATTTACAGCTTAATAGCTTTATTCATCTTTTGTATGTCATGCGAAGAAAAACCCAAAGAACCCGTTCAAGAAATTGAAAAAGATTTCGCTATTGATTACGAAAAATTTACTTTAGACAATGGTCTAGAGGTGATACTTCATCAAGATAATAGTGATCCAATTGTTGCTGTAGCAACGATAATGCATGTAGGTTCCAACCGCGAAAAACCAGGTAAAACAGGTTTTGCTCATTTCTTTGAACACATGAGTTTTAATGATTCAGAAAATGTACCAGTTGGTGCTAACAGAAAAATGATTCCGGAATGGGGTGGAAGTCGTAATGGCGGAACTTCCAACGATTATACGGTTTATTACGAAGTTGTTCCAAAAGACGCTTTTGAAAAAATCTTATGGATAGATTCTGATCGGTTTGGTTATATGATTAATACGGTTACTAAAGCGGCCTTGGAACGTGAAAAACAAGTTGTTAAAAACGAAAAACGCCAACGTGTGGATAATGCTGCTTATGGATATACAGATGAAATTATCCGCTCCAATCTCTATCCAGAAGGCCATCCATATAACTGGACGGTTATAGGGTCTTTACCCGATTTACAAGCGGCTACCATAGAAGATGTTAAAGAATTTTACAATCAATATTACGGAGCCAGCAATGCTACTTTAGTAATTGCAGGTGATATTGATTTTGAAGAAACCAAGACGTTAGTCGAAAAATGGTTTGGCGAAATTCCAAGTGGTCCTGAAGTAGAATCCTTACAACCACAACCTGTAACTTTAGCTGAAACAAAGTCTTTATATTTTGAAGATAATTTCGCTAAACTTCCTGAATTGCGCATGGTATTTCCATCCGTGGAGGAATATCACAAAGATTCCTACGCACTCCAAATTCTAGGACAATTGTTAAGTGGGAGTAAGAACGCTCCTTTATATCAAGTCGTTGTTGAAGAGCAAAAATTAGCACCAAACATCAGCACATACCAATACAGTAGCGAATTGGCTGGGGAATTTGTGTTTCGCGTTAGAGCGAATGAGCAAACTAATTTAGATACTGTTAAAAAAGCAATCGATTCAGGTTTAATACGTTTTGAGAAAAACGGTGTCAATGAACGTGATTTAAAACGTATAAAAGCGGAATTGGAAACCAATTTATACCAAGGCGTAAGTACGGTTTTAAATAAAGCATTCCAATTAGGTCAGGATAATGAATTTGCAGGCGACCCTAGCTATATTACCAAAACAGCTAAACTTACAAATGCAGTTTCTGCAGATGATGTTATGCGCGTTTTCAAGCAATATATCAAAAACAAAAATTACGTAATGACCAGTGTTGTGCCAAAAGGGCAACTTGATTTAGTGGTTTTAGATGCTAAAGAAGCAACGGTTTGGATTGAAGAGGTGAAACAAGACGTAGCTAGCGAGGAAGTTGGTCAAGGTGAAGAAGCTGAATACGAAAAAACAGTTAGCAAATATGATAGAAGCGAACCTGCTTTTGGCGAATTACCAAAATTTAAAATGCCAGCCATTTGGACTGGAAATTTAGAAAATGGCATGCGCGTTTTTGGTATAGAAAACAACGAAACACCATTAGTACAGTTTGACATTACTATTCCTGGTGGACAACTATTAGATCCTAAAAATAAAGCAGGTGTTGCCAGTATGTTAAGTAATTTAATGCTTGAAGGTACAGCCAATAAAACGCCAGCAGAATTAGAAGAAGCTATTGGTTTATTAGGTGCCACTATTAATATGTATAGTACCAATGAGGATTTTCATATTACAGGTTCTTGTTTAGAAAAAAACTTTGAAGAAACCATAGCACTTGTCAAGGAAATTATCCTAGAGCCACGTTGGGACGAGGCCGAATACAAGCGCCTTATGCAAGGTTTGGAAACTGGTTTGAAAGACAGAGAATCCAATCCAAATGCTATAGCCAGCTTGGCTTATAACCAATTGTTATATGGTAAAAACCATCCATCCGCTATTCCTGGAAACGGTACGTTAGAATCGTTTAAAAATATTAGTTTAGACGATTTGAAAGCATATTACAGCAATTTAGTTCCTGAAAATGCGAATTTTCATATTGCAGGTGCTATGTCAAAATCTGAAACATTAGGCGTATTAGAAACCTTAAATACTTGGAAAGGTCAAGCGCCACAAATTCCAACGTTTCAATTACCTTCGGAAAATAATAAAAACACCATTTATTTTATTGATGTTCCAGATTCTAAACAATCCGTTTTAAATATTGGGAAATTAGCTTTATCTGCAACCAATGACGATGCTCAAAGTTTAGACTTTGCAAATGAAATTTTAGGTGGTGGTTCTAGCGGTCGTTTATTCCAAACATTACGTATTGAAAAAGGCTATACCTATGGCGCCTATTCTGGAACTGGAACTAGTTTGGAAGTGGCTCCTTTTACAGTGCGATCTAGCGTTCGTGCCAATGCCACTTTAAAATCATTGGAAATCATACAAGATATGGTTTCTAATTATGCTGATAATTTTACAGAAGCTGACGTTGAATTAACCAAAAACAAGCTTTTAAAAGCCAATACACGTGCTTATGAAAGTTTAGGTGCTAAATTGGCTATCCTTCGTAATATTAGTAAGTATGGATACTCCAATGATTATATTGAAAAGAATCAAGCAGCATTAATTGCCATGACTTTGGAGGATTATAAAAACATCATCAATAAATATTTACAGGAACCTGAAATGATTTATGTCATAGTTGGTGATAAAGCCACACAATGGTCTGAAGTTAAAAAACTAGGAAAACCAGTTGTGGAGTTGGATATTTTTGGAAATCCCAAGTAATTTTATAAAACCCTCCAACTAATAATTTTAAATGCATAGTAAGCTGTTAGCTGCTATGCATTTTCTATTTTTGCACAAACCATAATCAACATGTCTTCTATTACTATTCCTGAATTTGAAAAATCAACCACACGATTGGCAATCAAGTTAAACGCAAATGGTGAACGCTCTGTGCTTCAAGGTCATCCTTGGGTTTTTGAAAATAGTATTGAAAAAATTAATAAAGACGGAAAATCAGGTGATGTTGCCGTAATTTTTAGAAAACGCGACAATGCGTTTATTGGTGTTGGTTTGTATGATGCGTCTTCGCCAATTAGAATTAAAATGTTACATCATGGTGAACCCAAAACGATTAATTCAGCATTCTTCCAAAGTAAAATAGATGTTGCTTTTAAAAAACGAGCTTCACTCTTAAAAACAAATACTACAGGTTATCGCTTATTATTTGGTGAAAACGATGGCTTTCCAGGATTAATTGCTGATGTATATGCCAATGTTTTGGTAATTAAAGTATATTCTGAAATTTGGTTAGGATACATTAAGGATATAACCGAAATGCTTATAACTATTTCCAATGTAGAGACGGTTGTTATGCGCTTAAGCAGAAATTTGCAACAAGCAGATTTCGGTTTGGTTGATGGTTCCGTAATTTACGGCACTTTGGAAAATGAAGTCGTAAAATTTATAGAACATGGTGTTCATTTTTCCGCCAATGTCATAAAAGGTCATAAAACGGGTTACTTTTTAGATCACAGAGAAAACAGACTTCGTGTGGGCAAATTAAGTACAGGTAAAACGGTGTTGGATGTGTTTTCATATGCTGGAGGATTTTCAGTTCATGCTTTAGCCAATCACGCAAAAGAAGTCACAAGTTTAGATATAAGTAAGCAAGCGCTTGAAATAGCTTTAGAAAATGGCAGGTTGAACGACTATACTGGGAATCATCATATTATTGCAGGTGATGCGTTTGCTGAAATGGAACAACTCATCCAATCTGGTAAAACCTTTGATGTGGTGGTTATTGATCCTCCTAGTTTTGCCAAGCAACAGTCCGAAATACAGTTAGCCAAAAAGAAATATGCCCAATTAGCACAACTAGGAGAAAAGCTTACTGCAAAAGGTGGTATGTTGGTTTTAGCGTCCTGTTCGTCTCGAATTATTGCCGATGCCTTTTTTGATGTGAATAAAGCAACATTGTCCCAGGCCAAAAGGCGTTATACATTGGTTTTAAAAACACAACATGACTCCGATCATCCTATCAGTTTTCCAGAAGGTGCTTACTTAAAATGTGGTTACTACCAATTGGATTAATTGGAGAATTGCCAAGCCAAAATTCGGGATACTTTCTGACCTTGGGCCATATCAATAACTTGATGTGTTGCACCTAATTTGTCCAATTGCTTGATTAGCTTGGGTAAATTGGCCGCTTTAGAAACTAATGTTGTAAACCAACCTACTTGGTTACTAAATGTTTTACTTTCCTTAATCATGCGTTTTATAAATAAAGCTTCCCCACCATTACACCATAATTCATACGATTGACCTCCAAAATTAAGAGCTGCTTTTTTATCCAAGTTCAGATTTTTCAGTTTACGTTGTGTTCCTTTTAGAGCTTCTTGTTCGGACGCATGAAACGGTGGATTACACATGGTAAAATGATAATATTCTTCCGGTTTTATAATATTAGAAAAAATATATGCAGGATTTTCCTGAAAACGAATTTCAACCAAACCCTCCAAACTCGAGTTTAAATTGATGTTGTTTTGAGCAATTTCAACAGATTGCTTATTAATATCTGCACCAACCATGCGCCATTGATACAGTTTTGCTCCTAAAATTGGATAAATAGCATTTGCGCCAACGCCAATATCCAAGCCTTTAACAGGTAAAGTTTCAGAAGTAATTAAATCGTTTAGGTAATGTAAATAATCCGCACGACCAGGAATAGGAGGGCACAAATAACCTTTAGGTAATTGATAATCCGTTAATCCATAATCCGAAATAAGAATGGCTTTATTTAATTGATAAACAGCATCTGATAAAGAAAAATCAATAGTTTTTGTTTGAAACTTATTCGTAAAAACAAATGGTTTTAAATCTGGATTTGCATGAATTAATCTTACAAAATCATAAGGTTTAAGATGTTTATTATTTGGATGCATGGCTAATAACTTCAGGAATTATACAACAAATATAAGCTTAATGTATGGCTTAACAGTTTCCCTTTTTTAATTATACAATAGTGCTGAAATAAATCTACCTTTGCAGCTCAATAAAATTATTATGACATCATTTTCCGATTTAGGCATTCGTAAAGAATATATAAAAGCCTTAAAAGAACTCCACATTGAAAAGCCAACTGAAATTCAGGCCCAAGCAATACCTGTTTTATTGCAAAAACAAACCGATTTAATTGGTTTAGCGCAAACAGGAACCGGAAAAACGGCTGCTTATGGGCTGCCTATTCTACATCAAATAGATCCTAATAAATCGGAAATTCAAGCGCTTATTTTAGCTCCAACACGTGAGTTGGTACAACAAATTCAAAAGCAACTTTTCAGATTTACCAAATATTGCGATTATAAGATTTTTGCAGAAGGTGTGTATGGTGGTGAAAAAATTGACAAACAAATTAAAGCTTTAAAACGAACTACTCATATTATTGTTGCAACACCAGGACGTTTATTAGATTTAATTGATCGTGGTGATATTGATATTGAAAACATTAAGACATTGGTTTTAGATGAAGCTGATGAAATGTTAAGCATGGGTTTTAAACAGGATTTAAATCGCATATTAACATTTACATCTGGAAAGCGTTTTACGTGGTTGTTTTCGGCTACCATGCCTGTAGAAATTCAGAAAATGATAAAAACCTATATGTCGCCAAAAGCGATTAAAATAGAAGTAAATAGAAATAGTTTGGTAAACGCCAATATTACACATCAATTTATAAGAACTTCCATAAAAGGTAAAGTTTCAGTTTTAATTAATTTATTAGAAGGCTTTAAAAAACAACGTGGAATAATTTTCTGCAAAACAAAAGCTGGAACCCAAAACTTAACAGAAGCGTTATTGAATGAAGGATTTTCAGTTGGTGCTTTGGAAGGCGATATGCAACAGAAAGAACGGGATAAAGTAATGCGTGCGTTTAAAAATGAATCTGTTCAAATATTGGTATCTACTGATGTCTCTGCTCGTGGTATTGATGTAAACGATTTGGCATTTGTTATTCACCATCAGTTGCCAGAGCAACTAGAATATTATACACACCGAAGTGGAAGAACTGCAAGAGCTGGTAAAAAAGGGCGTTCTATAGCTTTAATTTTAGACGATGAGCGCAAGTTAATCCAGAATATTGAAAACACTTTAGGTATCGAATTTGCAGAATTCCATGTGTAACTTTCAAATAGGAAATTAATATCTTATATTTGTACGCATTGCAGGAGTAACCTAAAATCTGAATTTAGGCTTATAATACGACCATAGTTCTTTTTAAACCATGTTATTATTATTTTATTTCTTCAATTTAACCCTAAAAAAATTACTATAAAATAACAATGGCAAAATCGCAACAGACATTTAACAAAAGTGAAAAGGAAAAGAAGCGTTTAAAGAAACGTGAGGACAAACGTAAAAAAATGGAAGCTAGAAAACTTGATAAAGAAGAAAGCGGAAGTGACGGTATTCCTATTGCTTATGTTGATTTCAATGGAAATTTAACGGATACACCACCAGATCCAAATATGCGTGTTAAAGTTGATGCAGAAAGTATTGAAGTAAGCATTCCAAAACGTGATGACAGTGATATTGAAGAATTTGATCCCGTAAGAAAAGGGAAAGTTTCTTTTTATGATAACTCCAAAGGTTTTGGGTTTATTATTGATTCTGAAAATCAAGAAAAATACTTCTGTCACGTTAGTGGCTTAATTGACGAAATAGCAGAAAATGACGCCGTATCTTTTGAATTAGAAAAAGGTATGAAAGGTATGAACGCTGTTAAAGTAACCCGTATTTAATTTTTGATACCATAAAATCACTTAAAATCTTAAAAAGACTTTGAGTTCTAATAGCTATGTCCATTAAATCGACTACTTTTTTATCAATTATTTTACTTCAGTTTGTTGCTATTAATACACTTATAGCACAAACTGATTCTATTTCTTCAGAAAAAATTAATGTTGAATACACCAAAAAAGGGTTTCAATTTAGTACGCCTGATAAAAATTACTCACTTCATTTAGAAGCACGATTACAGTTTCGTTTTGCCACACCTAACGACCAAAGCCCCGTTAATTTTGATGATTTTTTTCAAGATAATAAAACATCATTCAAGATAAATAGAGCCCGTTTAAAAATAGGTGGAAATGCCTATAAACCATGGCTTAAATATTATTTTGAGTATGAACTTGCCCAAGGGAATCTTTTGGATTTTCGCGTTATGATTGAGCGTTGGGACTTTTTTAAAATTAAAATTGGGCAATGGAAAACCTATTATAGTCGAGAAAGAATTATATCATCTGGTAAACAACAAATGGTGGATCGGTCCATCATTAACAGGCCTTTTACATTAGATAGACAACAAGGAATAGAGTTTTCAGGTCGCATTTTTCCTGAAACTGCAGCGGATTTCACATATCATGTTTCGGTATTGACAGGAACCGGAAGAGGCTCCACAATAAATGACGATAATCATTTATTATATGTTGGTAGATTACAATACAATTTATTTGGTCGTGAATTAGAAATGACCGGATCTGATATCAAATTTCATGAAAAACCTAGTGCTTTATTGGCTATTGCCGCAGCAACTAATAGAAGCCAGTACACCCGGTTTTCTTCAGCAGGTGGTGGTAATTTGGTAGGTTACGATAGTAATGAACCGGGTCAATATCGTATAAATCAAGCCTTATTTGAAACGGCTTTTAAATATCGGGGGTTTTCTTGGCAAAATGAAAATCACATCAAAAAAATTACAGATTATAAAACCAACACAGACAGAACATTAACAGGTTATTATCTGCAAGCAGGTTATTTTTTCTCAAATATTTTAGACTTTGTTCCTAAACCCTTAGAGGTTGCTGGAATATACGCGCATTACACGCCAAATACGGATTTTGGTTACAGCAAGGAGCAAGAAATGGGTATGGCTTTTAACTGGTTTTTTAAAGAACATAGGAATAAACTCACCATGGAAGTTACGCATTTTGATTATGAAAGCCCAGAAAGGATGGAGCAGAAAGAATGGCGTTTTCGAATTCAATGGGATATATCATTCTAAATAGTACTTTACCTAATTCTAACTTTCTTATAAGCCCATGGATTCTTTAACGCAAATAGTTTTAGGCGCTGCTGTTGGTGAGGCCGTTTTAGGTAGAAAAGTTGGTAATAGAGCCATGCTTTATGGGGCTATTGCGGGAACAATTCCTGATTTAGATATCCTGTCTTCCTATTTTACAGATACCGTTACAGCTTTAGAAATTCACAGAGGTTTTACACATTCCATTTTATTCTCTATCATTTTTGCACCAATTCTTGGATGGTTGGTATCACGATATGAAAAATATAAAAGTGTTAAAGGTTGGTCTTGGCTTTTCTTTTGGGCTTTTGTAACGCACCCTATTCTGGATGCACATACCACTTGGGGAACGCAGCTATTTTGGCCATTTGATTTACGCTTGGCTTTTAAAACCATATTTGTTGTTGATCCCTTATATACCTTGCCATTTTTAGTATTCTTGATTTTGACCATGTTTCAAAAACGAACATCAGAAAAACGTCAATTTTACAATCGTACAGGATTATTAGTAAGTACCGCGTATCTAGTACTTACATTTATTTTAAAGTGGACCGCTTTCACAAAATTTGAAAATGCTTTGGAAAAACAACATCTAAGCTATTTGCAGATTGACACAAGACCGTCACCTCTAAATACCATATTATGGAGTGCTAATGTAGAAACACAGGACGCCTACTTGCTTGGAAACTATTCTTTTTTCGATACGCAGCCTATTTCATTCGTGTCATATCCTAAAAACCATGAATTGATAGCCGATTTGCTTTCCAATGACAAAATGCAACGCATGATTCACATTTCAAAAGGATGGTACACCATAACACAACAAGACGGAAAATTATACTATAATGATTTACGTTTTGGGTTATTGAGTTTAGAACCTGCCTCCGAAAGTTTTGTTTTTCAATTTTTGATTGATAAAGATGATGAGTCTGGAAACATTAGTTTTATTGAACAACCTAAAGGTAGTCGCGATGCCAAGAAATTAATGTCTGAACTATGGACACGTGTAAAAGGGAATTAAGTCGTTTTCTTATAACTCCAAACCGCTAATCCATTCATTAGTAATGCGTAAATAAGTGTTTTTACTAGTTGTGGCAGGATATCGATAAAACCGGAACCTTTAAGCATCACCATACGCATGACTTCAACAAAGTATTTGATAGGATTAAATTCGGTAAGTATTTGGGCCCATTCTGGCATACTCTCAATAGGTGTAAACAGTCCGCTCATTAAAATAAAAATCACTACAAAAAACCAAGCGATAAACATGGCTTGTTGCTGGGTATCGGTAAAATTGGAAATAAATAATCCCATACCGAGTATCACCAAAATAAAAATGGAAGTATAGAGGTACATAAGTAATAAACTTCCTACCATAGGCACATTAAAAATGAGCCTTGCAAGAATTAATCCAATAGTTAACAAGCCCATTCCAATAACCCAAAACGGAAAAAGCTTACCAATAATAAATTGACTTTTCTTTATAGGCGTTACATTGATTTGCTCTAAAGTTCCAATTTCTTTTTCGCGAACAATATTCATTCCTGAAAGAAATAACGTGATCATGGTAACTAATAGTACTAATATACCAGGTACCATAAACGTTTTGTAGTTTAACGTTTCATTATACCAAAAAAGTGGGATGGTAGCAATGTCAACAGGTTGAAATTGAGATTCTGAAAATTGCATCAAATCCGTTTTAATGTGCCTATTATAATTCTGAATTATTTGAGAAACATATACGTTTTCAACACCGGCAGCAGCACCATCAATAGCATTAATAGTAACTCCCAAAGCACCTTTTTTTTCCTTTAGCAAATCACGTTCAAAATGAGAGGGAATCTCTAAAACAACATCTACTTCTCCTTTTAGCATAGCTGAACTTGCCAATTTTTGAGTTGGAAAGGCTGTTAAAACATTAAAATATGTAGTAGCCTCAAATTTCTCTATTAGTGCTCTTGATGATTTACTATGGTCATTATCTATATATGCGAATTTGATATTCTTGACTTCAAAAGTAGCTGCATTAGATAAAATAATTAATTGGAGTAGTGGTAACACAAAAATGATTGGTAGCATCCCTTTATTTCTAAAGATTTGCTTGAATTCTTTTTGGATGATATATCGTATTGTTTTCATATCATTTCCCAGCAAAGCGGGAATCTATTTATTAAATTAATTCTTTTTTTATTCAGCCCAGAATCTTTATCATTCTTAAACTGGTCACCGTTTTTTACTCTAATCTAATTTTATATTTTTTTACACTTATTCCCATAAAGAGAACGGTCATGCCTATTAAAATCAGTGTTTCTTTCCATATAAATTCCAGCCCAACACCTTTAAGCATAATTCCTTTTAATATGATAATAAACCATTTTGCCGGAATGGCATGACTGATAAATTGTAAAGGGATTGGCATACTTGAAATGGGAAAAATAAAGCCGGATAGCAGAATTACGGGAAGCATTAAACCCATTAAGGAAATCATCATGGCGGTTTGTTGTGTTGCTGAAATGGTTGAGATTAAAATTCCTAAAGCTAAAGCTGATACAATAAATAAAATGCTCTCAAACGCCAATAAAATTAAACTCCCTTGGACAGGCATTTTAAAGATGAAAATACTTAACAAAACAATTACGATAGCATTAATTACCGACAAGAAAATATACGGAAACACCTTACCAACAATTACTTGAAAAGGTTTTATAGGTGACACTAATAAAATCTCCATAGTTCCTAATTCCTTTTCTCGTGTAATGGAAATGGACGTCATCATAGCCGAAACCAGCATTAATATAATAGTCATTACACCAGGAACAAACATATACACACTTTTTAGTTCTGGATTATAGACCATTCTTGGTTCTGAAACTATAACATAATTAATAGTTATAGCTTTGTTTTGCTCTTGCTGGTATTTTTTTAAAATAGAATTTACATAATTACTAATGGTGTTAGCCGTGTTTGGGTCTGTTGCATCTGTAATTATTTGAACGGTAGCTTGGCGATCTTTTATAAGATTTTTACTAAAATCTTTTTCAAAGTTTAAAACAGCTTTCACTTTTCCCTTTTTAAAAACAGCTTCTATATCATCTTCACGTTCAATAAGTTGCTTGACACTAAAGTATTTTGATGCTGATATTTTATTAATGATTTCATTTGTGGTGGCATCATTTGAGTGATCTAAAATAGCAATATCCACATTGTTAATTTCATTGGTAATGGCAAAACCAAATAGTAAAATTTGGACAATAGGCATTCCAAAGAGAATAAACAAGGAACGCCTATCTCTAAAAATGTGATAAAATTCTTTGGTAACAAAACCTATAAATCGTTTCATCCTCTGGCTAGTTTTAAAAACACATCATTCATACTAGTAACTTGAAACTGTTCCTTTAATTTTTTTGGCGTATCCAAAGCTTCTATCTTTCCATTTACCATAATAGAAACGCGATCACAATACTCGGCTTCATCCATATAATGTGTGGTAACAAAAATAGTCGTGCCTTGATGTGCTGCTCTATAAATCATTTCCCAAAACTGACGCCTAGTTATAGGATCTACACCACCAGTAGGCTCATCTAAAAAAACAATTTTTGGCTCGTGCAATAAGGCTACCGAAAATGAAATTTTTTGTTTCCAGCCCAAGGGTAACGAACCAACTAATTGTTTGGCAACATCCTCTAGACCTAAATCATCTATCATTTCATTTGTTTTCTCTTTGATTTTTAATTTCGACAAACCATAGATACCTCCAAAAAAGGTAATATTTTCTTTAACGGTTAAGTCATCATATAATGCAAATTTTTGACTCATATAGCCAATGTTTTTTTTGATATCTTCCGCTTGAGTAAAGACATCAAAACCAGCTACCTGCGCTGAACCTGATGTTGGATTTGAAATTCCAATCAGTATTTTCATGGCGGTTGTTTTCCCGGCGCCATTAGCCCCAAGAAATCCGAAAATCTCACCTTTTTCAACGGCGAATGTAATGGCATTTACAGCGGTGAAATCGCCAAACATTTTAGTTAAACCTTCAGCTTGTATGACTTTGTTATTATTCATATTTATCTCCCCCATAAGTGGGAGTCTCATTATTATCAATTCCAGAAATTTCAGAATTGAGACCTATCACGTTTTATAAACCTGTTACGTTTGTAGATATATTTTTATTTTGCTAATTCCATAAAACTATCTTCTATGGTTGCTTGGGTTTTTTCAATGGTAATATTTGATAGGTTTTGGGTTTGTAAATACTGTTTCAATTCGTTAGGATTAAATCCAGCACGTGTATCTGTATAATGTATAAACTCACCAAACGGATATACACTATGCTGATGTGGGTAAGCTTTTAAGCTCATTATTAATTGATACATATTGTTTGCACTAACGTCATAAATAGTTTTAGGATACTGCTTTACGATGGCTTCCGGTGTATCAATCTGTAAAATTTCGCCATCTTGAATTAACGCTATTCTATCACACAAGGCAGCTTCGTCCATATAAGGCGTAGAAACTAAAATGGTTATATTTTTTTGTTGTAAGCGTTTTAGCATGTCCCAAAATTCTTTCCTAGTAACGGGATCGACTCCTGTTGTAGGTTCGTCAAGAAACAATACTTTGGGTTTGTGAATCAACGCACAACACAAAGCCAGTTTTTGCTTCATACCTCCAGATAATTTACCAGCACGACGATCTTTAAAGGGCTCAATTTGAACATAAATATCTTTTATTAAATCGTAGTTTTCGGCAATAGTGGTTCCGAAAATAGTTGCAAAAAATCTCAAATTTTCTTCAACCGTTAAATCTTGATATAATGAGAATTTCCCGGGCATATAACCTACGTGCTTTCTTATTTCTTTAAAGTCTTTCAGCACATCATAACCTGCAACAGTTGCATTACCTTCATTGGCAATTAACAAGGTTGTTAAAATTCTAAAAAGGGTTGTTTTTCCTGCGCCATCAGGACCAATTAAACCAAAAAGCTCATTTGGTTTTACTTCAAAAGAAATATCCTGTAAGGCTTTTACATGTTTATAAGATTTGCTGATATGGTTAATTGAAATGCCCATGACACTTTAGTTTTGAACGATAATTTTAGTTTCCATAGTAACTTTTGATGTAATAGAATTTGAAATTAGACAGGCTTTTTCTGCTTTTTCAACAATACGTTCTGTACGATCACGTTTGGACTCGTCTGTAATAACAACTTCAGGAAATAATAACACCTCGCTCATTACAAATTTGCCATCTACTTTTTCTAATATACCTTTTGAATCACATGTAAAACTCACGTATTCTAATTTGGAAAATTCTGCAATCGCCAAAAAAGTAGTCATTAAACAACTGCTAACAGCGGCAGTAAATAAATGTTCTGGCGACCAAATATTTGGCATTCCTCCTGGGAATTCTGGTGGTGTTGCAACTTCCAAACAGTTGGTTTCATTGGTTTCATTATTGTGTAACTCTGGTGAACACATCATACCTTTTCGGTCTTGTGTCCAATTAATATTCACGTTATATGTATGCTTTTCCATGGTAAAAAATTTTTTAAGTTATTATTGAAAATAGGTGTTGTAAGCATTAATGTTTTCTTTGATGCTAACCGTAATTTTTTCAGCATCATCAACATCCTCTGTTTTTAAAAAGCGCATCAATTTTTTCAATTAATGGGTGAAGCCAAATGTGTAAATTGTCATGCGAAGGGCCTTTCATTGTACAGTTTTTTACAACAAAATTTTTCTCGTCATTCAGTTGTTCTGCTAGTTTATGATAGTCATCTAATGTGCTAGCTGTTTGTGTATTGATTGTGTTTTGAAGTTTTTGAATACCTTCATTGGTTGTTGCATCGGCTTGCCACTTTTCGCCATTATCAATTTGTATTTCGCTTACCCATGCATTGGAATAAACCCCAGAGGCTTCGTGGGTATCATGATGGTTATCGGTCTCCGCAGGTTGTTCAGCAGTTTCCGTTTTTAGGTCTTGATTTTT
The DNA here is from genome assembly GCF_023205095.1 of Bizionia sp. M204. Lineage (GTDB taxonomy): Bacteria > Bacteroidota > Bacteroidia > Flavobacteriales > Flavobacteriaceae > Algorimicrobium > Algorimicrobium hallyeonense. Next base: position 1,077,792 of record NZ_CP046242.1, on the reverse strand, counting down.
GCTGTCTTTACAGCTTACTAAAGCCAATAGGCTTAATGTGAAAATTACGTGTTTCATTGTTTTTAGTTTTTATTGATTATTATTTGAGTTATTTAACCACATTTCTGCTGGCATCCCTATTTTTAGGCTACCATCATTTTTAACGATTATTTTTACGGCATAAACAAGCGCAATACGCTCTTCTTTAGTTTGAATAATTTTTGGTGTAAATTCGGCCTCAGATGCAATCCATATGACGGTTCCTTCGTAATCCTTCATGGTATCATTTGAATCAATTTTAACGGTTACGGATTCCCCAATTTTTATATTGGCTAATTGGGTTTCACTAATAAAAACACGCAATTCCATGTTTTCTAAATCAGCAATTTTGTAAAGTGGTTTTCCAAATGCTGTTATTTCACTAGGTTCTGCATATTTGGTTAATACTGTGCCGTTTATTGGATTTATAATCTTGCATTTATTAATTTGATCTTCAATTTGTTTAAGTTGAACGTCTAAATTTTTCAATTCGTTTACTACAGGTGCATTTTGGATTTCTACACTGCGTATTTGCTGCTTAATAACATCTATTTCACCTTGAACATCGTCCAATTGTTTTTGTGTACCAGCTTTATCTCTTATTAAATTTTCTGTTCTAGTTTTGTTGATATTAGCTGTTTTTAATTTCGCCTTTAAAACGGCTATTTGAGATAAAACACCTTGTGATTTACTACTAATAACATCTTTAGAAACTAGTAATTGCTCGCGCTTTAACGCTAAAGGGATTGTGTCTATATAACCAACAAAGGCATCTTTTTTAAGCGCAATGCCTTCCTGTACATTAAATGCCATAATCTTTCCGTTATTTTCAGCAGAAACGGTGATTTCTGTTGCTTCAAAATTTCCATATCCATCGGCTTTACCATTAGAATTGCTACAAGAATTCAACGTTAATAGTCCGAAACTAATTCCTAAATAATATATATATTGTCGTTTCATTTTTACTGTCCTTGAGTTATGTTATAATTTGCTTTGGCTAATTGCAATTGAATGTTATGGTTTGCAAAACTGTTTTCGGCTTCATATAAATTTGTTAATTCCGTAACATAAGTGGAGGCCGTAATAACACCATTTCGTAGCTGCGATTCGGTTGCTAATAACACGGCTTTTCGAAGGTTGATGATTTCTGTATCTATCAATATCGTTTCTACAATTTTAGCTATTTCTAATTCGTACTTATTAAGTTCAATATTGGTGTTTAATTCAAAAATCTCCGTTTCATTTTCAATAATATTTTTATTGATCATTAAGGATTCACGTTTCTTTTTATTGGCATTCCAATCAAAAACAGTCCAGTTTAACTTGACACCAATTGTATAAAATGGTTGAAAGGAATTGTCTAACATATTTAAACCCGGATTTCCCGCACCTCCCGATGCAAATCCGAATAGTTTAGGCATATTGTTTTTTTGAATTAATTCCTGTTGACTCTCAATTTCATCTTTTTTTAACTGAAACAATTCTAATTCTGGTCGTTGAAGTGCAGGCGAGAGGCTTGTTACAAGTGAAGGTTTCTGAAATGTGGTAAATTCGTTTAAAGACACACCTATTAAGGCCGATAAGGTTTCAGTTAGCACCTTTTTATTATTAGTGATTTCAGTAACCTGTTGCTTTATTTTTAATAGTTCGGCTACCAGCACTTTATCAGAAGTTGGCAACATGGTTCCGTATTCAATTGCTGCTGTGATTTCACCTAACTTACTTTCTAATTGCTCTTTTTTGGCTACTAATAAATCCAATGATTCATTGTGTAACAAAATAGAAAAGTATAGTTGATTAACACGCTGCTTTAACTGATACAACGACACTTCCAATTGCTTTTGCTGGGTTTTTAGTTGAGCCAATTTTGCTTTAGATGATGCATGAATGGCACCACCAGTATAAATTAATTGATTCACAGAAAGTGTTGCCCGATATTGATAATTATTAGGTGGCTCAATGCCAGTGTCTGGAAGTGGTATTTGAGTCACATCTGATAAATAGGCAGCTTGCGCATCAAAGTCCAATTGCGGCAGTTTTTGGGTATCTATAAGATCTAATTCTAAAGCATTTTGATTTTCTAATAAAGCTAGTTGCTTGACTAGAGGATAATTTTCCGACACCAATTGGTAGCACTTGTCCAAGGTTACAATGTCTTGGGACCAACTTTGTAAGCCAACAAAAAGAAGAATCAATATACTAAAACGTGTTTTCATGGTACTATTTTTTTATGGCATTGATTATAAAATCCGCAACTTCTGTCTTTCGGTTTTCCATAAGCTGCCTAAAACCTTTATCATCTTCTTTTGTAAAAGCCTTAACCAATGGTTTTGCTACAAAGGGAAAAATGTTTAAAGCCAGAATATTAATGAATAGTTGCTCACCAGAAATGGGGTTTAAAATCCCTTCCTTTATTTCAAAATCCACTCGTTTTTTGAACTTCTCGATATTTAAGAGTGTTGAATTCTCTTGAATTTTCTGAAGGAAATCTGGATTTCTATTTAACTCTTGAATAATGAAATTCGGTAAATAAGGATGTTTTATTATAAATGATATATAGTTAGAGGTGAAGTTTTTTACTTTTTCCTCAATAGACGAGTCATCATTTAAAATTGTATTTAACTGTGGTGCAAGCATGGAAAATGCATTCTTAAAAACCGCTTCAAAAAGTAGTTGTTTACTACGATAGTAATAATGAAGCATTGCTTTGTTTATATTGGCAGCATCTGCAATTTCTTGCATTCGGGCGCCATCCATTCCTTTAGTTTGAAATATTTTTTTAGCAGCATCTAAAATTTGCTCCTCCGTGTTTTCGTCTTTCTTTTTAGCTGTCATTAACTTTATAGTTTAACCGTTTGGTTAACAAATGTACAAAAAACAATTCATTGCAAGAATGAATTGTTTAAAAATTATAAATTAGTGGCCGTATCGTCCGTTTCTTCTACATCTTCTTTAGGTTTACCACTCATCATGAAGTTTATTAAAATTCCAACTAGGACGACACAAACGAGGGCAAAAATGCCAATCATTATTACGCCGTTGTTCCAGTTATACAGTGCAAGGGATTGAGAAATCATAATTGTAAGTTTTGGTTTTCAATTGGTAAAAATATAGGTTAGAACCCTTTCTAAACATGATATTTATCACAATTTATGAAATTATATGCTATTTAGCATGATTTTGAATAATTTCAAATACCAATTCTTTGGTCATTTTTTTTCCTTGAGCCTTTTCTCGTAAGTCATTAAAAGTTAATAAGAAATCGCACCCCTTATTATACTTGGTGCAACCATAGGCTGTTTGACCTTTAGCAATAGTACCTTGTTGACATTTAGGACAGACTATAGTTTCCGGAACGGGCTTTTGTTTTTCCTTTTTAGGTTCTAAAACTAATTTATAGTTTTCGTCAAAACGCAACAAACCTTCTACAGTACCTGAATCTGTCTTGAAGCCTTTCAAATTTACGGTTGATCCTTTTTGAAGTAATCGTATATATTGTTTTTCAGAAATTTTCTTATCGTGTAATTTAAAGGGTAAAACCAATTTGCATCCAGATTTGTATTCCGAACAACCAAAAGCTGATTTACCTTTTATTAGCGTTCCTTGTTTACATTTAGGGCAGGTTTCCGATATAATTCCTTTACTTGTTTTCGGTTTATTAGCCTTTGGCTTTGCCGCTTTTTGTTGTGATGTAACAACATGCGATATATTAGCTCGTCTAGTTTCACTACGGACTTCATAAACCAATTCATCCACCATACGTTTCATATTATTAATAAACGTACTTGCTTTAAAGGTTCCTTTTTCAATATCCTTCAATTGCTTTTCCCAGGTTCCGGTTAATTCTGCCGATTTTAAAATATCATTCTGAATGGTATCAATCAACTGAATGCCTGTTGTAGTTGGTAAAACTTGCTTTTTATTTCGAATAATATATTTGCGTTTAAAAAGCGTTTCAATAATATTAGCACGTGTAGATGGTCTACCAATACCATTTTCCTTCATTAACTCCCGTAATTCATCATCATCTACCTGTTTGCCCGCTGTTTCCATGGCACGTAGGAGGGAGGCTTCTGTAAATTGGTTGGGTGGTTTCGTTTGTTTCTCTAAAAAAGAAGGTTCATGCGATCCTTTTTCGCCTTCTACAAAGGACGGTAATGTATCTGCTGTTTTAATTTCCTTTTCAGGGTTTTCAAATACAATTCGCCAACCTTTCTTCAAAATTTCCTTACCGGTTGTTTTAAAATTTACGTCTGCAGCTTGACCAATTACGGTTGTATTGGACACTTCACAATCCTCATAAAAAACAGCAATAAACCGTTTTACAATACTATTGTAAACCTGTTGTTGGTTGTATTGCAACCTTATTTCCACACCTGTTGGAATAATAGCATGGTGATCAGTTACTTTTTTGTCATTAAAAACTTTGGATGACTTCTTAATTTTTTTTCCTAAAAGCGGTTGTGTTAACGCGGCATAATTGGTTAAATTCTTTAAAATACCAGCCACTTTTGGATAAACATCATTGGGTAGAAACGTGGTATCAACTCTAGGGTAGGTTACCACTTTCTGTTCGTATAAGCTTTGAACGAGTTTTAAGGTTTCATCGGCTGTAAAGCCAAAACGCTTATTACAATGTACTTGCAATCCTGTTAAATCGAATAACTTTGGTGCATATTCTTTTCCTTTCTTTTTGGAGGTTGAAATAATTTCGAATTCAGATTCTTTGACTTTATTCGCTAAAACTTCACCATCTTCCATTTTTAAAAAACGCCCTTCTTCATAACTGAAAAGTGTATCACGATATAAGGTTTGCAGCTCCCAATAGGGTTGAGGCTTAAAATCTTCAATTTCCTTAAACCGATTAACAACCATTGCTAAAGTGGGTGTTTGCACACGTCCCACCGATAACACTTGCTTGTATCCACCGTGCTTTAACGTATATAAACGGGTGGCATTCATTCCTAAAAGCCAATCGCCAATAGCTCTAGAAAATCCAGCATAATACAGGTTATCATAATCTTCTGATGGCTTTAGGTTTTCAAAACCTTCTTTAATAGCTTCGGTTGTTAAAGATGATATCCACAAGCGCTGAATAGGTCCTTTGTAGTTTGCTTGATCCATGACCCAACGCTGAATAAGTTCACCTTCTTGACCAGCATCACCACAGTTTATAACTAAATCGGCCTTATCAAATAAGCGTTTTACAATTTTAAATTGCTTCTGAATTCCCGAATTGGAAACCACTTTCGTTTTAAACTTTTCCGGAAGCATGGGTAAATTGTTTAAATCCCAGCTTTTCCAATAGGGTTTATAATCATTAGGCTCCATTAAAGTACACAAATGCCCAAAAGTAAAAGTTACTTGGTAACCATTACCCTCAAAATAACCATCATGCCGCGTGTTAGCACCTAATACAGATGCTATTTCTCTGGCAACACTTGGTTTTTCGGCAATACAAACTTTCACTATTCATGGATTTTTTAGGAAGGCGCAAAGTACAGAAATTTATGAAAACATGACAGCCTTTACTAATGATAGAATTTCTTTTTTTTGAAAAAAAATTTAAAAAAATAAAACAGTTTAATTATTTAATCGTAATATTGCAATATACAAATGCATAATTATGGGAATTACTAAAACAGACAAGTTTACAGATGAGCAAAACAAATTAGCAACAATAGCTAAAGCACTAGGTCATCCAGCTCGTATAGCTATACTACAGCATTTATTTAAAATAGACAGCTGTATTTGTGGCGATTTGGTTACCGAAATTGGATTGGCTCAACCCACCATTTCACAACACTTGAAAGAGCTAAAAAACTTGGGCATTATTAAAGGAAGTATATCGGGAACAAGTGTTTGCTATTGTATTGATCAAGATGAATGGCAACAAATAACCGCATTATTAAACCAATTTTTAAGTCAGAAAATTGAAGGCGTAGGCGACTGCTGCTAAACTCTAAACGTAAAAATACAGATATGAAACTATCAGAAATCAAACAACATTTAAGTCAATTAGAAACTATTGCGTTTCAATTACCCAATGGGCAATTAGTGCCAAATCATTTTCACGTAACGGAAGTCGGAAAAATTAATAAACATTTTATTGATTGCGGTGGAACTGTAAGAACGGAAAACGTCATCAACTTTCAATTATGGGAAGCCAATGATTATGACCATAGGTTACATCCTGAAAAACTAGTTTCCATAATCGAATTATCTGAAAAGATATTAAACCTAGAAGATTTAGAAATAGAGGTGGAATACCAAGGAAGCACCATAGGAAAATACGATCTAGATTTTGATGGTACGAACTTTTTATTAACCAATAAACAAACGGATTGTTTGGCTAAAGATAAATGCGGTATTCCCGCTGGAAAATCAAAACTTAAATTGTCTGAAATAGAAAAAATAGATAGGTGTGCTCCAGGTTCTGGATGTTGTTAAACCTATATAAATAGTAATGATGAATACAAAGTTAAAAGCCACAATTACGAGTTTACAAGAGAATTCTATTAGTCGTGAACGACAGGAAACAATTAAACCTTTGATTAATTTCATACAACATAAACACATTGCAAAACAAGCAATTAGATTAAATTTTATATGCACCCATAATTCCCGAAGGAGTCATTTATCCCAAATATGGGCTCAAGCTTTAGCGCATTATTTTGGAATAACAAATATAACTTGTTATTCAGGTGGGACCGAAGCAACCGCCGTTTTTCCTGTTGTAATTGATACATTGATTAATCAAGGCTTTGATATTCAACACCTAACTGAACACGACAATCCTATTTACAGTATGAAATATGCGAAAAATGAACCCGCTATAATTGCATTTTCTAAAACCTATGACAATACCTTTAATCCAGAATCTGAATTTGCCGCTATTTTAACATGTTCGCAAGCGGACGTAGGTTGTCCATTTATTGCAGGCGCAGAACAACGTATTCCCATTACATATGAAGACCCAAAGGCTTTTGATAACACGCCGATGCAAAAGGAAAAATATTTGGAACGAAGTCTTCAAATTGCCTCTGAATTATTTTATGTGTTTTCTCAAATAAAAACAAATGACTAAAAAATTATCCTTTTTTGATAGCTATTTAACACTTTGGATCTTTTTAGCCATGCTGTTCGGTGTGGCTATTGGTACCCTGATTCCAGCTATCCCAAACTCTCTAAATCAATTAAGCCATGGCGTTACCAATTATCCAATTGCTATTGGGTTAATTTTAATGATGTATCCACCGTTGGCTAAAGTTAATTATAAGCTTTTACCGGCTGTTTTTAAAGACGTCAAAGTATTATCTATTTCTCTATTTCTTAATTGGATTATTGGCCCCATTTTAATGTTCGTGCTAGCTATTACCTTTCTGCAGGATTACCCTGAATATATGGTAGGCCTTATTCTTATTGGACTTGCGCGTTGCATTGCCATGGTACTAGTTTGGAATGACCTTGCGGAAGGAAGCAGCGAATATGGTGCGGGCTTGGTAGCTTTAAACAGTATATTTCAAGTGTTTGCTTATAGCTTCTATGCTTGGTTATTTATTACTGTTTTACCACCTTATTTTGGTTTTGAAGGTGCTATTGTTGATCTTTCTATTGCAACTATAGCAGAAAGTGTACTAATATATTTAGGAATTCCTTTTGCTTTAGGAATTTTAAGTCGCTTAATTTTGGTTCCTTTAAAAGGTGAGAAGTGGTATAATGAAACATTTATTCCAACTATTTCACCAATGACCTTGATAGCTTTATTATTTACTATAATACTAATGTTCTCTCTAAAAGGTGAAATGATTTTAACCATTCCATTCGATATCATTATTATAGGAATTCCATTGGTGATCTATTTCGTGATTATGTTTTTAATCAGCTTTTTTGTGAGCAAAGCAGTTGGTGCATCGTATACCACCAATACAGCTATATCCTTTACTGCAGCTGGTAATAATTTTGAGTTAGCCATAGCTGTAGCTATTGCTGTTTTTGGAATTAATTCTGGCCAGGCGTTTACAGGTGTGGTTGGACCACTGATAGAAGTTCCTGCATTGATTTTACTGGTTCGTGTCGCGTTTTGGTTACGCAAAAAATACTATTAACATCACATTTTCAATACTTTAAAACATTAGTTCTTATAAATCTGTATATTTGAGTAAACTAACCAATTACCTTTTATCTAGTGATACGCTTAAGACAATTGTTTTTTATAGTAAGCATAGCTTTATCTTTAAAATGCAGTGCTCAAATTAACTTGACTAGTGATGAAGCTTTAAAAAAATACCAGAGCATAACAGCTACTATGTCTGAATCATTTCCTGAAAATGAATTCAAAACATACAGACGTGAATCTTTTACGGAACAACAACTTCAAACGTATTTGTTGCAACATTATAAACGGTTGGACTTATTACCATTTATTGAAGACCATTATCTTTTTAAAATGCAGAGCTATTTGCATTCCGGGAACTGGTTTCGTGAAATTGGATTTCCTGAAGAATCCATAAAATGGTATAAGGCGTTTTTCGAGTATTACGATGCGAATTTCAAAAAGTTATCTCCTGAAGAAAAGTATAATTTAGTTGAAATAATTACGTATTCTTATGGTATACAAGCCGATAATTATGCGCGAATTGGTCAATTAGATAGCGCTGCATTACAACATAAAAAAAACATAGCCTTTATTAAAGATTATGATATTATAACTAAGCCGTCGGCATTTAATAATTATGGGCTGTTTTTTTATTGGCACAAAAAGGATTTAGATTCCGCATTAGTTTATTTCAATAAAGCGTATTTACTAACGAAAGAAAAATTCCCAAAGCACACCTTACTTGGTAGTATTCGTGATAATATTGCGGATATTTATATAGACAGGAAACAACCTGAAATGGCATTGCCTTTATATCGGGAAAATTTCAATTTGTATAGTAATATTAAAAATGAAAGATCAAACCAATTTGATGTTTCACGTCTTATAAGCGCTGGAGTTCAACAAGTGGAAACAGAAATAAAACTAAAAAAGCTAAATGAAGCAGAAGAAACATTTAATAAACTTCTTAAAACCTTATCAGGTCCATCATTTAACAACCATATTCAAAGTCAATCTCAATTACAAATCCTAGGTGCAGAACAAGAATTGTATACGAAACAAGAAAAATTTAAAGAAGCTTTGGAAGTTGCAAACAGATTTCGAAAACTTTCAGATAGTTTATCTACACTCTCCAAGCTTGCTGATCAAAGATGGCAAGATGAGCTGAACACCATATCTCTAGATCGAGTTGCACTAAATTTTAAAATTGACAGAATAGAGAAAGAGAATAAAATTCAAAGTCAACGGTCTAAACTATGGATTGTAACTTTATCATCATCCATAATTTTAATTTTATTACTGTCTTTATTCTTACGCAGACGCCAACACATAATTAATGCGAAAAACAAACAACTTTTAGCCGAACAGAAATTAGAAATTTCACGTGTAAACAATGAAAACTTACAATCTGAAATTGAGTCTAAACAACGTGACCTATCTGATTTTGCTATCAATCTGACCCAAAACCAAGAATGGGCTCAAGATTTGGCAAATAAATTAGAAATAATAATGGAAGCGCCTTCCGAAGGTAAAAAAGCCTTATTAGCGCATTTAGAACAGGATATACAAAACAAGATTACCTTTGATACTAACACTCACGAGTTCTATGAAAAACTAGATAAATTAAGTGATGCCTTTTATAGTAAACTTAACGGATTATTTACTAATTTAAGTAAAAATGAAATACGGTTGTGTTCACTAATTCGTCTAAAAATGGACAGTAGAAGTATAGCGACACTTCAAAATATTACACTAGCTTCTTTAAATACCAGTCGGTATCGGTTACGAAAAAAATTAGATCTTTCAGTAAATGAAGATTTAGACAGTTTTATTCAAAACATGTAACTACTTAAAAAACAACAAATTAAAATTATTTAGACTCGAATAACGCACTTGTCTATCAAATGTCTATTGCTTGTACATTACCTGTCTATATGCATATTTGGTTCTGTACGTTTTTATCTTATACTTTAGTTCCAGTTAAAAAAAGGTTCCTAATTAGTAGCAACATTTGTATAACCTTATAAAACTTTAGTATTATGAAAACGTATGTAATTGGTTTACTATTTCTAGGCTTTACCAACCTAATGATTGCTCAAAATGATTTAGCGCTTTTAGCAACACCCAACCCAACAAACCATTCTGAAACTATTAAAATGGTTAAGAATATGGATTATTTAACCACTATGAATGACTTTGATATATCTAAAAAAGTATTAAAGCTTCAAGATCTTGTAGCTAACTATGATATCAAGGCACATAACGTTTATAATTCGAAAAGCGCAACCACATACACAGTGAATTTTAAGGAAGGAAAAAACAACTTGTTGGCTGTCTATGATAAAAATGGAACCCTTTTAAAGTGTCATGAACAGTATCAAAACATCAAATTACCATTTGTATTGAGTTCTGAAATAATTAAAGCCAATCCAGGCTATTCCTTAAATGAGGTGTATTGTAATATTCAATACAATAAAGATGTAGATACTGAAATAAAATATCGTGTGGTACTTAAGAATGGTAGAAAAACAAAAACAGTTCTTTTGGATTTGTAATCAAGATTTTAGCGGTGAATAATTGGAGGTGTAATCCCTTTTTAAAAAGTACACCTCTTATTTTTCACCTTAAATAACAATCAATTTCTGACCAATTTTTAACGTCGCATTTTTATTAATCCCATTTAATTTACACAAAGCTGCTAAACTCATATTATTTCTAGAAGAAATGCGAGATAAAGTATCCCCGCGCTTTACAATATAAACAGTTTTTGGCTTGTTTGCCAACGCTATTGCTTCCGATTCTGTAGTTGGAACATCTATCGTACCTTTACGCTTGCTATTGTGTAATTCTGGACGTGTCATATCACGTGTAATCCAAATTTCATTATTAAGAACTTCGTTTGAGTCGTTAAATTGCAATAAATATTCTGGGTTAATTTGAATTCCCTGATAGCTTACTTCTAAATGTAAATGACTACCACGAGCATTTCCAGAAGTACCACCTTTTCCTAAATAACTACCAGCAACAACGGAATCATTTTCTTTTACACCATAGCTCGATAAATGTGCATAAGCCGTTTCCAAACCATTAAAATGACGAACCACAACCGAACGACCATGACCTGAACTATAATTGGCAAAACGAACCACACCATCAAACATGGCAAAAAGGCTATCGCCCGTTACTAAATCAATATCAATACCTTTATGAGCACGTCCTTTCCGCCAACCATAGCGGGAGGTAATTACTTTATTTTTAGAAATAGGAGAGGCGTAATTAGAATTATTAAATTGTAAATGAATAGGAAATTTGATGTCCTTGCCGTAATCAACTCGAATTTTACTCGTATCCCAATAATCTGTTGTAATATCAACAGCGTCTTCAGCTTCTTCAACTTCATAGGTTTCTAATAAATCGTGACTACTGGCCACAAAATTAAGAAGGTTTGGAGATGGGTCCCCAGAGTTTATAATTTGGCCAAAGCTATTGGAAGCTAGGCACAAACAAATAAGGGCAAAAAATGATTTCATAGGTTACTTTGTGCTATTAAAAACCTGTTAACGTTAAAATTTGCAAAATATTATTTTTGCGACGTCCGAAAATAAAAAATAAATCAATATAAAATCATAAAATTTTGTTAGAGTTTAGATGTCGTGTTATAATTTCACCCAAACACCTATCCGCCTGATATTCAAAGGGAAATTAATAGAACAAAAGCACAATCTAGAGAGATGGATAATTAAACTGTTATTAATTCTTTTCTATTAAATTCCATAACCAATTTAACAGTCATTATCTTTGGCGCTCTAAATAGAAGATCACTATGGCCAATTCCATAAAAGCACAACAAGACATATTAGCAAAATTGCATATTACTAAACTTAATGACATGCAGGAAGAGGCTTTGTTAGCCATTGCTAATGCTGAAAACACTGTGCTTTTGTCGCCAACAGGAACTGGTAAAACAGTGGCTTTTTTATTACCTACGTTGGCGGAATTGGATGCGGATTGTCCCAACGTGCAATTGCTAATTTTGGTACCATCTCGGGAATTGGCTATTCAAATTGAACAAATAATCCGTGAAATGGGAACCGGTTTTAAAGCCAATGCCGTTTATGGTGGCAGGCACTTTTCAAAAGATAAAATTGAACTGACTCATACACCAGCCATCCTGATTGGGACACCAGGACGTGTGGCTGACCATTTACGGAGAGAAACCTTTTCAGTTAAGGATATTAAAACCTTGGTGTTAGATGAGTTTGATAAATCGTTAGAAATTGGTTTTGAAGCCGAAATGAGCGAGATTATTGAACACCTTCCTTACATAGAAAAACGTGTGTTAACTTCGGCTACACAAGGAGTTAAAATACCAAGTTTCGTTGGGCTCACCAATGAATTGATGATTGATTATTCAGATTCGGAAGCATCCAATATTCAAATAAAAAAGGTGATTTCGCCTCTAAAAGACAAGCGCAATACTTTATTAGATTTACTCTATGATATAGGCAATAAACCCGGAATTATATTCTGTAATTATAAGGATACCATTCAATATGTCAGCGACTTTTTAAACAGTCAGAATATTGCACATGGTTGCTTTTATGGTGGTTTAGAACAAATAGATCGGGAGCGTGCTTTAATTAAATTTAGAAATGGAACCCATCAAATAATTATTGCTACGGATTTGGCTGCTCGTGGATTGGATATTCCGGAATTGAATTATATCATTCACTACCAATTACCTTTAAAAGCAGAAGAATTCACCCATAGAAATGGACGAACAGCCAGGATGAATGCTGAAGGAACCGCGTATGTGTTGCAATGGGAAGATGAATATTTACCAGAATTTATTGACACCAACCAAATTTTAAAACTAAAGGGGAATCCTAAAAAGCTGGAATCCGACTGGGTAACACTCTTTGTTTCTGGAGGACGAAAAGATAAGATTTCAAAAGGTGATATAGCAGGTTTACTCTTTAAACAAGGCCATTTAGAAAAACATGAATTAGGTGTTATAGAATTGAAGCAAGACTGTGCTTTTGTGGCTGTTCCAAAAAAGAAAGCCCATGCAGTTGTTGAAAAAACTACTAATTCACGTTTGAAAAAGAAAAAGGTTCGGATTACGATTTTGTAGTTGTTTAAATGGAATTAAAATCGTCCCGAATACTTTCGGAACGGTTAAGACTTAAATAGGCAGACATTTTCTAATGCTATGAATTAATTGTATTTATTCGTGATATATTGGATGATTTCGAAGTCATATTTATAATCTCCTATTGTGGTCTATCAAAATTTTATCGTGAGATTTTAGGTTATTTGAATGTGCAAACACGTCATATGTCTATAAAAACCTTAAGGAAAGTTTAACAAGCTTCACCTGTTTGTTATCGGTATTTGTGTGAATTGCTTCGTATTTTTGTAAAACAATACTATTTAACTTCAAAAGACATTTATGACCAAGAAACAAGCTTTACTCCAACCTTATCAACTCAACAACGATATTACCTTGAAAAATCGCGTAGTTATGGCGCCCATGACGCGAAGTCGTGCTGACAATCCTGATAAAGTTCCGACAGAAGATTTGCATGCGCTTTATTATGCGCAACGTGCTTCGGCTGGATTAATTATTTCCGAAGGCTCACAAGTTTCAGAGCAAGCGGTGGGTTATATACATACGCCTGGAATCCATACGCAAAAGCAAGTAGCAGGGTGGAAGCTGGTTACCAAAGCGGTTCATGATGAAGGTGGTAAGATATTTATACAATTATGGCATGTGGGTCGGATGTCGCATCCTGATTTTCATAATGGCAATTTACCAATAGCACCTTCGGCTATTAATCCGAAGGTGCAATCCTTTACACCAACAGGTTTTAAAGATACGGTAACGCCAAAAGCAATGACACAAGCCGATATTGATCAAACCATATTAGATTTCAAGAATGCAGCAAAAAATGCCATGGATGCTGGGTTTGATGGTGTGGAAATACATTCATCAAACGGGTATTTATTCCATCAGTTTTTTAGTACAACATCCAATATTAGAACCGATAATTATGGTGGCAGTATTGAAAATCGAGCGCGTTTTTTCTTTGAAGTTCTGGACGCTATCATATCGGTTATGCCTGAAAATAGAGTAGGAGTCCGCTTTAATCCTTCAGCTCACAACATATTTGGTGTGACAGTGGATGAAGAAACGCTTCCCACATTTGATTATATCATAAACAAATTAAATGATTATGACTTGGCTTATGTGCATTTATCTGAACCTTTTAATGATGTGTCAGACGTGCCTTATGCCGAAACAGAAATCGCCAAACGATACAGACCGATTTATAAAGGTACTTTGATGATAAACACAAATTTTAAGCAGGCGAGTGGTAACGCGGTTTTAGAACGTGGTGATGCTGATTTAGTCGCCATTGGAAAACCCTTTGTTTCAAACCCGGATTTGGTGGAGCGTTTTGAGCAAAACTTGGAATTAGCAGAGTGGGATGCCGATACATTTTATACCACTGGTAAAAAGGGCTATACCGATTATGAAAAAATAACATAAGTTTAATACACGAATTTTAAAAGTTCGTCTGTTGAATAGTACCTTATCCATTCACAAAAAAATATTATAAAACATATATAAACACTATGAAAGAAACTGTAAAAGCTTATGGAGCTAAAAGTGCCACAGCCAATTTAGAACCAATGACTATTGAACGTCGCGACTTACAAGCTAACGATGTCAAGATTGATATATTATATAGTGGTGTTTGCCATTCGGATATTCATACCGTTAGAAACGATTGGAAAGGCTCCACATATCCGGTTGTTCCTGGCCATGAAATTGTAGGTCGTGTTACAGCCGTTGGGAGTGATGTGAAAAATTTTAAAGTTGGTGAATTAGTTGGAGTTGGTTGTATGGTAGATTCCTGCCAAACGTGCAACAGCTGTGAGCATGATTTGGAGCAGTTTTGTGAAAATGGTGCGACATTCACCTACAACAGTCCAGACAAACATTTAGGTGGTCAAACTTATGGAGGTTATTCAACATCTGTGGTTTGCAATCAAGAATTTGTACTGCGTGTGCCAGAAAATATTGATCCAAAAGGTGCAGCACCATTGCTTTGTGCTGGAATTACCACCTGGTCGCCATTGCGCCATTGGAAGGTAAAGAAAGGTGATAAAGTAGGTGTTATTGGTTTAGGCGGCCTTGGACATATGGGCGTGAAATTCGCTAATGCGTTGGGAGCGCATGTCGTGATGATTACCACATCGCCAGATAAAGCGGATGATGCCGAACGATTAGGTGCTCATGAGGTGTTGATTTCAAAAGATCAAGACACGATGAAGCAACATGCCAATAGTTTCGATTTTATATTGAATACCATTCCAGTTGGTCACGCTATGGATCCGTATTTGAGTTTATTGAAAATTGATGCGACGATGGTTTTAGTTGGTGCTATTGAAAATATGCGCGAATTTCATGGCGGTAGTCTGGTTATGGGCCGGAAACGTGTTGCTGGATCCTTAATTGGTGGGATTAAAGAAACCCAAGAGATGTTAGATTTTTGTGGTGAACATGATATTGTTTCGGATATTGAAGTGATAGACATGCAAAATATCAATGAAGCTTATGAGCGTGTGACAAAAAACGATGTGAAATACCGTTTTGTAATTGACATGGCTAGTTTGAAATAACCTAAAAAAAGGGGTGTTCTGATGGGCATCCCTAATTCTTGTAAATTTCTATTTTACATAATATAAATTATAGAACAAAATATAACAATTAACGAAATAGCGCTTTTCGCGGTATTTGACATAATCATAGATATAATGTATTCTGACTTATATCGATGATGATTATGTACAAGTTAATTGTGGTTTTGTGAATCAATAAAGCTTTGAAATATCTGGAATAATCATAGATATAACGTTTTTAGACTTATATCGGTGATGATTATGTACAAGTTAATTGTGGTTTTGTGAATCAATAACGCTTTGAAATATCTCGAATAATCATAGATATAACGTTTTTAGACATATATCGGTGATGATTATGTACAAGTTAATTGTGGTGAAGTTATTACAAGGTAGAATTGATCGTTTAAGATTATGTTTTATAAATTCTCATATTCCGGACAACATTACATAAATTTTGGAATACGCGATTCTCGTGGATTACCAATATGAACATAAAATTTAAGAAATATAAAATTCTTATGCACGTTGTTATCTTTAAAGTAATAATTACATTTTTTGTGTTTTCATTGTGGTAATTTCATCCAAATCTTTATCATGAGAAACCGCATAATCAATAGCTTTCTTTACAAAATCATTTAAAGAAATGCTTTTCTGATTGGCAATCATAGCTGCTTTTTTATGCAATTCCATGCTTACCCTAACATTAAAACTCCCCTTAAATGTCTTATCTGGTGTTTTATTTAGCGCTTTACATGTCTCCAAATAATCATCTAAAGATTCCTCAAAAGATTCCTTTAATTCTTTAACAGACGATCCTTCAAAGTTAATTAAATCACTAATTCCAAAAATCTTTCCATAAAATACTTCATCGTCTGAATTAAAATTGACAGTTCCAAAATATCCTTTGTATGTTAAATAATCACTCATAATTACAAGTTTAAATGTTCTATAATTTGTTTAATAACATATGATTTTACTATTTTCTTTGGATGTGGCTCATGTAAACTAATCACCTCTTTTTTATTATTTACGAACTTTCTTCTTGAACCTCCAGTTTTTCCCTTTTGTGGCATTTCTTCATAACCAAAATGTGATAAAACCTTTTTTAATTCATCCCAAGTAAAGTCTTTCGGGTTTGCTTGAATTTTTAATATGAGTTTATCAATTTTTGCCACTTGATATTGTATTAGACGTTGCAACTAATATTTAGTTACAAATATATATATTTTTTTTATAACGTATGTATTACTAAAAATTCTGTATTTGTCAAAACGCTATAATATCCCATCTGCTTTCATCCGTGCTTCAACGTCTTTCATAATATCAGGAACTGATTTATCACTAATACCACTTTCCATACCTTCTGTTATAGCTGCTTTTTCAATAGCTTGCCTCTCCTCTATTTTGAGGTTATTCCTGTTTGCTACGGTATGCTTATTAAAAACCTGCTCTGGATGTTCTGGAGTGGGTTTTTTGTTTGGTTTTAATTTATAATACTGCGGTAGCGTGCGTATTTTTACTTTTGAGAATTTTAGATTGTTAATATACTTGGTTTAAGACTTCGTTGAATTGGAATAAAAAGGTTATTTCATTCTTTTGTCTTGATACAAAAGAACCAAATAATCAAGGCTGACTATAATTTTGGAAACAATTACGGCTCGTTACGCTATATTTTAGACTATTTGGCGTAAAGAAAATAGTAGACATTTCTAGCTAAATACTATTTGAAACTAACATTAAGTAAGGTATTGCATCCAAATACAATCATCTTCAGGTTCATTGTATTTGTATAGCCTAAAATATGAACGCTCATTTTACCTATTATTTTAAATAAAACTTTATTAAGCCAAGAGAGAATTAGAAATAGTCAACTTTTTTATCATTTATCTCATCAATAACAAAAAATAGATTTTCAAATCTTTTATATATTTCAGGTTCATTAATCGTTTTGATTTCATCAGCAAAACCGCCTTTACTTCCTGTTATTTCAAAAAGGCCATCAATCTCTAATTTAGATAGCATTTTATTTTTCTCTAAAAACTCTTCTTCAAAATAATGTTCAATTTCAAAAAACTTAAACTCTTGTTTGGTTTGGTTATATTTTGCCAATTCTTCTGGAATTGGTAAAATAATGGCATAAATATTTTTTGTCTTATGTTTTTTTACAACTCCAGTTTTAAATATTTCATAATCCTCATTTTTAAAACCATTAAACTCTTGATGCCCAGAGGCATCATTATCAAAAACACCTATAATTGTTTTATCTTGATATTTTCCATTATCCATTTCTTTAGCTATATTATTTAATGTTTTAGCTAATTCATGTGTTCCACCTTCATCTTTATTAGTTTTTATTTCGCATGATTCCACGTTCCAATAAGGTTCTGTATTTCCTGTTAAAACTTTAAAAGCTTGCATCATATATATTGCATCAGTTTTTCCTTCGGTATATATTTCTACTTTTTTAATAGGCTTAATTGCTTCTAAACTTGTAAACCTAGTAACATCAACACCATTTTCAAGATAATACTTGATACCTTTTTGCATTTTCTGAAGTCGGCTTTTTAACTTGTATCTATCTTTTAATTCATCTTTGTTTTTTGGGTCAATAATATCAAGTCCATTATCAAATAACAGTGCGAAAATTGGATTTGAAAGAGTGTTTTTTCTTGAATAAAATAAATCCAATTTGTCATTTTTATCAAATTTATCGGATGTTAAAGTTGCTCCTATACAAAATAGTTTATATTTTAAATTAACTATATCACTAACTAAACCAGTATCCTCAATTTTGTTTAACTCTTCGCTTAAATGGTCAAATGCCAACTTCAAAGTGTCTTCAAGGGTTTTAGAATTAAAATGATTGAAGAACCAAAAGAAATTCATTAATGCAATATCAGTATCTCCTAAATTTTTAAATATTGGTAAAGTTGATGAAAGTCGTTTAACATCTTGGTCAGCTTTTATTAAAAGTTCCAATGATTTAATTACACCATCTTTTCTTAAATCAGAATCTGTAAGCCACAAAGATTGTAAAATATAGCCTAAACCCGAAGATGCAATTAACTCATCCTTTAGTTCAGTATATTTATCAACCCTTAACAATAAATCTCTTAAAAAATCTGGCATATCTTTAGTCCTACCTGTAAAAAATATTGCGGTGTTTTGCCAACTAAATTTTGTAAAATTTTCAATTAGTGTTGGCACTAAATCACGTCTCTGATTAAAAATTTCTCTTGAAGCATAATATTCCATAAAATAGTCATGCTTAAAATCTATTTTACCATTTTCATCCACATATAAAACACCAGTCCCTTGTGTTAATGATTTTAGAAGTTCTGGATAGACGTTATCTTTAATAGTTATATTTTTTCCTTTAAAAAATTTTTTAATTGATGTTTCAAACTCTTCAATAGATTTTCTTGTATTATTTGGATCCTCAATAATTTCAACCGCATAAATTGATAATATTCTTTCTTTAATTGTTATATCAAGAAATTCAAGACTAGACTTTACAGATGTTCTTCCTAATAAAAAAATATTAAAATTATCATATATATCAGTTATTGTAGCTGGAATTTCATATTGCTTTTCTTCAAAAAGTATAGAAATTAGTGATACAGTCAGAGGCGTTATTGGTATTTTTTCTAGTATATTATTATCATGTAGCGTAACCCATAGTTTATCTGATTTTTCTAAATTAAATCTAAAAAAATTATCCAAAAACAATTTAACTTGATTCATATCAAAATTGCTTAAGTTAACTCTTATGTGGTCATTTAATTTAAAACCTTCTACCAGATAATCGTAATTTCTTGTTCCTATAATAAAACGAATTTCAAAATTTTCTTTTAAACCATGAATTTCATTGAGAACCTTCAGTTGGTTATCTCGTTCAAATTCATCGATAGAGTCAATTATCAAAATTATTTGATACTCATTGTAAATTCGTTCGATATCAAATTCTTCATATATTTTTAGTAACTCTTTATCTAAAATTGTTTTAATATTAAACTTTGATTCAAGAATACTACTAGCTTTAATTAATACAGGTATATTCTTAAAAATTAATTCTTTATTTTTCTCAATGAGTTTCTTCCCTATTTCTTTGAGCAATGTACTTTTTCCTGTACCCGCTTCTCCTGAAAGGATATAATTACCAGATTTGACAATTTTATCTTTGTTTACTCTACTTTTTGTTAATGTTTCTGTTTCAGAATCTTCTTTGTATATATACAATTTTGGCTCAATAAATATTTCTAATAACTTATCATATTTATCATCTAATTTTAATAAACTTTTTAGATGTTTATCTGCTTGAATTGAATCATTAAAACTAATTTCATACGGTTTTAAAAACGTATCATTATGTGACCAATAGTCTTCATAATAATCGTTTATATTATCAATTACTTCTTTTCTACTCCAATATTCAATTACTGCCTTTGGGTTTTCATTATTTAACCAACCTTTAAAATAATTTGAGAGTTTACCATTTGAAGTAACAACATATAATTGGTCGTATTTAGAATTGATTTTTTTGATTCTTTCATCTAGAACTTCAACTTTACCATTCAATTCACTTAAAGTAATTAAAAAATATATTTTTTGATTTTTAAGAGCTGTTTTCTGCGTAGCTTCAATTAGATTTTCTGAAACTCTATTTACATTTTCCAATCCCATTTTAACTAATAAATCTTCTATTAGTTTCGATAAGTCTCCAACTTTATCTATTGTATCAATGATGTTTTTTTTGTTCATATTTATATGCCGATGAAATTATCCATCTAAAATATAATTATTGAATTAAAAAAAGCAATTAATTTAGTTAATTCCTTCAAACACATTCCACTTCCCTCCTATACTTCGACTTCGCTCAATACAGGCTTGTCGCATATAGAGTGTTCATTAACATTGCAGAAGAAAGTTTTGAAAAAAATTTTTTAAGAAACTAAAGTATTTTCATATACGTTTCTGTATTCTATTCAAACCTAAAAGTATTATCTACAACATTCTCATCCGAACGTGTTCCAAAAGGATCTATAGAGATGTATTTAGGTAATTGGTTAACAATTAGTTTTATTTCTGTTTCTTCTTTATTGATGGTATGCGATTGATAGTACAGCAGTGCATTATCATCCTTTATTTTGGATTGATGCGTATTAAAAACCCCTATTTTAATAGGCTCATTAATAGGAATTTGTTTAATTTCCCCTGTATCCAAAGTTTGAAAACGCTTTGCTTTAACAATTACCGAAACTTCATAGGTTCCATTTTCCAATGGACGGTAAGACCCTTTCTCCAAACTTAAATTGTAGGTAATGACGCGTTTAAACCAATCATCAACCAACACATGGTGTTCTTGGGCTGTGACTTTGTAAACCTCGTTTAAAAACTCAATGGTATTGGCTTCCAATTTATTGCTATTTCTGTGTCTGTCTGTTATGGTTTTTATAACTTGATTCAGCTTTTCTTCGCTTATTAAATCCCTTAAGGCCAGCAATGTGGTTAACATTTTTCCGTAAGAAATATAACCTTGTCCTGATACTTTGTAGACAGGTGGTTCTATAGTGTTTGCAAACGAACGCCCTGAAAAGTACCTGCTTCTGGCATTTTCATTTAATTGATAAATGGCGCTTTTGCCAAACAGTTTTTCCATAACAACAGCTTCTGTATATTTGGCAAATCCTTCGACAAACAAAGAAGCGCCTGCCACTGGTTTTGCCGTTAAGGTGTGCCCCCAATATTGATGGGCTACTTCATGAATGGTTCGTTTTGCCACCAAGTTGAAGGTTTCTGGATGGCTGACATTTTTTAAATACAGCCTATCCTCCACCATGCTGATAACACCTGGATGCGCAAAGCCTCCAAAGGGCCAATGTGCAGGTACTTCTGCAATTCTAACATAATCAAAATTGTAGGTTCCAAAATGTTCCTGACAATAGTTTAATGTTTCTTTGACACTGTTTTCAATGTCTTTGATGTTAAAATCATGATTAGCATCGTAATACTGTTCTATGGAAATGCCGTTGTGCACTACTTGTTTTGTTTTATAGTTTGCTGAAAAATATCCTATGGCTGGCATGATTTTATCTTTTGATTTGTAGTGAAAATAATTCCTGCCATTTTCAGTCCATTGGTTTAGTAACTGTCCCGAACTTATGGCGGTTTGGTCTCTATCGGTTGACATGATGGTTTCGAAAGTTACTTTTTCAAATTTGATGTCTTCCATAACCATGTGTGCATCTGAATTGTTTTCTGCTTCACGTTCTGGTAAATTTCGTTTTTTGCGTTCTATATGATTCGTGATTTCTAATCCGGAAGTATAGCCCAAAACAGGTTCGAAATTGCTAAAACGATTGATATACGTCCCATTGTTTACAATGGAAACATCTGTGTCATACCCTTTTAATTCATGTTTCAGATGATACGAAAGTGCTACCGAATCGTTAGGTTGCAATGGTTTGTTGAACTTAAACAAATAGGTTTGGTAAACGCTATCATGAAACACCAGATTGGCATTTTTCAAACGAATGTTTTCTAACGGGATTCGTTCTGTAATGAATAATTCTGCTACAGGTGCCTCACTTTTGTTTTTCAGCATGTAATGCGCGTTAACCGTATAGCGTCGTTCTTTTGGATAGATGGCAACCTCTGTTTTTACAGCTGTACGAACCAAGCTTTCCAAGCTATCATATTTTTTATATTGTCGTTCATAGTTCTCACGGAAATCCAATTGTTCGCTTTGCGTTACATAATCATTCACGATATTTGTATTATAAAACACCAAACTCCCAGAGCCCATAAATACTAGTGTAAAACATGCAAAAGCCAATTTTTGCAGTTTGGACCAATCCTGTTTTAACTGTTTCCATTTTAGGGAAAACGTAGCCACTACGCCTCTATGCCATATTTTAAAAGAAATGATGACCAAGAGCAATCCCAAAGCGAAGCAATATACAGCGAGATGATTGAATAAGCTGGAAACGGCATTGAAACCATCCATGTTATTGGATTGTAACCTTGGCAGATACCCTATGCTTGTTAATGGATGCTCCAGCCCTATTAGGTTGGATTTAAAACTTAAAAGCACCATGAGTCCGAAGATACCCATGCCCAGGTATTTATTTGTAACCAAGCTATTGACAAACAAGGCTATCATACAAAATACCATTAGCTGAAGGCCGTAATGATAATAGAGGGAAGCATATAAACCGAATTCGAAATTTGAATAACCCAAACTGATTTGGAATGTCAGACACATTAAAATCCCTAATGTTATTAAGATAATAGGTAACAGTAATAAGGCAGCAAACTTTGAAAGAAAGAACACTCCATTTTTTGCTGGAGTGGTATCAATAATACTATTAAAACTTAAGCTACGCTCCCGCCATACAATTTCTGAACTATAGAAGATGATTACTATTAGGCTAAAAATGCTTAAGGGATCCACAATTAGGTTTATAAGTTGATTGGTAAACGGATATATGGGTACACCATATTCACCACCACTAACAACCGTTGCATATAACTCCGAAAAAACAATACAAAGCCACATAATGAGTACGGCAATAAATGGCAAGCTTCTAAAAACATGTTTTAATTCCATTTTTAGCAAGGATAAAAAAGCCAAACTTTGTCCCTTAAAATTATAGTATGTCTTGACTGTTTTATATGCTACTGGCCGTTGTTCTTCATTTTTAATGCTAGGTTCTTTTTTAACTTTTTTTGTTAGCTTTCTAAATGAAAACAATTGATAGGTAGCCCAAAGCACTATTAAGGCAACAAGCATCCAAACAAGCCTGTTTAAAAGAAACAAGCCTGAAAAAGACAGTAGCTGTGTGTTTTTTTGAAATGGTGTCCAATACTGTGTTTGCTCGAAAAACGCAGCAATTCCAAACGGGTCTGCTACAGCAGCCATAGCCATGCTTTCTGGGGAAGCCGGAACTGCTTGTGCCAGTAATGGTGAATTTAAAAAGATGGAACTCACAAAATAGAGTGTGTAAACAAACACTGCACTCACATAGGTTGCCGTACTGTTTTTGGTTAGCGTACACACAGAAAAGATGATGCTTGAACAAATAAAGATGTTGGGAATTACCATATACAGAAAGGGCTGTACATAGGTTAACCAATTAAAATCTGCTATGCGTTCCGCATCTAAATTAGACAAATGTAGCCCTAAACAATACCCTAACAGAAAAGGTGCAAAAGCCAGAACACTAAACATGAACGTCCCTAAAAAACGACTCCAAAAATAATGGCTTTTTTTAATGGATGAGCTATATATTAAAGGCTCCATTTGGTGCTGTTTGTCCCGAAGCATGGCACTTACAGCAAAAAACATTATGATAAAAACACTCCCTAAAGTAAAAAGACTGGTATAAAAATACACTTGAAATGGCGCATTAAAATGAATTCCTGTTGGCGCATGACCTTGGCGGCCAACAAACACGCCCAATGCTAAAAACAAGAGTGCAAATATGGGGAATGCGCGTTGTTTTAATTGATAAAAAGCTTCGAATTGTAGTATTTTTTTAAACATGGTTTAGCCTTTTAAATTGTTGTGATTATACAATGTGGCGAAATAATAATCTTCTAGATTTGGTACGATAGGCTCAAACCCAATTTCTGGTTGCTGTTCAGACCATACACGGATTTGTGTTTCTCCAGAAACTAGTTTTATTGAGATTACATCAAACGTTTTTTGGTAGCTGTCAACGTCTTTTTTAGGAATTATTTTGGTCCAGATCTTGCCTTCAATATGTTTAACCAAATCCGTAGGATTTCCTTGCGATATAATTTCACCATCAGCAAGTATGGCCATTTTAGGACAAAGGTTTTTTACATCTTCTACAATATGTGTGGAAAGAATAACAATAACGTTTTCGCCTATTTCACTCAATAGGTTTAAAAAGCGATTGCTTTCTTCTGGATCCAGTCCAGCTGTGGGTTCATCCACAATAATCAATTGTGGATTGGCCAATAAGGCTT
This sequence comes from Bizionia sp. M204, assembly GCF_023205095.1. Classification (GTDB taxonomy): domain Bacteria; phylum Bacteroidota; class Bacteroidia; order Flavobacteriales; family Flavobacteriaceae; genus Algorimicrobium; species Algorimicrobium hallyeonense. Next base: position 1,052,990 of record NZ_CP046242.1, on the reverse strand, counting down.
GTGCGATACCAAAACGTTGGCGCATACCACCGGAAAATGTATGGACAGCTTTCTTTCTGTGTTGGTATAAATTCACTTGTTGCAAAAGTGCCGTGACTTGTGCGTTTCGTTCTTTATGATTGATGATGCCTTTTAAAACCGCCAAATGGTTCAATAATTTTTCAGCAGATATTTTTAGATACACCCCAAACTCTTGAGGCAAATATCCAAGCTGCTTTCTTATCTCATGAGGGTGTTTAACCACATCTATATTGTTAAATAAAACACTTCCTGAAGATGGTTCCTGTAAAGAAGCAATGGTGCGCATGAGTGATGATTTTCCTGCGCCATTGGAACCCAACAAACCAAACATGCCATTGGTTATTTCCAAAGTAATTCCATTTAAAGCTTTGACACCATTGGGATAGGTCTTGGTAAGATTATTAATTTGTAAGGTATTCATTGTCTGTTTGTTTTTTAATTGGATGTAAATGTTATCACAAACATACAGACCTGATTTAGGTTCTTAAAGTATAGATGACAAACCAAATTATAACGCTGTTACACACTATGCAAAACCCTATAAATGGGGTTCATATAAAAAAAGATCGCGTTTATATTAAAAAGTATGGTGTTGGTACAAATAGTTGTGAAGACGGGATAACATAAGTATTTTTGACCTATGTTTCAGTTTATAAAAAAATACAAAGCCTTTCTTATTGGGTTGTTGCTTATAGTTCCCATATTTTATATGTTGGATTATATTGGGTTCCTTCTTCTGCCAGAAAACCAAACCCTTGAGATTGTTTTTTATGCCATATTTTGGGGTATTATCCTGGCTTTGCCCTTTCATTATTATACCTACCTTAAGGAAAAAAAGAAAACGGTTTTTAGGGTTTTAGGTTTAGTAGCACTCTTTTTTATTGCGCTAGTAATAGATAGTTCCATGAAGGTTCCAGATAACCCCATAACCTTTAGCTTATTAATAGGATTCTGGATTGGTCTTGCCTATGTTTTAATCCCGACATTCATTAAAAAATACTGGACATTAATAGCCTTTATTTACACGCCGTTATTTTTGTATTTTTTGTATTTGAGATTGTTTTCTGGCGATTTGGAAACCTATTTGAAAATTAAAGAAGAGCTTCCGTTTTTTATCTTCTTTTTACCCATACCTGTGTTGTTCTTGGTTTGGGTTTTTGAACAATGGAAATGGATTCAAAACTTAAAAGCAGAAAAATCCAAAACAGAATTGTCCTTATTGCGCAGTCAGATAAATCCCCATTTTTTCTTTAACACCTTGAATAACCTGTATGCTTTAACCATTAAAAACTCCAAACAAGCACCAGATGTTATCTTGAAATTATCTGATATGATGCGTTATACCATTTACGAAGGTGAAAAAGAAACCGTAAAACTGGGTGATGAAATTGAATACCTTAAAAACTATATGGAGCTGCATAAAATTCGGTATAAAAAATCTGTGGACCTGTCCTTTAAGCATGATGTCAATCCCGATTTGCAAATAGCTCCTTTACTATTCATCATTCTATTGGAAAACGCCTTTAAACATGGTGTTGAAACGCTTTCAGAAAATGCATTCATTCATATACACCTGTATGAAGATGATAACGCTATCTATTTTAACATTGAAAATAATTTCGATTCCAAAGAGATGAGTCAGACTAAAGGCATTGGGCTTGCCAACCTAAAACGCAGATTATCCTTACTTTACCCCAAAAAGCACGAACTCAATAATTATATTGAAGGTGCTATCTATAAATCCACTTTAAAAATTTCCAAACATGCTTAAATACATAATTATAGATGATGAGCCTTTAGCGCATGAAATTATTGAAGAATTTTGTAGTATGCTACCACATTTACAATTGGAAAAGCATTGTTATAATGCCATGGAAGCCATGCAGTTTTTAAACGAAAACACTGTGGATTTTATGTTTTTGGATATTAATATGCCAAAACTTAAAGGCCTCGATTTTTTAAAAACGCTTACAAATCCTCCCAAAACCATTATTACCACAGCTTATAAGGAACATGCCATTGAAGGGTTTGAGTTAAACGTTGTAGATTATATTTTAAAGCCGTTTAGCTTTGATCGATTGGTGACAGCTGTAAATAAAGTATCAAATACTATTCAAACCCCAAAATTGGTACGTGAAGACGTTTCAATTTCTGAAACCAGCCCTAAACAATTCTTTGTAAAAGGTGACAAAAAGCAGCACCAAATAGCTATAGACAACTTGTTGTACATTGAAGCTTATGGCAACTACACCAAACTGTTTTTAGAAGATGACATGATTGTAAGCCATGAGAAAATATCGTATTATGAAACCTTGCTAGAGGCTTCCAACTTTTTAAGGGTTCATAAATCGTTTTTGGTTTCCATTGGCAAAATTAAGTTTATTGAAGGCAATCGTATTGTAATCAACGACCATAAAATACCCATTGGTCAAACCTACAAAAACCAGATTAACAAACTATATGGCAGTTAATTGGCATGCTGAACATGGTGTACTTCCCTCCTAGACTACAACTCATTTATCACAAGTTGAGCGTTTAAAAAGTGTTTTTCGCTTTCGCTGAAAACCAGATAAGACGCTTTACTCCATGAAATGTATAAGTCCGCCTAGCTTAATCCAATATAATAACTTCCGTTTTTAAAATCCATTTTCCATTATCCTGTGCACTATGTGTTACGGTAATTTTATTGGGTCCAGTTTTCTTAAAAACATCAATCAATTTCAGGTTTTTGTGTACGGTAGTATTAATTACAACTGGTTCGGTAAGTAACCTGCTATTGGTAGCATCATAAACATATAGGGTTTTGGAGGTTGGTTTAATATCCCAGAAACCAATTTCGTCTGCTTCATCATTATTCAAATCCTTAAGATTTTCTAATTGCGATTTGTAAGCACCTTGGATGGTAATAGGGTTTAAATCCTTATGGCTAAACATAATGACACTATTGCAGCCGCCTTCGCATTCTACTGGACTACTTGAGGTAATTATTTCCGGCGAAATAACCGTTGCATAATCTGAAAGTCCATCGCCGTTAAAATCGCCATACAGCTTTCTTGTTTTAGATTGGATTACTTTATTATCCAAGGAACTTGGGAAAATACGCGTATCTAAATCGTGGGTATTTTCAGCAATATTTTCGCGTAATATTTTGAACTCACCATTTTTATACATCACTGACAAAAATGAGGTGTACTGGGCTTCAATCCCGCTGTAGGAAACTTGTTTGGTAAAGGTTACTAAATAGTTGGCCGCCTCTTTTGTAATGACCATTTCGTCATTTAAAGCTCGTTGTGTATAATCTGGAAATTGTTGAAATAAGCTGTTTTTACTTTCTTGTACTTGGGTTCGGGTACGCTCTTTGCCGTAATAGGTTACGACTGCCATATAGTACTTATCAAGATAAGGCGACTTTAATTGTGTATGGGCTTCGTTCCACTGCTTAACAAAGGCACGGATCTCTTTTTCTCCTTTTGGGTTAACCTCATTGCAACTGCATGCAAATAAGATAAATAAGCAAGATAGGAATTGGAGATACTTCATGTTTTAATGGGTTTTGGGCTTGTTTAGTTTATGCTAAAGATAATGGAATTTTAGTGACTTTTTGCTATTTGTTTTGGTGGTATATCAATATTTCATTTTTCTGAATATTTAAATGGGGACTCCTGATGTGCTGGTTAATTAACCAGATGTGGTTGGTGTTTTCTTGATATAATCTGCGCTGAACTTTGGAATTCCGTTCTGCCTCTCTATTTGACCGATTTTCCTAAAGATCATAAAACGGGTTGTAAGGATACACCTATTACTATAAACCAAACCTTTCTTATTTTTAAACCCATAAAAACAGTTATGCTGCTTTTATGGGTTTTATATTTAGTATTCGTTTTGTCTTCTATTTATGGGACAACCATAAACTGTGTATTAAGCTTCTCCTCTGGCTGGGTAGCCTTCTTTTAAAATATAGTCTATTCCGCCTAATATGTCGTTAAAACTTGGTCTGCCAAACGGCATGGATTGGATGGACACCCAATATAAAGTTTGATCCGGTGTTATTATAAAAATACCCGGTTCTGTAAAGTGTTCAGGTTCTTTTTTAATACCTTTTGATATAAATAATCCCCATTTTCTTGCTTCCTCTATAGGAAGTCCATAACCCAATGGTATGTCGGCTATATCCCAATCGTTATAGGTTTCTTTGGCAACTTCTTGTGTGTCTGAACTAATGGCTATGAAGTTTACACCTCGGTCGGTAAATTTACTCTCTTTTTTTTGAAGTTCTTCCAATTGGGATTTGCACACTGGGCAGTGTTTCCCTCTATAAAATAGTATCATGGTGAAATTTTCTGGCGCTTGCTCGCTTAATTTCCATGTGGTATTGTTGACTAAACTAATATGCAAATCCGGTGTTTTTTCTCTTGGTTTTATCATTGTTTTATCTTTTTAATTATTCACAATAATATATGGATTGCTGTTGATTTGTTTTAACTGAATTGCATAAATCTTTACCGGGATTGGTGTCAAAGATTATTGCTGAAGTTGAGAATACCCTTGATTGAGATGGCCTAATATGTTATTCTTTATTGTTTATTCTTATCCTGTTTTTTCATCCGTTTCCATAAAAAGTAAATGATTATGAAAAAGATAGGTAAGATGATATACACAATTAAATCAAAGGGTTGTGATAAATCAATAGTACCACTGTCTCCTGGGTTTTGAGATTGTGTGGGAATTTGAAAACGTAATGACAATATATTTAGCATGTTTTTTAAATTGAATTATAATGATAAGTTACAAAATTAATAGCAAATTATGAAGTCTACCCTTCCCGTCGTAAGACTTCTAAAGGCGAACTTCGTAAAACTGTTTGAATATTGCTTAAGCCAATGCCTAAAACCAATAAGGTTATACCTGGCAAAAACACCAAAAACGGAATTATTGATGGCACAAAGGGTTCTTTAAAAACAAAAATGGCTAAACACAAACTGCTGACTAGTGCCAAAATAATTCCTACCAAACTTCCTAAAAGTCCTAAAAAGACATATTCGAAAGCCGTGATTTGCAGAATTTGTTTGTTTTTAGCGCCAAGCGTTCGGAGTAAGACACTTTCCTTAATACGTTGGTATTTACTGGTTCTAACGGAGCCAATCAATACAATGATTCCCGTAAGAATACTGAAAAATGCCATGAAGTTAATAATCCATGAAACTTTATCTAAAATATCTTCTATAACGGTATAAATCTGGCGTAAATCAATTATGGATACATTCGGGAATTTAGCCACTAAATCCTGTTGTAGTGCTGCGGAACTCGTTTCGTCTGGCACATTGGTTGTGAATACATTAAATTGTGGCGCTTGTTCTAAAACACCTGCCGGAAATACGATGGAAAAATTGAGTTGCATTTGAGACCAATCGACTTTTCGGATACTGCCTACGGTTGTTTCCATTAAAACACCTTGAACGTTGAATACAACGGCATCACCAACAGACAGTTTGGCATCGGATGCCAGATTATCAGAAATGGACATGACTATAGGGTCACCCGGTTTTAATTGTGGTGTCCACTCGCCTTCCAACAATTCTTCTGATGCTATTAGGGAATCGCGATAGGTGGTTCTAAATTCATGGTTTAAAATCCAACCTCGCATTTGCCGCGTACTGTCTTGACGAATGTCATTTACCAACCGGCCCTTAATACTATGCATGCGCATAGTTACCAACGCTAAATTATTTAGTACTGTCAAATTTTTGTCCGTAATGTTTTGTGAAACGGCTTCACGCTGATCGCGCTGCACATCTAAAATGATGATATTGGCATTTTCAGAGGCTTGTCCGACTTCTGTTTTTGCCAACAGAATATCCTTCGTGAAATATAAGGTGCTAATTAAAAACGTACCCAAACCAATAGCCACCACCAATACCACGGTTTGATTATTGGGTCTGAATAAATTAAGTAAGCTTTGGCGTGCTGTAAAACTCCAGTGTTTTGGAAAAAACTGTTTTATGGTTTTAATAAAACCTAATGCTACCAAGGCTAACATGGTAAAAGTAAAAACGGTTGCAACCACAAAACCGGCTGCATAAAGTGCATCTTTAATCAACCAAAGTGAAAATAAAAACAGGAACACTAGAATAGCTCCAAATACTAAAAATCGAATTTTTCGTGGTTCTTGTGATGCATTTTCATCCACACGCAGTACATCCAAAGGCGACACATACCACGTACGCAATAATGGCAATAATGCAAATAATACCGACATAAATAAACCCAAAAACACACCAATTAAAATAGGCTGTACCGAAATGGATATTTCCAAGGTGAAGGGTAAAAAGTCTTTTAAAAGATAGGGGAAAACGGTTTGCAACGCCGCACCAATTATAGAGCCAATTAATCCACCGATAATTCCAATGCCAGCAATTTGAATAAGGAAAATTAAAAAACTTTGAAGCCTAGAAGCCCCCATACATTTTAAAATGGCTATGGCTTTTAATTTCTCTTTGATATAAATATGGACCGAACTGGCAATTCCTATACAACCTAAAAGCAAAGCTATAAAAGCGGCCAAATTCAAAAATTTCCCTACATTATCATAGCGCCTACCCAAACGCTCTGTGCTACTTGTATGCGATTTGATGTCCGCATTTTCTAAATCTAAAATAGGTTCTAATTTATTTTCAAGTCGTTTTAAATTGAGCGTATCTGATGCTTTATAATAATATTGATATTCCTTCCGACTTCCAAACTGTAGTAATTGCGTAGCTTCAACAAAACGATACGGAATCACCACTGGTGGTGCAACCGAACTGGCAATAGCTGAACCTCCTGGAATGGATTTTAATGCGCCAGCAATGGGCAGTGTTAACTCACCAATCTTAATAGAATCACCTGGCTTTATATTGAATTGTAATAACAGGGTGGCATCTACCAAAGCACCACCTGATTCTTGATACACACTGGCAGCCGTAGCTGGTTCTGATTTTATTTTACCATAAAAAGGGAAATCGCCTTGCATGCCCCGAACCTTTACTAATTTGGAACCGCCATTTTTGGGAAAAGCAATCATAGAGACAAAATTAACCTCTGATGCATCTGGTTTCAAGGAATCGATAATGGTTTTTGCGCGCTCTGTAGGTACTTGTCTGGAATCGATAATAAAATCGGCTCCCATTAAGGTTTTAGACTGGCTTTGGATATTGTCCTTTAAGTTGGTGCTAAACAATTGAATGGACACAACGGCAGCAATACCCAAAATAATGGATGCCATAAATAATAGCAAGCGTACTTTGCTAGCTTTAGCGTCGCGCCAAGCCATTTTAAAAAGCCATGCTACTTGTAATTTTGAGTTAAATTTGGAGTTATTCACTATGCCGTAGTCAATTGATTGGTTACTATTTTTCCACCTTTAAGGCGTAGAATTTGTTGGGTTCGATTGGCTAATTCCAAGTCATGCGAAATTATGACCAAAGTCGTTCCGTTTTCTTTGTTTAAATCCAGCAACAACTGAATGACTTTTTCTCCCGTTTCGTCATCTAAATTCCCCGTAGGTTCATCAGCAAACAAAATAGAAGGTGAATTTGCAAAAGCGCGCGCCAAAGCGACACGTTGCTGTTCGCCTCCAGACAATTGTGACGGGTAATGATGAACACGATCTCCTAAACCTACTTTTTCCAATAAAGTCATACTTTTTGTAGTTGCTTCTTTTGATCCTTGCAACTCCAAAGGTACGCTCACGTTTTCAAGAGCTGTAAGTGTTGGTAGTAATTGGAAATTCTGAAAAATAAATCCAACCTCCTTATTTCGTAATTGGGCGCGTTCATCTTCATTTAGGCTACTTAAATCCTGCCCACATAATTCCACAGTTCCAGCATTTGGTTGGTCTAAACCAGCACAAATGCCAAGCAAAGTGGTTTTTCCACTTCCTGAAGGTCCAACGATTGAAAAGGTTTGTCCTTTTTCAACTTCAAAAGAGATATCATGTAAGACCGTTAATTGTTTGTTACCACTGGTATATGTCTTTTCTAAACCAGTAATCTTTAATATCTTTGACATATAAATTTTTAATTAAAATAGCGACTCATGTCCAATGCCCAAAATACTCAATTGAATTCAGTTCTGCCAACCTCAAGCCCTTATAAACTCATAAAGTTTTGTTATTTTATTTTGGCGCTTTTGGTGGTTTCCTGTGGTGACGCTAAAACTGGAAACACGCCTAAAATGCAACAAACGGTTGAACAATCCGAAACCACACCAGAACCTAAAAGTACCACTAAAACCATTTTGTGTTTTGGTGATAGTATTACGGCAGGTTACGGTTTAGATGATGTAAATGATGGATACACAGCTGTTTTACAACAACGTATTGACTCTTTAAATTTAGATTATACCGTCATTAATTCTGGTGTAAGTGGTGAAACCACCGCAGGTGGAAGAGGCCGAATTGATTGGGTAATTAAACAAAAGCCCTCTATTTTTCTATTAGAATTAGGTGCAAATGATGGGTTACGAGGGGTGGCTCTGACCGAAACGAAATCTAATTTACAAGCCATTATAGATGTGGTTAAAGCACAAAGTCCAGAAACCACTATTATTTTGGCTGGCATGCAGTTACCGCCCAATATGGGACAAGACTATACCACGGAATTTAAACAGCTTTTTATTGATGTTGCTGAACAAAATAACATTGCCTTTATTCCTTTTATTTTGAAAGATGTTGGTGGTATTGCTTCTCTCAATCAGAATGATGGGATTCACCCAAATGTGGAGGGTCATAAGATTGTTGCGAATACCGTTTGGGAAACGTTGGAGCCCCTAATTGTCAATTAGATAAATACTTATCATTAAGCTTCCCTAATCTTTTATTCTTTTTTTCATTGAGAAAAAAAGAAACAAAAAAGTCTAGGCTTACGAATCTATATCTAAATTTATCATTCGACACCTAAATTTTAGGAACTCGCATTAAAAACATTCCTCGGTTCAAAAATTTTTCTTGCTCAAACAGCCTAAAATTTCACGGTGTTTATATTTCAGATTTTACGATAAATTTTCGGTAGGCCGATTTTGCATTTATATAAACATTGTTATATTATCTATGTTTTAAAATATCAAAAAATGGAATATTTGAGTTGAAAAAATAAGTTAAATAGTGTATTGTAAATTATATTTTGAATAGCTATACAAGCAAATAACTATTTCTTTTTCGACTTTTTTGGTGTTTCTACTTTCATATTTTCGGCACCCGATTCCGATAAATAATTTGCCAATATTTTATCGACCAATTCCTCTTTGGTTAGATGATGAAAGATGGTTTTGATCTTGGCTTTAAAATCTTCAGATACCTCCCGATTCGGTTTGGTTTTAAAAATTTTCTTTGCCCAAATTAATCCGTTATTTTCTTCAATACTTTGGGCGTCTGCTTTTTTAAATTCATGAAAAGTGATCCCTAATTCATTTTCGAACTCTGGAATGTCTTCTATTTCATCTTTTTGTATCACACTTAATGAAAGTCCTGTGGCTCCTGCCCTAGCCGTTCGTCCACTTCTATGCACATAAGCATCATAGGTGTCTGGTAAATGATAATTTACCACATAAGCTACTTCTTTCACGTCAATACCACGAGCAGCCAAATCGGTTGCCACTAAAATATCAATATGGCCTTCTCTAAATTGACCCATAATCCGGTCGCGAATTCCCTGGGTTAAACTCCCATGAATAGCCCCAGATGAAAATTTATTAATGGCTAGTTTTTTGGCCAGTTTATTTACAGCAGCTTTGGTTTTGCAAAATATAATTCCGCGTTCGCCTTCTTTTGAATTCAAAAAATGTAGTAAAACTTCCAGTTTTTCAATGGGTTCCACCACCACATATTGATGATCGATTCCTTGATGACCAACCGTTGCCATATCAGCTTCTATATGCACCACTTTTTTGGACATATAATTTTGAACCAATTGCTTGATGGTTCCTGGCATGGTTGCTGTAAACAATAAGGTTCTTCTTGTTTTTGGAATGTCTTTTATAATAGTGTCTACTTCGTCTTTTAATGCACTCACCATTTCATCCGCTTCGTCTAACACCAAATAGGAAACGTTTTTAATGGAAATAGCACCACGTTTGATTAAATCAACCAAACGACCGGGTGTTGCCACCACAATATGTGTTGGTGTTTGTAAACGTTCTATTTGTGGTTTTATAGGAATACCACCAAAAACGGAAGCCATAGAAATATCTGGACTGTTTGCCGCAAAGGATTCTAAATTCGCAAAAATTTGTTGCCCTAATTCGCGTGTTGGGGCTAATATTAATGCTTGAACCGTGTCGTTTTTCGTATCTATTAACTGTAGTAATGGCAAGCCAAAAGCCGCTGTTTTACCAGTTCCAGTTTTTGCCAAAACAACCACATCATCCTTCTGATTGAGAATTATAGGAATCGCCTTTTTTTGTATATCCGTAGGTTCGGAAATTTTTAAAGCAAGTAAACTCTTTTGCAATTGAATATTTAATCCTAAATCTGAAAACTGTTTTAACATGACTCTATTTTTGGGCAAAGATAATCACACTTTTATAAGGATTAGCTTCTATTGACATTCTTATTCGTTTAATTCCTTCATAATTTCCGCAAACAACTCATATGAGCGGATTCTGTCTTTCCCATCATAAATATTGGTCACAGCTATCAGTTCGTCTGCTTGGGTTTTTTCCATAAATTCTTTCACTTGCGCTTTGACAGTCGCTTTACTCCCAATAAAAGAATATTTCAACATTTGATGGATTTGCGGATGCTGTAATATCTCTTCATATTCAGCAGTCATGTCTGTTGGTGGCGGCACAAAATCGCGTTTCCCTGTAAATATACCCAAAATCATACGGATTAATGAAGTTGAAAGGCGCTGTGCTTCTTCATCTGTATCGGCTACAATAATATTAACACCTGCCATAACATATGGTTTTTGTAATGTTTTGGATGGTTGAAACTCCTTTCTGTAAATTTCAATGGCATCCCACAAATGGGTTGTTGCAAAATGACTAGCAAATGCATAAGGCAAACCTTTTTTGGCTGCTAAATGAGCGCTATCTGTACTAGAACCTAAAATATAAAGTGGTACATCTACACCTTCGGCGACTGTAGCGCGAACTTTAGATTTTGAATTTTCAGAAGAAAAGTATTGTTCCAATTTCTCTAATTCAACTGGAAATGAATGCGCTGCTTGCATAAAATCGGAACGGATGGCTTGTGCTGTTTCCCTATCGGTTCCTGGCGCTCTTCCTAAACCTAAATCAATACGGTTTGGATACAGAGACCCTAAAGTTCCAAATTGTTCGGCGATAATTAATGGGGAATGATTGGGTAGCATAATGCCTCCAGAACCTATACGAAGGGTTTTGGTTCCTTGAGCCACGTAACCAATTAATACAGCTGTTGCACTACTTCCAATATTAGGCGCATTGTGGTGTTCTGCTAACCAATAGCGTGTATAGCCAAAGGTTTCTGCGTTTTGAGCTAGTTCTAAGGCGTTATTATAGGTTTGTTTGAGTGTATGATTTTTAGATACTAATGCGAGGTCTAAAATTGAATATGCTGTTTGTTTTGTTTTCATAGGAAATAAATTCGTTATGCGGGTTTCAACTAGAAAACATCAAATAACATACCACCAATAATTAACGTCTTTATGGCACGTTTTTATGATATTATTTGTTGCTTTTGACTGATTTATGAACTATTTATGACGTAGAGGCAAATTTCATCTCTAAAAAATCTAATCTGTTAGTTCCAGTTACACCTTTCTGTCCTTTCCAACGTCAATACCCATTACCAATTTAATGATTGAAATTAACACCAGTAATAGTAACGCATAACTCCACATATCTGTTATATCATAAATAACACCCACAATAAACGGACCTGTTGCTGCGATAAAATAGCCAATTGATTGCACAATTCCAGACAATTCAGCAGCTGTTTCGGCATCATCTGAGCGCAACACAATTAATAGCAAGGCCAAACCAAAAGTGCCACCTAAAACCATACCAATAAGACCAACCCAGATTTCTGTTAAACCAACTTCTGGAAACAGAAGCCCAATTATTGCAATGACTTCAACAATAATTAAAGATACAATAACCAAGCGTTGATCTTTTCGTGAACCGGCCCAAATAGGAATAAAAATAGCACCAATAATTCCTGTAGCTTGAGATAAAGAAAGCATCCAACCGGCATAAGAAGCATCATAACCACGATCCATAAGTATGGCGGGTAACCAGGCTAAAATAACATAAAAGGCAAAGGACTGCAGCCCCATATACAAAGCCAATTTCCAAACCAACTTGGAACCACTTAATTTCTTCATGGCCTCTTTAAAACTTCGGTTGGGAACTGTTCGATTAATCCGTTTCAAGTTAGGCACCCAAATGATTACTGCTATAATTGCTAAACCGGCCCAAACGCCCAAGGAGCCTCGCCAGCCTAAATTCATTTCCATAGCTAATGGCACACTTAAACCGGCTGCAAAAGCAGCACCTAGTGACATGATTCCAGAGTATAAGCTGGTAACTAATCCGGCTTTATGCGGAAAATTTCTTTTTATCATGGCAGGAATTAACACATTTCCAAAAGCAATGGCAATTCCTAAAAAAACAGTTCCCAAATACAATTCGAAAACACCGCCAATGGAGCGAATTATAATTCCAACAGCCAATAAAATTAATGAGCCGAGTAGTGTATTACCAATTCCATAACGCTTTGTAAATAAGGGCGTAATAGTAGAAACAACACCAAAAGCAATTAATGGTAACGTAGTGAGTAAGCCTAGTAAGGTTTCAGAAAGTCCAACATCTTGTCTAATCATATCGATTAATGGTCCAATGCTTGAAAGTGCAGGCCTTAAATTTACGGCAATGAATAAAATTCCCACGAGTAACCATATTCGTGAGGCTTTATTCAATCCGTTTTCGTCTAGTTTTCCCATAGTTTTTAAAATGCAGTCACTTGCTTTCGAAATCTCGAAAATATTGTTATCAGTCGCCATGAAATGACCTACGGATAACAAAGGGCAAAAGTAGTCCTTTGTTCTGAAACGTGGCAAATTAGTTAGCTTAATGTTTTGTGAAAGGTTGCTTATAAAAAACATCATAATCTTGAGTAGTAATCATAAAAAAAACAGGTTTACAACAAGCCGATCTTGCTACTGTAGAATTTACACTAAAAAAGTCTTACTTTTAAAGTCTCATTTAATGAGCTATGACTAATTGGATTGAACTATTATCAGAATTTAAAAAAAAGCAACAACCTGTTGCTTTTGTTACTGTAACCAAGTGTTACGGGTCAACGCCTTGTGTGGTAGGTTCCAGAATGATTATAACTAACAACCAAGAACTGTATGGAACAATTGGTGGTGGCAAATTGGAGTTTTTGGCTACCAAAGAAGCCATGACCGCACTCAATGAAAATAGAATTATAGAATCCAGCTATACTTTAGGACCCGAGTTTGAACAATGCTGTGGCGGAAAAGTTGAATTTATGATAGAACCTATGAACCAATCACCCAACTTATTTTTGTTTGGCGCAGGCCATATTGGTGTTGAGATTGCCAAATTACTAATTGGCACGCCATTTAACGTTACGCTAATCGATTCACGAACCGATTGGTTTTCTAATTTGGAATTAGATTCACGCATTTCAACATGCCAGGTATCTGAAACGGATTTCAAAACGTTTGCTGATGCGGTAATGTGGGGAGAAAATTGTTATGTTTTAGTGCTCACTCATAATCACGCCATTGATTTTGACATTATAAGTATGGCTTTATTAAAAGACACCAAGTTTTTGGGATTGATTGGCAGTAAAACCAAAAAGGTCCGCTTTAACAACATGCTTATTAAAGACATGAATATTCCGGATGGTATGACCCATGTCGTTTGTCCTATTGGATTAGATATTGGAGGCGATACACCAAAAGAAATTGCTATAAGTGTGGTTGCTCAACTGCTTCAAGTGCACTATAAGTTAAAGCAAAAATCTTAAAGAGATTCCTACTTTCGCAGGAGGTACACATGAAAAACAACAAACTCATTATAAACAGACTAACTGCACTTTGGGCTTTAAACGAATCTGGTTTAGGTGGTTTTTTACATGTATTCAATTCGCCATTTACAGGATTGATTGTTGGTGGAATCGCTATTTTATTAATTAGTTTGATTGCCTTCTATGCCGAAAATAAATGGCAATCCATTTTAAAAGCTTTAATTATTGTATTAATTATAAAAATGGCGGTTAGTCCCTACTCCCCTTTTACAGCCTATATATCCGTAAGTTTTCAAGCGGTTCTAGCAGCTTTCTTATTTTCCAATTTCTCATGGCATAGTTTTTCGTTGATTGTTTTAGGCGCGGTTACCTTCTTGCAGTCGGCACTGCAAAAACTATTAACCTTGACTATAATTTATGGTACCGAATTTTGGGAAGCCATAAACATCTATGGGTCATGGATTCAGAACAAAATAAATCTTCTTACCGAAACATCTACGACATCGGTTTTGATTGGATTATATTTGTTTATTTATGGTGTTTGTGGCTTACTGGCTGGACTTTTTATCAATCGTATGATTGGAATTATTGCAACCAAAGCAAACACCGATTTTTATTTAGAACCAGTAACTCTAACTGCAAATACTAACACCCCAAAACGCAATTATTCATCAAAAATCATTTGGGTTTGGCTCATAACCATTGCTATTATTGTTTTAGCTTTCACCTTTTTTGGCGGTACTTTATTTGGCTGGCAAAAAGCGATTTATATTATCCTACGTAGTTTCTTTATTTTAATGATTTGGTATCTAGTTTTAGGGCCTTTTCTTTTGAAGTTCATTCGAAAGTACCTTAAACATAAGGAGTCCAAGTATCAAGAAGATATCAGCAATGCAATGGATTTGTTTCCATATTTCCGACAAATTATGGCCTATACATGGAAAGAAACCAAGCATTTAAAAGGTTATGCGCGATTTGAGTATTTTATGGCGAATAGTATTTCTAATTGCATCCATTTTAAAATTCCTACCGAATGATTTACATCTTAACAGGTGCCATTAGATCAGGTAAAACAACCACGCTTTTCAATTGGTGTAAAAACCGACAAGATGTAGATGGTTTGCTATGTCCCGATAATTCGGTTGGCAAACGGTTTTTTTTAAAGATACCATCTGAAGTAGAAGTTGCACTTGAAGTTGGAACTGATGTTGAAACTGAAAAAATTATTCAAATTGGAAGCTTTCGGTTTTTAAAATCTGCCTTTGATAAAGCTAATAATTATTTATTGTCAATAGCTTCTAATAACCCTAATACCTACATCATTATTGATGAAATTGGAAAATTAGAATTGAAAAATGATGGGTTGCATGAATCGGCTGAACAATTGATTTCAAAATTTCAATTGGATGAGAAACACCATGTAATTCTAGTGGTTCGCGATTATTTATTAGATGCTGTTTTGGAACATTATGCTATTTCTGAATATTCGGTTATCAAAAATGAAGATTTGAAAAGAGATTATTTTTGATAAAGACTCATCAAAACTTTTTCTGGTGTCATAGGTGCATGAAACTTTAAATTATAATTCGGATTAAAGGCTTTAATTGCATTTTGAAGTGCAAAATAAGCACCAATACCATACATTAAAGGGGGTTCACCAACGGCTTTCGATTTTAAAATAGCGTGCTCATGACCTTCAGTTTCCAAAGGAATGGTTTCAACAATTTTAGGCACCGAAAATAAATCTGGAATTTTATAAGTTGATAAGGCATTAGAAAGTAATTTTCCATCTTCATTATACGCAATTTCTTCCATCGTCATCCAACCAATACCTTGAATTAAAGCACCTTCAACTTGACCTAAATCAATCCCTTCACTCATACTTTTTCCGTAATCGTGAACCATTTTCACGCTATCAAATTCATAAGTTCCACGTGTGCAATCTACTGTAGTGGTAATAATAGCTGTTCCATATACATGGTAGGCAAACGGATGGCCTTTTTCCTTGGTTTTATCAAAGTGAATTTCCGGTGTGGCATAATGGGCATTTTCCGTTAAAGCTACACGTTTTAACATGGCTTTACTAATGAGTTCTGTCCAAGATAATTCGGATTTTTTGTCATTTATATGAATAAATTCGTATCGCAATGATATATCATCAACTTTACTATTCAATTCTTCAGACGCTACTAACCTTAAACGCTCCAAAAGAGCATGACATGCCATTTGTGTAGCTTTTCCATTTAAATCTGCAGTAGAGCTAGCAGCTGATGGCGAGGTATTGGCAACTCGGGTTGTATTGGTCGTTTCTATCTTGATTTTTTCAATAGGAATGGAAAATATATCAGCGGCAATTTGCATCATCTTCGTATTAACACCTTGTCCCATTTCTACAGCGGCCGTGCTGATACCAACACTTCCATCCAAATAAATATGAACCAAAGCACGCGCATGATTCATTGGAGTATTTGTAAAGGAAATACCAAAAGTTATTGGCATAAAAGCGATGCCTTTTTTAAAGTCAGAATTCAATTTATTAAAATCAGCCACCTCCTGCTCCAATGCGTCACTATTAAATACTAATTTTGCCGAATTCCATGAATTTTTCGCTTCTACTTGTTTGGCAATTTGTCCATAAGAAAACGTATCATTTTCATCCAATAAATTCGCTTCTTGAATTTGTCTTGAACTCACGCCAATTTCATGAGCCGCTTTTGCAATAGCAGATTCAATGACGAACATACCCTGTGGTCCACCAAAACCTCGAAACGCGGTGTTTGGTGGCAAATTGGTTTTGCAACTTAAAACGGTTGTACTTACATTAGGTACATAATAACTATTTGTGGCGTGAAATAAAGTTCGTTCTGCTATGGCTGGCGACAAATCGGCTGCAGCACCAGAATTTTGAAGAAACTCCGCTTGGTAAGCTAAAATTTTCAAGTCTTTAGATAAACCTATTTTATAAGTACTTTCATACGGATGGCGTTTACCTGTCATGCGTAAATCATCATGACGATTCAAAACCAATTTAACCGATTGATTTAAATAATACGCGGCTAAAGCTGCCATAACAGCCCAAGGTGTTGCTTGGTCTTCTTTACCACCAAAACCACCACCAAGTCTGGTAACATCAATTTCAATTTTATTCATGGCAATACCTAAAACGCGCGCTGTTGTGGCTTGCACAGCCGTTGGTCCTTGGGTGGACGATGTGATTTTTATGTTCCCATTCTCCAATGGTTCAGCATAGGCACCTTGTGTTTCAATATATAAATGCTCCTGTCCGTTTGAAAAAGTTTCGCCTTCAAACACATACTCACAATTGGCAAATGCTTTTTCCGTGTCTCCTAAACTAAAAGAACGTGGTGCGTTGATAAAACTACCTTTGGCTTTGGCTTCTTTGGCCGTTGTAATCACTGGTAATTCTTCAATTTCAATGGCAATTAATTGTCTGGCTTGGCGTGCAATAAATTCGGTTTCTGCCACAATAAGAGCAATTGGCATACCCCAAAAATGGACTTCATCTTCTGCAAAAAGTGGTTCATCTGCAATGATTCCCCCAATTTCATTAATACCAGGAATATCTTTATAGGTAAAAATACGTTCAACACCTTCCAAGGCTTCTGCTTTAGAATAATCGATACTTATAATTTTTCCATGTGCTTTTGGTGAATCAAAAACAACAGCATGGAAGGTACCTTGTCTGATATTGACATCGTCCACATAGAGTGATTCGCCACGAACATGCGTGTACGAATCTCTATTTTTAACGCTGTTTTTTAATGATTTTGTAACGGCATCAAGTTTAGAATCTAAATTGGTATGTGATTTGTTTTTATGCATGTTGAACAAAATCGTTTAAAGTGAATTGTTTTGGAAATAACGTGGTAAAATGTGCGAAAAATAATTGTCTTGCCAATAGTCGTTTATAATCACTAGTGCCACGAACATCACTAATTGGTGAGATTTCAGATTGAAGAATTTCGTTAGCCTGCATTATGATTTCAACAGTCAAATCTTTTCTCCTTAAAAATTTAGAGGTCTCGTGCAAATATTTTGGGATAGCGGAAACGCCACCAATGGATACATGAACTTCTGAAATATGATCGTCATTTACTGCAATATGAATAGCCGAATTAACGCTTGCAATATCTAAATGTGTACGTTTGCAAACTTTTTCAAAATTAAAATAGGACTGATTTGACGGTATATTGAAACGGATTTCCTTTAGTAATTCCCCATCGTTTAAGTCAAATTTCTTATAATCTTGGTAGAAATTTTTAAGTGCAAGGGTTCGTTCATTTTCATGTTCGTCAATAATAGTAAGCTCACTATTTAACGCTAAAAAGAAAATGGTCATATCGCCAATTGGCGACGCGTTTACTAGGTTTCCACCGAAGGAAGCCATATTTCTAATTTGTTCTGAAGACACCAACTTCAGGTGTTTTCGTAAGTTGGGTAGCAAACTGTTTAGTTCCGTATGATTCCATAAATCGGTAACCGTTGCATTGGTTCCAATTGTGCAGATAGCATCATTAATTGAAATTCCTTTTAAATAACCTTTTTCAGCAATTAAGTGTACATCGTTATCCGCCAAATCATCGGCTTGTTGCACGTATAAATCAGTTCCTCCAGAAACAAATTTTCCTTTGGGCTGATTTAATTCCTTTGCTTTAATATCTAGTAAACGTTGTGGAATGCTTTTAAAGTATTCTGGAATAAAGCCATGATCAATCAACCAACCAAAAGAATGAACTTCTTGATTTTCTAATTTTTCAACCACTTGAAGTGCTGCTTTCTCTATGGCTTTGTAACCTGTACATCTACAGATGTTTCCGCTAATAGCATCTAAAGCATTACTATAGTTTTTTTCCGAATTTGATAATGCAAAACCTGTTAGCGAAACGACAAAACCTGGTGTGCAAAAACCACATTGCGTGGCGTAATTTGCTTTCATGGCTTCTTGAGACGTAGTTAATTTGTCTTTTAGATTAGTACCTTCAACCGTTACAATATGTTTACCATGGGCATTTCCTAATGGTGAAATACAGGATGTAATAGTTTGGTATTCCATAACACCACGCTCATTTAGAGTGCCGACTAAAACGGTGCATGCACCACAATCGCCTTCACGACATCCTATTTTGGTGCCAGTGAGTCGTTGTTGGTAACGAACAAAATCCAATAACGTCATTCCCGCATGTTCTGGCGTTTTAATGGTTTTGTTATTTAGTATGAAGGTGATCATGTTTTAGTTTCAATTTGTTTTAGAAAGTTCTATCGATTGGAGAATTGCTTCTTAACTATATCGTCACTTCGAGTGAAATTTCAATTTAGAAATTTTGTGTCGAGAAGGTTTTATTATAACAAACGTTCTTGATACATTTCTCGTAAACTCGGAACACTCGAACTGACGTTATCTCTAATCTAATAAGCCGTTTTATCAATTTTTTTCGTCCATTCCTGAAAAGGTTCAATAGCAATATCGCGCGCCAATTGCTCAAATGGAATGCTACGTTCAGCATATGGTAATGGAATTTCCTTGTATATAAACTCATCATCAAAACCAATATTAGCAGCGTCATTTTGGCTACTTCCGTAATACACTTTATCAGGTCTTGCCCAATAAATAGCACCTAAACACATAGGACACGGTTCGCAAGATGTGTAAATTTCACAACCATCCAATTGAAAAGAGCCCAAATTTTTGCAGGCATCTCTAATGGCAGTCACTTCAGCATGTGCCGTAGGGTCATTACTAGAGGTAACTTTGTTATTTCCACGTCCAACTATTTTTCCATCTTTAACAATAACGCAACCAAATGGTCCACCTTCGTTATTATTCATTCCTTTTAAAGCTGCGTTTACAGCTTCTTTCATAAATTGTTCTTTCGACATTTTAAAAATATTTTTCTGAAAAATACAAATCATTTGAAGTAATCCGACCGAAAATTGCTGATATTTATAAACACAATGTGTCATAGCTTTTATTACGCTTGATTTATGCACATTTTATTATAAAAAATGCTATCTATTTTTCACCAACTCATCAACATGCATCATATATGTAGCGATGGCATTTAGTTCCTCATCGGTAATATTTTTTAGGAACCCATCAATATTGTCTTGCATAATAGCAATTTCACTTGCCGTTACATCTAAAATTGGTTTGGAATTGCCCTTTAAAAACGCCACAATATCAGCGTTGTTTTCTTTGTACACCTTCATAATTTCAATAACCGATGGCGCTTTAAAATAGGTGTCTATGTCGTGACAGGTAACACAGGTTTTTTCTGAAAATAAGCGATTACCTAGAAAGATTTTAGAATCGTAACTTAATTCCGTACGTGCGGGAACATAATTATCAATAGATTCTTCTATTTTTTTTTCAGACTTACAGCTATTCAGCAGTAAAATGAACAGTAGAATTGTAAATATTCGCATACCCAAGTTTTTAAATTTCTTCGTGAGAATGAAGATATTACTAAAGTATAAAATATAATAATTAGATAACATGACAATTATCAGGCGTGTTAATAATCATGTATTTATAAAAAGAAAACTCCAATAGATATGACCAAACAGACCGCTATTGGAGTTTTAAATTTTTATTAAAAGTTAAAAACTATTTTATGTGTTACGCGTTTTCTAGCGTGCGTTGTGTTCTTCTATAGGTGTAATTTGGATAGATACTACGTTTTGCAAAACGGTTTAATTTATCACTATTAATCATTTTAATATACACTTGTTTCGTTACACCAAAATACTCATAAGACGAACCGTCTTGAAAGAAAATTTCAAGTAATAAGCCTTTATGGGTATAATCTGCAATACTAGAATTGGTAATGGTTTCTGTGTAAGCTTCTAAATTAGCAGCAATAGTTTCTGGTGCAATACTGACTAAAAAATGGTAGCCATCTATAATCTTTCTACTTTTTATTTCAGCTTCTTCTTGACGCTCGTCTCCATCTTGAAACTTGTCTGGATGCCACTCTTTAACCAAATCACGATAGCTCTTTTTTAAAGACTTAAGTTCCAATTCCTTTTCAACTCCAAAGAGTTTCTTGTATTCGTTTATGCGCTTCATACCAAATTTATTTGAGGGCGCAAAAGTACATGTAAATAACACATAAACAACATTAATAATTAAATAATGTTTAGTTGATTTTTAATCTATTAAATATGATTAATTTTATAACCATGAATAAATTCTGTTATCCTTAAAATCTTACTGAAATATGACTTCAAAAATCCAATCCATTCATGTTAAAGATTTAGAAGGTGCTGTTGTTGATTTAATATCGAGGTACAACAACAAAATTTTATTACTAATTATTTATAATAATGACTGTTTAGGATGTACAGGACGCGCTATTCCTCTTGCTTATGAATTTCAAACAAAATACCCGGTTATTCAAGTAATTGGTATTCATGCTGATTTTAAGAATCGAGAAGGAACTAAAACATCTATAACGCGTATTTTTCGAAATGGTCAAATTCCCTTTCCAATTTACATTGACGAACATCATAGAGTCTATGATCAATTCGAAGCAGAAGGGACTCCGCAATGGGTATTAATTACAGAAAATGGCACCTTGTTCCGTTCCTTTTTTGGGTCGCAAGCTAATGCCCAGAACAGGCTCTACTACGCTATTGAAGCGCTTATAAATAATTAACATGTACGTCTATACTATTCATTTACTTGAAATTAGGGTTAAAACCGCATAAAAATTTTGCCGAAATTTTAAAACCCTAAACCTTTAATACATTAAACCTAGTATAATTTTATATAAAGGTTATATTTGACCCCAATTTTAATAACCCCAAATTTTTAAACACATGAAAAAAATTACGTTTACAATTTTTACAATTTGCTTATGTATAACAGAGTTTGCTTTAGCACAAACGGTTATCCATGTTCCAACAGATCAATCTACTATTCAAGCTGCGGTAAATGCCGCATCCAATAATGATATAATAGTTGTTGCCAATGGTACTTATAACGAAAGTATTAATCTTGCTACGGGACCAAATGGTATTTCTATTCAAGCAGAAAATGCAGGTAATGCAACCATTAATGGTAATTCGGCACCAGCTTTTTTTGCGGCTGGACATACCGGAAATATTACAATCTCTGGGTTTACCTTAACCTCTTCTTTAAACTCTAATAGTCAAGGTATTATTCATATGTCCAATGTATTGGGTCATATATCCGTAATTGGTAACGCGTTTTCAGCAGATAACACAAACGGAATCTATCTGAACTCTAATAGTACTACAGAATTGAGTACCTCTATTTTAAATAATAGTTTTGGTAATTTCGGCAATGACGACCTGATAAAAATTGGTGTAGGTGAAAATGGTATTGGTGGAGATGCTAATATTCTGATTGATAATAACTCCAACACAGGAACATTAGAAGATGATGCTATAGAGGTTGCTTTTGAAAATAACAATAGCCATGCAACTTTGGTAATAACCAATAATAATTTCAGCAACTGGCTTGGATCTGGTAGCGGTATAGATGTACACCTAGGAAATGGTAGTCCTGCAGCTACTAATTTAGAAGCTCGCTTTACTATTGCTGGAAACATGTTAACCAATGTGGATGGTGATGCGCTTTTAATTAATTTAGATGGTATTAATAACACCCTTTATGGAACTATATCAAATAACACCATTATAGGTGATAATTTAAACACGAGTAATGGTATGTTTATAGATGGTGACAGTACATCCAATGGTGTGCAAGCAACCTTAACAATTGATAACAACACGATATCTGGTATCATAAACAACGGTATTTATGTTAGGCCATTTTGCGATGATGTTTCAACAGACGTTTGGAATTTAGTTATTAATAATAATACTATAGATAATCCAAATTCCGACAATTCACCTGCCGATATGAGTCAAGCGGGAATTTTAATTACAGATTCATCAGGTATTGATGATGAAAATTATATTATTAATGCTGAAATAACAAACAATACCATTACCAATCTTAATGGTGTTTCAGATTGTATTATTATTGCAAGACCTACAACAACGCTAGAAGCTACAGCTATCATAAATTATGCTGCTTCAGGAAACTCTTGCGCACCAACATTATTAGGAAATCCTACAAGTATAGCAGACCCTGTTTCAAACAGCCTTGATTTGTTTGAAATTGGCAATTTAGTTTGGAATGACTTGGACGGTAACGGCATTAAGGATTCAGGTGAGACTGGTGTAGAAGGTGTAACAATTCGCATTACAGGAAATGGCTTTTTAGGATCTACAACATCTAATGCCAACGGTATTTACATCTTACCTGCTTTAACACCAGGAACGTATACCTTAACTGCAGTACCTACCTTAAACTTGCCAGATATTAGTATTCAAAATGCAGGTGGAGATCCCACAGTAGATAGTGATTTTGATCCTATAACCAAAACTGTCAATGTGACGCTAACAGCAGGTGGTTCAAACAATTTAGATATTGATTTAGGCATTTATGATAGTTCAACATTAGGTTTAACCAAAGTTAATTTTAATGCTGTTAGTTTCTATCCAAATCCGGTTTCTAACTTCTTAACAATTAATACCCAATTAACAAATTATAAGTATACCATTTACTCTGTACAAGGGCAACTGATTACTTCTAAAGCATCCAATAATCAAATGCAACGCATAGATTTCAATAATTTTGCTACAGGCGTTTATGTTTTGATTATTGATACTAATGAAAAATCTTATTCCTATAAAGTGATTAAAAAGTAACCTACTTACTAATCAACTTTTTTACAACATTAGCTTGCCGAATTATCACTATTTCACAATGGTGTCATGATTTAGCAAGCTAATATTGTTTTTACTAATGCACGAATTTACTACCAAATTATAATTTTGGATGCCCAAATGCTATTTTCTCTTGAAGTTGGTTATTCCTTAATTGTGTTTTTTCTTCAGAAATTTAAATAATGAGCCCCTTTGATTAAAGGCCAAGGCAAATTCCTCTTTCTCCTATTGTAGCAAGAAAACTTATGCTAATAGGTTTGGTTTAAAATTTCAAACATTCCAAAAACATCCGTAATTACTATTAATATTTTTTGTATTGCGTTAAATATAAATCTATTAGAGACTGTCTGATACATTGATAATAATTACATTCCTGAAAACCTAAAAAATTCTAAAACTATGGAACTATGAAAAACAACGTCATTATAATTACTGGAGCCTCAAGTGGAATTGGTAAAGCTACAGCAAAACTATTAGCTAAAAAAGGTGCTAAAGTGGTGCTTACGGCCAGAAGCACAGATAAATTAAACACTTTAAAAAAAGAAATTGAAGATAACCAAGGTGAAGCATATGTTGTAACTGCAGATGTTACTGATAAAAAAGCATTTGAAACTGTGGTGACTAAAACACTAGAAAAATATGGAACCATTAATTCTTTAATTAACAATGCAGGTTTAATGCCCTTATCATTTGTTGAAAAATTAAAAACTGATGAATGGAATACCATGGTAGACGTCAATATTAAAGGCGTGTTAAATGGTGTGTCAGCTGTACTCCCTACTCTAATCAAAAATAAAGGCGGTGACATCATTAATATTTCTTCTATGGCTGCAAATCGTTATTTCCCAGGAGGTGCGGTTTACTGCGCTACAAAATCTGCTGTTAAAATGTTTTCCGAAGGACTACGACAAGAATTAGCACCAAAATACGGTATTAATGTAACGTCTATTGAGCCCGGAGCTGTGGATACGAATTTAACTGATACCATTACCGATGAAGACATTAAAGAGAAAATGTCTGGCATGGAGAGCATGACAACTTTAAAAGCCGATGATATTGCCAACGCTATTTACTACGCTTTATCACAACCTGATCATGTAAATATTAATGATGTGTATATCGTGCCAAGTGAACAACAATAAAAAATAAAAACTATGAAAACTGAAACAAAAACCTTTAAAACTATAAACCCAGCCACTGGAAAAACGTTGGAAACCTATAATTATATGTCTGATTCTGAAGTGGAGTTAATAATAGAAAAATCGCACAAAGCGTTTACAGCATGGCGTTCAAAATCCATTGAAGCACGTGGTAAAATAATTCAAGCAATAGGAAAAGAATTAATAAATCAAAAGTCCGAATTAGCACAACTTATGACAAACGAAATGGGAAAACTCATTAAACAAAGTCATCAGGAAGTAAAATTGTGTGCTGGTATTTGCGATTATTCCGCCTCTATTGCTGCCGATAATTTAAAAAACGAAACCCGCGAATTATCCAACGGCGGTAAAGGTATTATTACCTACGCACCTATTGGAATTATTTACGGTATTCAGCCTTGGAATTACCCAAGCTACCAGGTAATTCGTTATGCTATTACTAATTTAATGGCTGGAAATAGTGTGTTATTAAAGCATGCTGCTAACGTTACTGGAACGGCTAAACGTTTAGAATCTATATTTAAAAATGCAGGCTTACCAGATGGATTATTTAGCGTTTTAATAATAGATCACGACCAATCAGATACGGTTATAAAACATAAATTAGTTAGAGGTGTTACCCTTACAGGTAGTCCAGTTGCTGGAAAAGCTATTGGTAAATTGGCTAGTGAAAATTTAAAGAAAACCGTTTTAGAATTAGGAAGTAATGATGCTTATCTAATTTTAAAGGATGCTGATATGGAAAATGCCGTAAAACAATCTGTTATGGGTCGTATTTATAACAACGGTGAAACATGTATTGCTGCCAAACGATTTATTGCTGTGGATGCCATTTACGATAAATTCAAAGACGCTTTTGTAAAGGCTATGAGCGAAATTAAATTAGGAAATCCCAATGAAAAAGAGACGGAGTTAGGTCCTATGGCTCGCAAAGATTTACGTGAAAAAATCCATAAACAAGTAACGGAAAGTGTTGAAAAAGGAGCAAAAATTCTATGTGGTGGAAAACCGCAAGAAGGTGACGGTTATTATTATCCGGCTACAGTTTTAGAAAATGTAAAACCTGGACAGCCAGCTTACGATGATGAACTTTTTGGACCCGTTGCATCACTTATCAAAGCTAAAGATGAAGAAGACGCCATGCGAATTGCCAACGACAGCCGTTTTGGATTGGGAGGCGGAATTTTTTCCAAGGACGTAGATCGTGCTACAAAGTTAGCTGAAACACATTTTGATACGGGAATGGTTTTTATCAACTCCTTTGGTTTGGCCGATCCTACAATGCCATTTGGTGGTGTAAAAGATTCTGGTTATGGTCGTGAGCACGGTGGATTTGGTATGAAAGAATTTGTAAACGTTAAGTCTATATTAATTAGCGATTAGTAAATTTTTATCTTAAAATCTAGGAATATCAGAAAAGCATATTTTATCTCGGATATTTTTGTCCGCTATTAAATATGCTTTACCTTTGTGAAACAAATACAATAAAGCTATAGCCAACATTTTATTAACAAACATCCATCTTTAAATATACATTTATGAAAACAGCATCCATAACAGACCAATTGGTTTATAAAACAGATAAACCTGCTATTAGTGTACTACTTGATAGCGATCACTCTAAAGAAATTAGAATTGTCATGCGCAAAGGCCAAATTATGAAAGAACATAAAGCACCTGCTCCTATTGTGGTTTCTATTTTTGAAGGCGCCATAGAATTTGGCGTTAATGGCGAAAAATTACAATTAAAAAAAGGCGATTTAATTGCTTTAGAAGCCCATGTTCCTCATGATTTGTTATGTACCGCTGATTGTATTGTGCGCTTATCTTTATCCAAAACAGATAGTGTTAATCGTGTGGAGCGTGTGGTTGAATAGATTTAAATACAAACTATTATTTAAAAGGTCAATTCTTGTAGAATTGACCTTTTTTAGAATTAATTGATTCTAAGTTTACGGCTAACCGTTATTTTACCTAATGGTTAGTCGCCTTTTATTCCTGTCCCAACCTTAAATCATTAAACCTAAACATTTGTTAAAAAAGAATGAACATTCATTTTTTAATCTATCTTTGTACAAGAATTAAAAAACATGGCAAAACTTCAGAAAAGTATCGATAAACGAAACGCCCTTATTAAAGCTACCATTGAGTTAGTAAATAATAATGGGTTTCACGCCACGCCTATGAGTAAAATAGCGAAGATGGCCAATGTATCGCCAGCAACTATTTACCTCTATTTTGAAAACAAACAGGATTTGGTTAATAAAACCTATTTAGAAGTAAAAGCCGCATATACGGATTTTGCCTTTGCTACCTATAGTGATGAAGTTTCTGTTGAATCTGGATTTGAAACCATTTGGAAACGCATAGCCGAATTTAAACAGACCGAACTTGACAAAGCCATGTTTTTAGCGCAATGTGATAACACACCCATGATTGACGAACCTAGTGTGCAACAAGGGATTAAACATTTACAACCCCTACTCGACCTTTGGGAACGTGGAAAGCAAGAAGGTGTTATAAAGCCTCTATCCAACTATATATTATATGCCTATGCTATTAATCCATTATCCTTTTTAATGATGGCACAAAAGCGTGGTAATTTTCAACTCGACCAGACACAAATAGATGCAGCTTTTCAATCGGCTTGGAGCAGTATAAAAACAATTGAACACAACATATAAAATTATCATATAATGAAAACACAAACCATATTATTAAAAAATAGACCTGAAGGCAAACCAACGCTTTCAGATTTCGAGTTTATAACAGAAGACGTAAAAGAAACCATCAGTTCTGGTGAAATGTTATTAGAAACGGCATACGTTTCCGTAGATCCTTATTTACGTGGTCGCATGAGTGACGCCAAGTCTTATGTTCCTCCGTTTGAATTGAACAAACCCATTCACTCTGGTGTTGTAGCCAAAGTTATCGACTCTAAAAACGACAAATTTTCGGAAGGTGATTATGTTTCAGGTATGTTGGATTGGAAAACCCAACAAATATCAAAGGGCGAAGATCTTTTAAAGGTTGATGCTAACAAAGCACCCTTGAGTGCATATTTAGGAATTTTAGGCATGACCGGTTTAACAGCTTATTGTGGATTAACACAAATTGGTAAACCGCAAGCTGGCGAAACATTAGTCGTTTCGGGAGCTGCAGGAGCCGTTGGATCTGTTGTTGGTCAGATAGGGAAAATCCTTGGATTACGCGTTGTTGGTATAGCTGGTACAGATGAAAAGATTGACATGCTAAAATCCAAATTTGGTTTTGATGCAGGTATTAATTATAACACAACAGACGATATGAAATCGGCAATAGCCGAAGCTGCTCCAGATGGCGTGGATATTTATTTTGATAATGTAGGAGGACCAATTTCTGATGCTATATTCTTTAGTATTAACAAATTTGCACGCATTATTAATTGTGGCGCTATATCGGTATACAATAACACTGAATTGCCAAAAGGCTTAAGCGTACAACCATTTCTAGTTAAAAATAGCGCACTCATGCAAGGCTTTATCGTTTCGAATTATGCAGAAAAATTTCCTGAAGCCATGAAGCAACTATCAGAATGGTTATCCGAAGGAAAACTTACCTATACAGAAACAATAGTAGATGGTTTCGACAACATTCCAAAAGCTTTTATCGATTTATTTGAAGGTAAAAACAAAGGTAAAATGATTGTTAAAATCTAAATTTTAGAAAAACATAAAAAAAATATTATGAACAATTTTGAATTTAAAAACCCGACCAAAATTATATTTGGAAAGGATAGTATCAAAAAATTAGAGAACGAAATACCTGAAAACGCTAAAATTCTGCTCTTGTATGGTGGCGGAAGTATTAAGAAAAACGGTATTTATAATCAAGTAAAAGCAGCATTGGGTAATGCAACCGTTATTGAATTTGGTGGCATCCCTGCCAATCCAGAATATGCTGTTTTATTGGAAGCATTGGAAATTATTAAAACAGAAAATATCAACTTTTTAATAGCTGTTGGTGGTGGTTCCGTAATTGATGGTACTAAATTTTTATCAGCTGCGGGCTTATATGAAGGTCTTACACCTTGGGATATTTTAGCCGATAATATTAGAACCGAAAAAGGCTTGCCATTTGGTACGGTTTTAACCCTACCTGCAACCGGTTCTGAAATGAATTCAGGTGCCGTAATTACCCGAGCTGAAACGAAAGAAAAATTAAGCATGGGTGGTCCTGGCTTATTTCCAGAGTTTTCCATTTTGGATCCACAGGTTATAACCTCTATTCCTGAGCGCCAATTGGCTAATGGTTTAGCAGATGCCTTCACACATGTTTTAGAACAATATATGACCTATCCTAGTGGTGCGTTATTACAAGATCGTTTTGCTGAAAGTATTATGCAAACCATTATAGAGGTCGCTCCAAAGGTATTGAAAGATCCAACAGATTATCAAGCAGCTTCAAATTTCATGTGGAGCTGTACAATGGCCTTAAACGGACTCATTCAAAAAGGTGTTCCTACAGATTGGGCAGTTCATGCCATTGGCCATGAGTTAACCGCTTTATTTGGCATAGACCATGCACGGACTCTCGCCGTTATTGCACCAAGTCATTACAAGTATAATTTTGAAGCGAAAAAAGACAAATTAGCACAATATGGCGAACGTGTTTGGAATATTACAGAAGGCAACACAGATGACATTGCATATTTAGCTATTGAAAAAACTGTCGCATTTTTTCATGCTTTGGGAATTAATACCAAACTCTCTGATTATACCAAAGACTTTGAAGGTACTGCAGAAACCATATCGCAACGATTCACGGATCGTGGTTGGTTAGGATTAGGTGAACACCAATCCTTATCTCCAGACAAGGTGGAAAAAATTGTAAAAATGGCTTACTAGTTTTACAAATGAAACTTATTCAAACCGTCGCATTTGTGCTAACCATTCTTACAGTTTCAAGCTGTAAAGACAGCAAAATAAAAAATACTTCTGAAAGCGTTTTTGAAGAACCATTAAACAGTAAAAAAGAAAAAACTATGAATATATTATTTGTATTAACATCTCACGATAAATTAGGAGATACCGGAAAGAAAACAGGATTTTGGGTTGAAGAATTTGCAAGCCCTTATTACACGTTATTAGATAAAGGTGCAACCATAACTATTGCAACACCAAAAGGTGGTGCTGCTCCTATTGATCCAAGTAGTGATACGCCAGATGCTGCTACAGAAGCCACCAAACGTTTTGATAAAGATGAGGAAGCCAAGGCACGAATTGCGAACACACAGAAATTATCCGATATGAATCCAGATGATTTTGACGCTGTATTTTATCCAGGCGGACATGGTCCTTTATGGGATTTAGCAAATGATGAAACATCTATTGCACTAATCGAAAAATTTAATAGCCAAGCCAAACCTATAGGTTTTGTATGTCACGCACCTGCTGCTTTAAAACGTGTAAAAGGTACAGATGGAAACCCATTAGTAAAAGGGAAAAAAGTTACTGGTTTTACCAACACAGAAGAAGCTGCTGTTGGTCTGACTGATGTGGTACCTTTTTTAGTTGAAGATATGCTTAATAATAATGGTGGAATCTATTCAAAAAAGGATGATTGGGCGGCTTATGCCGTTCAGGATGGTAATTTAATTACAGGTCAAAATCCGGCATCATCTGAATTAGTGGCAGAAAAAATACTGGAAAGTTTAAAGTAAGTTTAGTTTATTTTAGTAAGTAGTTAAGAGGTCGTCCGTTTTTGGATGACCTTTTTGTTTGTAGAAATTAAGACACATAATTGGCGCTATAAAGCAAAAACATTATATCGTCATGCAAAATTTATTACCTTCGCCAATCAACTTTTACAAGCAATATAGGTGCAACAAATTAAAACGTATTTAGAACAAATAGCAACCATATCAGATGCAGATTGGGCATTTTTCACATCTAAATTAACGCGTCGTGTAATTCCCAAAAAGCATATTTTTTTAAAGCTACATGACATAGAAAATCATATTTCTTTTATTGAGTCTGGTGTAGTACGTTTATTTATTCCAAAGGAAAACCCTGAAAAAGAAATTACCTTTGGTTTCAGTTTTACGGATCAATTTGTAAGTGCTTATGATTCGTTCTTAACCCAATCTCCTTCAGCTTATGAGCTCCAAGCTTTAACGGACACCACACTTTTAAGTATGAGCTATGCCGATTTACAAGACGTCTACAAAAACACCCAAATTGGAAATTTAATTGGTAGGCTAACTGCTGAACGTTTGTTTTTAATCAAATCCAGACGCGAGCAACACTTGTTAAACCTAACAGCCGAAGAACGCTATTTGAAATTATTTAAGGAACGACCAGAGTTACTAAAAGAAGTCCCTTTAAAATATATAAGCTCTTATATTGGTGTTACGCCTCAAGCATTAAGCCGCATTCGGAAACGTATTTAAGCTTAATTATTTTTGAAATTTCACTTATTGGATTGGCTTATTTCCTGTTATTACTGCACCCAAAACATAGGTTTCTTAATTTAGGTTCATTGTTTAACACCTGACCACAAATTATCTTTGCAAAAAAAGATATGGCAGTCGTTATTTTCGTTTTAGTGCTTTGGTATGGTGGCTTATTTTTTCAGTCTTTCTTCTTACATCGTTATGCAGCACACCAAGTTTTTACTATGTCCAAAACCATGGAACGCATTACCTTTGTTTTAACTTGGATTTTCCAAGGTTCTAGTTACTTAAGCGCCTATGGTTATGGTATCATGCATCGTATGCACCATGCCTACACAGATACGGAGCAAGACCCACATTCGCCATCGTATGATGACAATATGTTTGCCATGATGTGGAAAACCAAAACTATATATCAAGATATAAATCAAGAACGAATTGCCGTAGATCCACGGTTTACCAAAAACGTACCACAATGGAAGTCTTTTGATACTTTTGCTAGTTCAAGATTTTCTAGATTATTATGGATTAGCTTATACACCTTGTTCTTTGTGTTCTTTGCAACCGCTTGGTGGCAATGGTTGCTTTTGCCGATAACATTTTTAATGGCGCCTATTCATGGTGTCATTATCAACTGGTTTGGGCATATTTATGGTTATGTAAATTTTAAAATGAAAAACACCAGCAAAAACCTTTTCCGTTTTGATTTTCTAATGATGGGAGAAGGTTATCATAATAATCACCACAAGTTTGCAAGTCGTGCTAATTTTGGTGTAAAATGGTATGAGATTGATATGACATATCTTATAATTCGTGTATTGGATGCCGTTGGAATTATTGAATTAAAACCAATTCCAATCAAAAAATAAGCCTAATTTTAAAGACTTTATTACAAATATTAAAACAATTAATAGCATAAAAAAACCATCCGATTCGGATGGTTTTTAATTGTAAAACGATATTATTTTTTAAAACGTTTAACGTTTGTAGCCGTTAATCCTCTATCCCCTTTTTCAATTTTAAAGGTCACTTTATCAGACTTTTTTATTTTATCAATAAGGTTTGATTTGTGAACGAAGATTTCTTCATCGGTTCCATTTACATTTATAAAACCAAATCCTTTTGTTCTATTGAAAAACTTAACAGTACCTTCTTTAGTTGATCCTGATTTAGTACTTCCAGCTTGTGATGTTTCA
Organism: Bizionia sp. M204; assembly: GCF_023205095.1. Classification (GTDB taxonomy): domain Bacteria; phylum Bacteroidota; class Bacteroidia; order Flavobacteriales; family Flavobacteriaceae; genus Algorimicrobium; species Algorimicrobium hallyeonense. The sequence goes on along the minus strand of NZ_CP046242.1, from coordinate 1,020,386 downwards.
GCTGAACCCGTATTAAATAATTTATTAATCCATTTTTTAAACATGCGTAATCGTAATTTTAATTTCGTTATATACTGTTTTTAAGCCGCTTTGTATTCTGGTTCATTTCTACCAAGAGACCGAAGCATTTTGGTATGATCTACAATCGCTTGAAAGATACTCTTTTTAACGTGGTATGTCATTCCAAATTCCTTGGCTGTTTGCGCCACTATGGGGCTTAACGCCTTATAATGAACATGACAAACGTCTGGAAGCACATGGTGCTCTACCTGATAATTTAAACCACCTATAATCCAAAATAACAACTTGCTTTTTGGAGCAAAGTTACTTGTTGTTGCAAATTGATGACGATACCACTCATTTGTCATCATTCCGTGCTCATTAGGTAATGGAAAATCCGTTTCAGGCATTATATGAGCTATTTGAAACACGATACTCACCATGATCCCGGTTACGAGATGCATACTTAAAAAGCCTAGCAAAATGACCCACCATGACAAAGGTACTATAATCATGGGTAGTACCAAAGCGTATGAATAGTAAAAAATTTTCCAAGCAATTACTTTTGTAATTTCCTTCTGATAATTTTGATCATTATTTAAAAGCCCCATGTTTTTGTAACGTGTTAAGCGCACAAAATCTTTAGCCGTTATCCAAAATATAGTTGAAATTCCGTAAAAGAACCAGATGTATATATGTTGAAATCTTTGAGATTTATGATGTTCGCCATTTGGGGAAAAGCGTAAGAAAAAAGGTGTGTTAATATCGTCGTCGGCATGATCTATATTAGTGTACGTATGATGAAGAACATTGTGCTGAATTTTCCAAACGGTTGCATTGGCACCTATCATGTTAAACGTATACCCCAACAATCTATTAATAGTTTTATTTTTAGAATATGCACCATGTATGGCATCATGCATAACTCCCATACCTATCCCAGACATACCAAAACCACAAATAATATAGAGTGAAAAAAGCACCCAAGTTTGTGTAACCAAGCCCGTAGACAGTAAAATTAAGGGAATAAAAAACAAGGATAGCATCACAACGGTTTTAGTCACCATGGTGGTATTTGCTTTTTTACTTAATTTGTTTGTTTTGAAATATAGATTGACGCGACGACGTAACGTTTTTGAAAAATCGTTATCAGCTACTCGTGAAAACTTTGGATTTTCCATGAAACTTATATTATGATTTGGTACACTGTTATTTTAAAAGCACACACCATGTGTCCTTTTGGTTCTGTAAAGAAATGAAGAAAGTAAAGGATTGATTAAGATAAAGAGGGATCTTAAAAAAGAAGACAGTCTAAATAATTTATACGGTAAAAGTAGGCTTTCTAAACTAAAAGTGTAACAAGTATTTGTTAAAGTATTATATGTTGGATTTTAGCGTTTTAATGTGAAATGGCCACGTCGTTGTTCGCCAGAATGTAATTCCATGAGAAACCAATAGTCACTGGTTGGTTGTTCAATCCCTCTAAATGTACCATCCCAACCTGCAGACCTATTATGAAGTTGCTTAATTAATTTTCCATAACGATCAAAAATAGTAATCTGTTTTATTTCGTTTTGCAAATCGGCAACCCGCCAAACATCATTCTGACCATCTCCATTTGGTGTAAAAAATGCTGGTGTAATAATATCGCGGTTTATAATAGTAAATGATTGTTCATTACAAGCAACACCTACTCCAACATTATTATAAGGCGTAATGGAAATGTAAATGGTTTCTCCTTCTGGCCAATTAGTTGTTGGATTATAGGTTGTGGTGTTTCCAACATCTTCATTGGAAACTAAATTAGCTACCCCAGAAACCTTTCCAATATTTAAAACATAACCCGTTGCATTATTAACGGCGATCCAGGATATGCTTGAATTTTCTAAAACATCTATTTCGCCTGAATATGGCATAATTAATTCCGTACATAATGGAATAACTTCTTCTGTAGTAAAAGACACCTCGTTACAACTCGTAGCCGGTCCTGCTTCATTGTAAGGTGTAATAACAACATAGATTATGGTATTACTAGGCAAATCTGAATTGAAATTATAACTTGTTGAATTACCCACATCCACATTATTTAGTAATTCCGCGCCAAATGGTGAGGTTCCCGCAGAAATTATATATCCAGTTGTATTATCTGTTGGCAACCAAGAAAGTGTTGTGTTAATTGGCACTTGAGTTTCATTATTTTGGGGTGAATTTAAACTTGTACAATCTGGTATTAGTAATTCCGTTAAAAAACGTTCTTCCGCACATCCGGTTGCAATTCCTATAAAATTATAAGGTTGAATGGTGACAAATATTTGTTGGTTTTGTGGCAGTTCGGCTGGAAAAGTGTAAGTGGTAACATTCCCAACATCCAAATTATTTGCTATATCAGTTCCACCAGGCGATGAGCCAACCGTCAACATATAGCCTTCTGCATGAACATCGGGATTCCATGTTAGATTTGTTAATAAGGAGACATTTGTAGCATTATTTAGTGGGGTTGTTAATGACACACAATTTACATTTAAATCTTCTGTAGTAAATTGATCATCACCGCAAACAGTACTTCCTGTGCCATTATACGCGCCAATGGTTACAAAAATAGTAGTATTACTAGGTAAATCAACTAGCGGACTGTAAGTGGTTACATTCCCTACATCGGTTATATTAAGAATATCCGTTGCTCCTGTTGTTGTTCCTAAACTAATGGTGTATCCCGTGGCAAAATCACTAGCAGCCCACGAAATATTAGTATTAACAGGAACGTTTGTAGCTTGATACAGAGGAAAAACAACATTAATACACGTTGGTAAAGGCAATTCGGTTATGAAACTCACTTCAAAACAAGTTGAATTGGTACCTGATGAATTATATGGTGAAACAGTAACGAAAATAGTTGTTTCCGCAGGCAAATCTGTTGGTAAATTATAAGTTGTAACATTATTCACATCTAGATTATCTACAATATCTGTTCCGCCCGATGCGGTTCCAACAGATAAAATGTAACCCGTGGCGGTTGGTGATGCGTTCCAAAACAAATCTGTTGCAACAGGAACCACTGTGCTTCCATTTACTGGTGTTGTTAATTGTGTACAGATTGGCGGCAATAATTCTGTGGTAAAACTTTCTTCTACACAACCGGTCGCGTTTCCAATGGAATTATAAGGTGTAATAGTTACAAAAATTTGGGAGTTTTCGGGTAAGTCGGTTGGGAAATTGTAAGACGTTACATTGCTTACATCTAGATTATCGGCAATATCTATTCCACCAGATGTGGTTCCTACCGTCAATATATAGCCTGTTGCAGTAGGTATGGCATTCCAAGAAATATTAGAAGATAATAACACATTCGTTTCCCCATTTAATGGCATTGTTAATGCAGTACACATTGGTGGAATAATTTCTGTTGTAAATGTTTCTTCGGTACAACCCAAAGCGTTTCCTGCTGAATTGTAAGGCGTAACTGACACGAAAATTTGGGTTCCATAAGGTAAATCCGCAGGAAAATTATAAGTTGTCATATTATTGACATCTAAATTATCAACAATATCAATTCCGCCAGATGTGGTTCCTACAGTTAAAATATAACCCGTTGCTTCAGAAATTGGATTCCAAGATATATCAGATGAAATAGCAACATTTGTATACGCATTCAACGGCGCAATTAAATTAGTACAAGGCGGATAAAACCCTTCCGTGGTAAAGCTTTCTTCAGTACAACCTGAAATAATTCCCAAACTATTATATGGTGATATGGTTACATAAATTATTGTAGATTCAGGCAAATTCATTGGTGGATTATAGGACGTAACATTACCAACGTCAATGGTATCGGCAATATCTATTCCTCCCGGCGTTGTTCCCATGGAAATAATATAACCCGTTGCATATGGACTTGAGTCCCAAGAAACATTGGCTATTAAGGGCACATGTAATTCGCCTGCAGTTGGTGCATTTAATAGTGTACAAACTGTAGGACTTGCAGTTGCCGCTGTTGTAAAACTAACTTCCGTACAGATTAAAGTCGTTCCACTATAAAAATAAGGTGTTATAGTAACATAAATGACCGTGTTTAATGGAAAATCTGTACCTAAATTAAAGCTATTCACATCCCCAACATCTTCATTATCCAAAATGTCTGTTCCGCCTGACGTTGTTCCTATACTAATAAAATAACCACATGCGCCTAAATTGTCCGACCACGTAAGTGTTTCGTTAATAGGTATGGCTGTACTTCCAGGTGCAGGTGAAATAAGATTAACACAATCTTCTGTAGGTGATGTAATATTTAAGGTGATATCGTTTCTAATTAGCAACAAGTTTTTTCCTCCAGTTCCGGCCGGACTTGCGTTTTCAAATGGTACCAAATCACTCAAGATTTCCGAATGATATACAGCCTCATCACAACTAGTAACAGCCGGAATAGTATAAGTTGGAGAATCGGGAGCGTCAGGAATAGCTACGCCATTTTTAAACCAGGTATAATGATTTTGGTTACCAGCGCATGCTGTTGTTAAGGTTACAGCATCTCCAGCATTGGCATTTATGGTTTCAATTACATCCACTTTAGCTTGTGGTGCATAAAAATAATCGCGAATATTTGGAATGGTGTTCCAATGCGGAGGTGGACCAAATGTGTTATCATACAGCACTAAATCAGCATGTTGATTTTCAAAATGACCAAATTCAAAATAGTTATTATCAAAAGCTAAATTAAATCCAATTGGTTGTCCTAACCTCATAGCTATTAATGAAGCAAAGTCTGGTATTTGTCCCGACAATAAATTATGACTCAATATTAAAGAACCTCCATAAATCCCACCAGCATTTAAACGAATGGTATAAAATTGATCCATAATATCCGTTCCCGAAAATAGATTATTATCCAAAACTAAATAACTCAAATTAGCATTTTGACTAATATCCAAGGATTCTATTTGATTAAAAGAAGCCACAAACGAAGCTAGTGTAGGGTTTTGAGTTAAATCTAAACCCGTACCTGTAAACAAATTATTGGCAATATTTATAGATCTAATTATTATGTTTTGTGTTACATCTAAAATAGGTATTAGGTTTTGTCTTAAATTTAAATATTCTAAAATGATATTTTGAGTTAAATCAATGCTAGGCAACTGATTTTCATAAGCATCTAATCTATATAGCTCTAAATTTTGGGTTAAATCAAGAGACGTTAAATTATTCCGACTGATATCCAAATTTCTTAAAACTGCATTTTAAGTCACATCCAGAGATGTCATATCATTATTGGCTAAATCCAAATCTTCTAATAGATAATTTTGAGTTACATCAACAACCAAGGGTGTTGTTTGATTTAATGTAATATCAATATCCGTTAAATTTGGCATGATGGAGAAATCCATCGGAATCTGAATATTATGAAGAATGATGAAAATATCCGTTAAGGTCGTAGAGTTGGGTAAAATTAAATTCTCCACATAGGTTCCCCAAAAGTAAATAGCTTCTAAGTTTATATAATCTGAAATATCAATAGTTGGAATATTAATACTCGTAATATTTAAGTACGTTAAATTGGTGAACACATTGGGAAGTGTGATGTTTGTTGCAATAGAACTTCCACGTATTTGTAGATCTTCCAAATTATCTAACAACGAAAAATCTAAAGTTGCGTCCCCTAAAGCACGAATATTTACATGCGTTAAGGTGTTGGTTACAGGCGTAATAAAATCTGACACATTATTAAACCACCGTATTTCAATGGAGATAATATTACTGTTTTGGGAAAAATCCATTACGGTTATTGGTGGAATTCCAGGCAAAGAAGGCCTACTAGCAAGAAATACATATTCTAAAAGTGTGTTTTGTGTAACGTTTAATGTTGTTAAAGCATCATTATCTTCCGATCTTAATGTGATAAGTTGGGTTAAAGTAGATAGATTAATATCGGCAATTTGATTTGTTCCTAAATCTAAATCTGTAATATTTATAAAAGCATTAATTCCGGTAATATCAACAATACCATTTATTCCTAGGTCTAAAATTGTAACTACTTGGGCATCTGAATCTAATATGTTTCCATTTAAACCGTTGGTATCAATTCCTTGATCTATTAAAACCTGTTCAAAATTAGGGTCAGGAATAGCGGTAGTTTGCGAAAAAATCGTGGTACAAAAAATTCCGAAAAGTAAGAATAAGTAAAGTAGCCTCATTCGTTAGGTTTTGATTATTGATAGTTTGGACTATGCAAAATACGACAAAACCTTTTAATTTAAATGTTAAAACGCCATGCTTTTCAACTAATTATAGCATTTTATATAATATTACAGACTTTCACTTTGTGATTCCAAAACAATATTTTTAGTAGCTATTTGTACATCGCCTTCTGTTTTTAAGGCTAAAATACTATCAATGTTTTTTCGTTTTAGGCGCTTTCTGCAGGACTTCGTAATTAAAGGGTCGATATCGAATAACATCCTATGCATAGCATATTCAGGTTTCCCTGGTTCCTTAATCATGGCATGGATATGCATGGGTTGCAATTCATGCGGATAAATTAACGGCTTTGTTGTGGAACCTGGAATAAACGTGTTAATTGTGTATTGCCCATTTTCATCTGTTTTAACCCATAACCTGTTTTTAACATGGGTAATTTTAGAATTGGACACCACGGCGTATTCGCCGTTTTCATCGGCTTGTTGAATGAATATAATAACATTTGGAGCTGGTGTAACGCCATCGGTTTGATAAACCGTTCCAGTAATTTTAAGTTTATGAGATTGTGTTTGGTGCTCCACCATTGATGCTTCACTTTTTAGAGTTGCCTCATCATAAGCATAAAATGGGTTTTGATTTTTTATAAGTTTAGATACATGGTCACAATATTTTGTTTTTTGCACTGAATTTTGAGCATAAATAACACCGATAGCACCTATAAAAAGCAGGCTTGTTAATAGATTTTTCATAAGACAACATTTGATAATTACTTCAAAATTAAGCAACTATACTGCTTTGCCTATAAAAAATCTTATGAACGTAAAATATTTACGTTGAATGGATTTTGTTTCTTATTAACGTACATTTTTATCGATAAAAAACAATAATTCTTGGCGGATATACTTATAACGAATTGGAAAACCTACTATTTATCCTCTTCCAATTGCTCCAAGGGTTGAATGGTTGGTCTAATTTTTTTATAGAGTTCCAATTGTGGCCGGGTTAATATATTATCCATTTCAGCTATTTCTCTTGTTTGCAAGGTATATAACATGTTCAATTTTTCACGACCTTCAAATTCTCTTTCAATTTTTTCTTTGCGAATTAAGAATTCTTCTACCTTATTTTCAAACATGCCAATTTGTTCACCATTCAGTGCTAATTCTTTACTATACGTTTGGGTTAATTCTTTGGCCTGCTTATCCAAGGCTGGATTATTTTTCTGCAAGAGGGGATCTTGTGCCCACAAATTTATGGATATAAAAAAAGTCAGTAATACAGTAAGTGTTTTCATAATTTAAATTTTACTATAATTTACAAAACTAAACCACTCATGTCAAGTCTTTTACAATTTTATTAACCTAAAACAACTTAACTTAAACGGTCTTTAACAAATTCTATTTGCGTTTTGCCATGTGGTTTAGGTTTTCCATCATCTCCAAGATTAACCATAATAATATTATCTACGGTCAAAATGGTTTCGCGTGTCATTTTATTTCGGGCTTCACATTTTAAAGTAATGGAACTAGTTCCAAATTTAGTTACCTGCATACCTACTTCTACAATATCACCTTGTTTGGCAGAACTCATAAAATTAATTTCCGAAATATATTTGGTTACTATTTTAGGGTTTTCTAACTGTACAACCGTGTATAAGGCGGCTTCTTCATCTATCCAAGCTAATAAACGACCTCCAAATAAAGTGCCATTTGGATTTAAATCTTCTGGTTTAACCCATTTTCGTGAATGAAATCTCATATTTTATATTTCTATTTAGTTCTACAATCAAAGATACAGGTAATTCAAATTTTAAGTTTATAAAAAGTACATAAACATGTTATTGCACTATAGTATTTTTTTATTTGTTAATAAAGCTGTTGATATTCCGTTATAGTAAAAGCTTTTAGGGCTCATAGAATTCTTACATTTATTAAAACTTATGTCATGAATAGATCTGAACAACTTTTAACCTGTAGACCTGAAATTCCATCAGCTAAATTCCATGATACCATGAGTCTTGATGAGCGTTTTCAGAATACCACGCTAAGGCCTGTTATTAAATTTCAAAACGATTTATTAATTGAAGTTTTTAAAAATTACGCCAATAAACACAAAGGTATTTTTTATGATTTCTCTATAGAAAAGCAACTGGACTATATTGAAAATGCCATTCAAAAAGATATCAAATTTAGAAACGCTTTAAAAGGAATTATTATTGGTCAATTTACAGTTGATGAGTATCATTATTACATTACCAATTCTTCTGCATTAAACAAACGCATGATGAATATTGTTAAAGAACGATTAATAAGCAACATTCAATTATTCGAAACACAGTTGGCTTAACTATGAATGAAAAAGAAGCACTTTTACAAGCTTGTTTTAGCTATGTAAAAAAACGTATTGCTAGTTATAAAGATGAAATAGAAACCATAAAAGAATCTATTGAAGCCAATGACAAAAGTAATGATATGGAGGATGATTCAGGAAACGGCAAGTTATTTAATGATTTGGAAAAGAACGCCCAACACTTAACGGATGCTACCAAAACTTTAGACACCTTAAAATTAATTAATCCTAAAAAGAATTCTGATACTGTTTCTTTAGGAAGTATTGTAAAAACCACACAGAATACTTTTTTTATAAGTATTAGTATAGGTGTTTTAGAAACCGAAAATCAATCCTATTTTGGTATTTCACTCCTATCTCCTATTGGTCAATTATTAAAAGGCAAAGTTATTGGCGATACGGTGACGTTTAATAATATTACCCATAAAATTTTAGAGATTAAATAATACGCTCACCATTTAAATTGGTAGTGAGTACATCACTCATATAATTAAAAAAGGGTTTTACTGCTTTAAAAGAAGCGTTTACCACCTCTAAAAAATTGGGTTCTAACACGTCAGTATCACTGAATTTTCTTGTGAATATGTATTGCTTCTTTCTTATTAAATCAATATTTGGATGCGCCTTATCGAAATTTCTTGGCGCTGAAATTAATTCATCACCTTCCAGATCTCCCCAAACGGATTTAAAGGATTCGGCAGTCATGATATCGCGCATTTCCGAGGCATCCATTTCAAACTCTTTTCGAATTCGGAGTAAATCTTCTTTATTAGGATCCCAAAAACCAACGGCAATAAACGATTTGTTATTTGGGGAAATATGTAAATAATAGCCACCTCGTAATTCGGGCTTACGACGCTTAAATGATCCTGCAAAATGTGTTTTGTATGGAAGTTTGTTTTTAGAAAACCGCACATCGCGATAAATACGGAATATCTTAAACTGATCTATATCTTCATGAACCTTCATGGCTTCAAATAAGGATTTAACAGACTTTTTAACGGCACTTTCAATCGATTTAAATTCCGTTTTATTTTCTGTAAACCATTCCCTGTTGTTATTTTCTTCTAATTTCTTTAAAAAAGGGAATATGCGCTTATCAATTGGTACCATATTGTTTTTATTTTAAAATTATAAAAAAAGACTGTCATAAACTGACAGTCTTTCATTTATTTTATAAGGTTACTATTATTTTAAACTCATAAATTTCTTAGTAACGTATTCTTTGGTGTCCTTATCATAATATTCTAGAACAAAATTTCCTTCACTATCAAAATATCCAACGCCTGAAAAATCAGATGTTTTAAATTCATATTTTTTAGACTCCACATTTTTTATAGCGCGTCCATATTCCATGTCTGGCTTTATTGAAGAAACATCAAATCCATTTGAGGTTTTAACAAATTTATAATCCGTCCCGTCTTTTTGATAATTTACAGTTTCCATTTTAGAGTCGTAAAAGGGATCCATATCATTATCAATTTCAATTGTTTGCGTAACTTTTTTATCAGTTCCATTTACAATGCGTTCTTGGTTTACTTTGTTGGCATCTCCTTCAGACAGCTTTACTTCACCTTCTTCTGTTGTGGTTACTTTAACTTTCTTTTGAGTAACTTTCTGTCCATCATCTACCGTTACAGTTTTAGTTTCTGTTGTAGACATTTTATCTCTTGATTTTTCCTGTGCAAATACGATTCCCGAAATAAGGAATACGCCTATGTATACTAGCTTTTTCATGTTGTTTGATTTTAAATTAATACTCATTTTAAAATTTTAAATAGTTTTATAATACTTCAAATAATGTTTTCAACTATTTCGTTGTATCATCTTTTGAAGATTCTTGTTTTGTTGTTTCTTGATTTTCTTTTTGCAATCCTAATTTATTATTAAATTCCAAAGTCCTAATTGGGAAAGGAATATTTATGCCTTCTGCATCATAAGCTTTCTTAATGGCAATCATGGCTATGGTTTGTGCTTCCAATTCCTGTTTTTTGTTTACGGCTTCTACCCAAAAACGACATAAATAGTTTATGGAGCTGTCACCAAATTCCGTATAAAAAAATTCTACATCGTCCGCTTTTTCAACTTGATCAAAAGCATTGGCAATGGTTTCTTTGGTTAGTTGCATTACCTGTTCTAAATCAGATTCGTAACCAACACCACAGTTGATAAAAATTCGCATTTTATCCGTTAATGAGTAGTTTTTTAATGGGTTTTCTAAAATGATTTTATTAGGTAAAATAACCACATTATTATCGGCTTCTTTCATGACAAAATTTTTCAGATTAATATCTAAAACTTCCCCAGAAAATCCATTGGTTTCTATCCAATTACCAATTTGTATTTTTTCTCTAAAAGATAACACAATACCTGCAACTGTATTAGATAGGGTGTTTTGCAACGCTAAACCAATAGCTAAACCTGCAACACCTGCTGTTGCCAAAACAGATGTTAATGCTTTACTTAAATTTAAGATTCCTAAAGATAGGAACAAACCAATCAAAACAATTACAACAGCCGCCATTTTAGCTACCATTCTGCTAACAGAATCTTGCCTAACTTGTTTTGATACTAAGCGGTATGTAAACTTATTAATGTATTTAGCCAAAAAGTAAGAGGCAAATATAACAAGTATCGCCAAACCGAAATTAGGGATATTTTCAATGATTGCATTAAACCATCCTTCTAATTTATCATATAAGTTATCTAAAGCTTCTGAAAATTGTTCATCCATTTGTTTTGCTGCGTTTTCCTTAAAATGGCGTTATTATTAAATTCTGATATTTTGACGCTCATCCGTTTTTTGAGCTATTAGTTCTCCACCACTTTGGAATTCAAATTTACGCTTAAACGGAGATTTAGCTTGGCGTTATCAAAAATATTATTAGCTCTATCAATGATACAAAGTCAAATTACATCATTAAAAAATTAAACCTTTGTCGCATCTTTTAGTGTTTCAAATTCGATTTTATTAAGGATTAATCCAGAAGCTGGCGCGATATAATGAACTGCTATATGATTATTAGGTTTTAAACTTTCCGTAATATCTTCTAGGGATTTCTCCCCTCTACCCAACTCGATCAAAGCGCCCATCATAAGGCGGATTTGATTGCGCATAAAACCCTTTCCTTTAACCCGGAGAATAAAGGATTGCTCAGGAAAGAAGTTTGCCGTAAACATGGTGTTTTCAACAATCTCACATGTCAAAATCTCCCGGTTGTAAATACCATTATCAGTGGGCTTATAGCAATAGGATTTAAAATAATGTTCGCCTTCAAATAATTTAGCCCCGGCTTTCATCTGTTCTATATCCAATGGATCTAAAATAGTTGTAATTACAGGCGCGCAAAACGGATGAAACTTATTGCCATAAGCAAAAACATACAGGTATTCTTTAACCTTGGAATCTTGAATCACATTAAAATCGGCATCCACCTTTGTTATAGTTAAAGCTCTAATATCTTGCGGTAAATTGTGGTTGAAGAGTTTAAGAAAAGCATCTAAATCTTCTATCTCATGATAAATAAACAACTCAAAGGCGGCCTCGTTAGCTGAAACCATAGCATCTGTCCTACCGGACCCCAAGGTTTTAAACCGTTTCCCTTCCAAAATAAAATTCAACGTTTTATCAATCATTAGGTGTACCGTTTTTAATTGTGGTTGCTTTTGCCAACCATGAAATCGATAACCTAAATATTGACAAGTAATTAAGTAATAGTGGCGTTTTTCGAACACTTCGGAGTTTTTTTAAGAGTTCCGAAAATTACTATTTTAATCATGGTTTACAAATTATTCTTATCTTGTTTAACATATTAACCAATCAAACCTCGATTATGTCCACAATACAAAAACCACCTAAATCCTTTTGGATTATCAGCATCGTTGCATTAATTTGGAATTTAATGGGTGTTTCAGCTTATTTAACACAAGCATTCATGACAGAAGATGCGCTGCAAAAATTACCTGAAGCTGAACAAACTCTGTACGCAGATTTACCAGCTTGGGTTACCGCAGCTTTTGCCATAGCTGTATTTGGTGGAACATTTGGAGCCATAGGGTTACTGCTGCGCAAAAAATGGGCGAGAATCGTGTTTTTAATTTCATTAATAGGCATTATTATTCAAATGTCACATAATTTCTTCATCAGTAATAATATGGAAGTATATGGACCAGGAGCTCTAATAATGCCTATTATGGTTTTAGTAATTGGCGTTTACTTAATTATGTTTTCAAAATCAGCTATTGCTAAAGGCTGGATTTCTTGATTTATTTTTGACGTGCTTTTAAAATAGCCTCTACATCTTTCAAAGTAAATCCTTTTGCTTGCAGCAGAATAAGATAATGAAATAACAAATCGGCACTTTCGTTGAGAAACAAAGAGTCGTTTTCATCTTTTGCTTCTATAACAACTTCAATTGCCTCCTCTCCTACTTTTTGTGCTATTTTATTAATACCACCTTTAAAAAGCGATGCCACATAGGACGTGTCTTCCTTTTGATTAGCTTTTCTATCTGTAATAACACGCTCCAATTCTGAAAGAAAACCAAAATTAGATTCATTGTTTTCGTTCCAACAGGTATCCGATCCTGTATGACAAGTTGGTCCTTCTGGTTTTACGGAAACTAATAAAGCATCTTGATCACAGTCCACCTGAATTTCTTGAACTTCTAGAAAATTACCGCTACTCTCACCTTTAGTCCATAACCGATTTTTTGAGCGACTGAAAAATGTAACGCGTTTTGTTTTTTGAGTTTTATTGAATGCTTTCTGATTCATATAACCCAGCATTAATACTGTTTTGGTAGTATAATCTTGAATGATTGCTGGTACTAATCCGTTTTCGTATTTATTAAAATTGATTATCATGATAAGCGAATGGGTATATTATTTTGTTGTAATTCTTTTTTTAATTCTAAAATATCGATAGTTTCAAAATGAAACACACTAGCTGCTAAAGCTGCATCAGCAAGCCCTTTTTGAAAAGTGTCTACAAAATGGGCTGTCGTTCCGGCACCACCAGACGCTATAATAGGAATATGTAATTCAGAGGATAAACGTGCTAATGCGGTATTTGCAAAGCCATTTTTGGTACCATCATGATCCATGGATGTGAAAAGAATTTCTCCTGCACCAAGACGTTCTACGGTTTTTGCCCATGTAAATAAATCCAAATCGGTTGGAATGGTTCCGCCTGCTAAATGGACTTTCCATTTGCCTTTAATTTGTTTGGCATCTATGGCAACAACGACACATTGACTTCCAAATTTATCAGATAATTCTTTAATTAATTCAGGTCGTTTAATAGCTGCAGAATTTACGGCTACTTTATCAGCTCCGGATTGTAATAGCAAGTCCACATCTTCAACGGAACTTACTCCACCTCCCACGGTGAAAGGTATGTTCACCTCCTTGGCAACTTGTAATACCATATCAATTAGTGTTTTCCGACCTTCTAATGTCGCTGAAATATCTAAAAATACGAGTTCATCAGCACCCGTTTGCGCATATTTTTTTGCCAGAGCTACGGGATCACCAGCATCTTTTAAATCGACAAAATTAATGCCTTTTACGGTGCGCCCGTTTTTAATATCCAAGCATGGAATGATTCGTTTTGTAAGCATAATTTCTAAATATAACGTGCTAAATCTTTGAGTTGAATTTTGTTTTCATAAAGTGCTTTTCCAATAATGACACCCTCACAACCCAATGCTTTTAAGGCGATGACATCATCTATATTAGAAACACCTCCCGACGCAATTAGTTTAATAGATTGTCGCGCACTGCTATTCGTGCAAGTTTCCAACATGTTTTTATAAAGATTTAAGGCTGGACCTTCTAACATACCATCTTTTGAAATATCTGTACAAATTACATAGCGAATGCCCTTTTTTTGATAGCTTTTTACAAACGGAATGACCTCCTGATTACTCCGTTCCTGCCATCCACTAACAGCAATTGTTCCACCTGTTTCATTAGGGTAACAATCGGCTCCTAGTATTATTTTTTCCGATCCGTAGGTTTCTAGCCAGCCTGTAAATGTATCCGAATTCTTTACGGCAATACTGCCTCCTGTAATTTGCCGTGCGCCCGAATTAAAAGCGACATGTAAATCGTCGTCTGTTTTTAATCCACCTCCAAAGTCGATTTTTAAGCTTGTTTTTGAAGCTAATAATTCTAAAACGCGATAATTTACAACGTGACTCGCTTTGGCACCATCTAAATCCACCAAGTGCAAGTATTCAATCCCGGAATCTTCAAACTGTTTGGCGACTTCTAATGGGTTTTCGTTATAAATTTTTTTTGTATCATAATCACCCTTGGTGAGTCGGACGCACTTTCCACCTATAATATCTATTGCTGGTATAATTCTCATAATTTTATTTTTTTCAATCTGACTTTTAAACGCCAATTTTATAATTCTTTGAAGGCCTACTCAAATTACAATGCCAAAAAGTTTTTTAATAGTTGTTCTCCGGCCAAACTGCTTTTTTCTGGATGAAATTGAACACCGTAAAAATTATCTTTTTTTAAGGCAGAGGCATAGACTATATCGTATTCCGTTAATGCTATGGCTTCCAAACAGTTTTCGGCATAATAACTATGAACAAGGTACATGTATTCATTCTCTTTTAGGGTCTCTAATAGCATTGATTTCAAGTTTGTAATGGTATTCCATCCCATTTGTGGGACTTTTACAGCATTTGAAAAGCGTTTTACCTCTGTATCAAATATTTGTAATCCTTTGGTGTTTCCTTCTTCTGAATAATTGCACATCAGCTGCATGCCTAAACATATCCCTAAAACAGGTTGCTTAAGTTTGGGTATAAGCACATCTAATTGTGTGTCTTTCAGTTTTTTCATAGCCGAACCCGCTTCTCCAACACCCGGTAAAATAACTTTATCCGCTGCTAAAATGGTTTGCACATCTTGGCTTAAAACAGCTGTTATTCCCAGTCGTTCAAAAGCAAATTGAATGCTTTTAATGTTTCCCACTCCATAATCAATAATTACAACATTCATTATAAAAGGCCTTTTGTGGTTGGTAAAATCATTTTTGTAACATCTCGTTTTACAGCCATCTTTATGGCTTTTGCAAACGCTTTAAAAATAGCCTCAATTTTATGGTGTTCATTGGTGCCTTCAGCTTTTATATTTAAGTTGCATTTTGCGCCATCTGTAAAGGATTTAAAGAAATGCATGAACATTTCGGTTGGCATTTTACCAATCATTTCACGATTAAAATCCGCTTCCCAAACGAGCCAATTTCGGCCACCAAAATCAATAGCAACTTGTGCTAAACAATCGTCCATTGGAATACAAAAACCATAGCGTTCTATTCCTAATTTACTACCTAAAACCGTTTGAAATAATTCACCCAAGGCAATGGCCGTATCTTCAATGGTGTGGTGTTCATCCACTTCTAAATCGCCTTCAACCTGAATACTTAAATCCAATTGACCATGTCTGGCAATTTGCTCTAACATGTGATCGAAAAATGCAATTCCCGTTTGAATGGAGCTTTTTCCTGTACCATCTATATTTAAATCAATTTTTATTGCCGTTTCATTGGTATTCCTTTCAATAGAACCAGCTCGTTCTTTTGCTTTCAATAACGTATAAATGGCTTCCCAATTATCCGTTTCTAATGCGATAAAAGGCTGTAAAGCATCCACTTTCAGTGAAATTTCATTTGCTCCTAAATTAGCTTGACCATTAATTAAAATCCCTTTTGCGTTTAAATTTTTAGCTAATTCTATATCCGTTAACCGGTCGCCAATAACATAAGAGTTTGCCAAATCATAATCTTCTGAAAAATATTTGGTAAGCAAGCCTGTATTTGGTTTCCGGGTGGGCGCATTGTCCTTGGCAAAGGTTCTATCAATGAATTCTTCTTTGAAAATTATACCTTCATTTTTAAACGTTTCCATTATTAATTTATGAACTGGCCAAAATGTGTTTTCAGGAAATGCATTGGTTCCAAGGCCATCTTGATTGGTAATTAAAACCAATTCAAAATCTAATTCTTTCGCAATTCTGCCTAAATATTGAAACACCTGTGGATAAAATTCCAGTTTGTCAAAACCATCAATTTGCTCATCTTGCGGCTCTTTTATTAAGGTGCCATCGCGATCTATAAATAAAACTCTCTTCATATTAGTGACTTTAAAACGGTTAATAATTTGGTGTTTTCATTAGGTGTTCCAATGGTAAAACGCAAGCAGTTTTCACATAGCGGCTCTTTCGTTCTATTGCGAACAACCAGCTCATTTTCTATTAATTGTTGGTAACGTTTGTTAGCATCATCTACTTGAACTAAAATAAAATTAGCATCACTTGGATATCTTTTCTTAACGAAATTAATGTTTTGTATTGCTGAAAGCACACGGATACGTTCATCCTTAATCAGTTTAATTTGATTGGTTACTAGTTCTAAATTTTCTAATTTATTTAAAGCCGTGTTTTGCGTTAACTGATTGATATTATAAGGTGGTTTAATGCGGTTTAAAACATTTATAATTTCAGGCGAAGCCATCCCCATACCTAAACGAATTCCTGCTAGACCATAAGCCTTTGAAAGTGTTTGAATCACAATGAGGTTTGGAAATTCAGCTAACCTACTACTCCAACTTTCCTGTTCAGAAAAATCTATATATGCTTCATCAATTACAACGATACCTTTAAATTTTTGAAGTAATATTTCCATAGATTCTGCTTTAAAACTGTTGGCTGTTGGATTGTTTGGCGAACAAAGAAATAGTATTTTACTATTTGAATTCGATGTCTTTAAAATATCAGAAACGTTCGGTTGAAAATCCGTTTGTAAGGGAATTTTAATGGTTTCTATATTATTTAAATTCGCCAAAACTTCATACATACCGTATGTTGGTGGCAACAAGATTACATTGTCTTTTCCTGGTTCGCAAAAGGTTCTAAAAATTAAATCTAAAACTTCATCACTTCCATTTCCTAATAATAATTGATTGGGATTGCACTTTTTAATAGTTGACAATCGCCATTTTAAAGCAGACTGTTGCGGATCTGGATAGCGGTTTAAACCTGTTTCAAAGGGGTTTTCATTTGCGTCTAAAAAGGTCATGCTTTTTTCAAAATCCTTAAATTCATCGCGAGCTGATGCATAGGGTTTCAGCTTGAGGATACTGGGTCTTATTAAATTTTGAATGTTCATGATTGCAAGTCTTTTAAACGGATGGATACGGCATTTTTGTGCGCTTGTAAACCTTCGGCTTCTGCCATAATCTCAATAGCATTTCCTATGTTTTTGATTCCTGTTTTTGTAATTTTTTGAAAGGTAATTGCTTTAGTGAAACTGTCTAAATTTACACCAGAATAGGATTTACTAAAACCATTTGTTGGTAAGGTGTGGTTGGTTCCAGATGCATAATCGCCAGCACTCTCTGGAGTATAATTCCCAATAAAAACAGAACCAGCATTTTGAATGCCATCCACAAAAAACGCATCGTTTTCGGTACAAATAATAAAGTGTTCTGGCGCATAGGCATTAATAAAACTCAGGGCGTCCTGATTACTAGAAAATATTATGGCTTTAGAGTTTGTCATTGCTTTTTCCGTTATAGACTTTCGCGGTAATTGTGCCATTTGTATCGAAATTTCCTTCATGACGTCATTAATTAGCGTTGTAGATGTTGAGACTAAAACCACTTGACTGTCCGAACCATGTTCAGCTTGACTTAACAAATCAGCAGCCACATATTTAGGAACAGCTGAATCATCCGCAACAACCAGTAATTCACTGGGTCCAGCCGGCATATCTATGGCCACACCAAATTTAGTTGCTAATTGTTTAGCTACGGTTACGAACTGATTCCCTGGGCCAAAAATTTTATAAACAGGTTGTATCGTTTCCGTACCAAAGGTCATAGCTGCAATAGCCTGAATACCACCAACTTTGTAGATTTTAGTTACACCACATAAATCGGCTGCAAAGAGAATTTCATCAGCAATTTGTCCCGATTTATTGGGAGGCGAACACAAAACTATTTCTTCACAACCAGCTATTTTTGCAGGAACAGCTAACATTAAGACTGTTGAAAATAAAGGTGCTGTACCGCCTGGAATATATAATCCTATTTTTTGAATAGCTCGTTTTTCCTGCCAACACAAAACACCCGTTTCGGTTTCAATTTCAATTTTTTCTGTTTGTTGTGCCTGGTGAAAACGTGTAATATTTCGTTTAGCTAATAAAATGGCTTCCTTTAATTCGGTACCAACTTTCATTTTGGCGTTCTGAATTTCTTCAGGTGAAACCAACAGCTTTGAAAGTTTTACACCATCAAAAATATCGGTGTACTTTAAAACAGCGGCATCACCTTGTTGTTGGATATCTTTAAATATTTCAGTTACGGTTGTTTCAATATCAGCTACTGAAGCTGTTGGACGTTTTAATAAGTCCATCCAAACCTTATTTTGTGGGTTTTCTACTACTATCATAATACCATATTTTCAATTGGACATACCAAAATTCCTTCGGCTCCAGCTATTTTTAATTCGTCTATTATTTCCCAAAAATCATTTTTATCAATCACGGAATGTAGGGAGCTCCATCCTGATTCTGCCAATGGCAACACCGTTGGACTTTTTACACCCGGTAAAATTTGAATAATTTTTTCTAGCTTTTCATTCGGGGCATTAAGCAAGACATAACGCGATTTTCTAGCCTTTAGAACTGATTGCAATCGGAATTGTAGTTTATTCAAAACATCTAGTTCCTCTTGATATATTTTTGGAGAAACGGCCAAAACGGCTTCGGACTGAAGTAACACTTCAACCTCTTGCAAATTGTTTTTAAATAAGGTACTACCGCTAGAAACAATATCCACAATAGCGTCTGCTAATCCAATATTAGGCGCAATTTCAACAGAACCATTAATGATGTGAAGTTGAGCTTCCAAATTGTTGTTTTTTAGGAAAGTAGTCACCGTATTTGGGTAGGATGTGGCAATACGTTTACCGTTTAAATCCTGAATTCCAGAATAGGTTTCTGATTTTGGGATGGCTACTGATACACGACAGGATGAAAATCCTAATTTTTCAACTATAGAAATATTATTTCCATTTTCAATTAGTATGTTTTCGCCAATAATAGCGGCATCAACAACACCATCAACAAGGTATTGTGGAATATCACCATTTCGGAGGTAGAAGACTTCCAAAGGGAAATTTTTGGCAGATGCCTTTAATTGATCCCGACCATTATCAATTGAAATACCGACTTCTTTCAGGATTTTCATGGAATCGTCATGTAAGCGACCCGATTTTTGAACAGCAATTTTTAATTTTCTCATAACATCTCTCACGTATGTGAGCTTTTTTTAAGTTAAACTTGAATGATGTTTGAGTAAACCAGAACGAGAAGAAATCCGAAAGGATTAAAATGCAAAAACCCGCTTGAGATACTCAAACGGGTTTATTAATATGTTGATTTTATTCAATACATTTTCAGCCTGCTTGAGTGCACGTATGAAAATGATGATGATGGAATTGAATAAAACTCATGTCTTTTTTTGTTTGAACAAAGGTTTGTAAAATTATTTTATAAAACCTAACAAACTTCGTTTTAATTTTAAATTAATTATTGATTTCCTAAAATAATTGGTAATCCCGAATCTCCTGAACCTATTACAATAACCTTACTATTAGGTGATTCTGATAGCTTAACAGTTGCCTCAATACCTTTATCTTGTAAAATTTTCTCATTAAGTGAAGCACTTAAAATTCTGTTGGCATCCGCTTTACCTTGGGCATCAATAATACGCTTTTCAGCTTCTTTTGCAGCAGTAACCAATCTAAATTCGTATTCTAAAGACTCTTGTTCTTGTTTTAATTTACGTTCAATAGCATCTTTAATTGTAGCGGGTAAGGTTACGTCACGCACTAAAATTTCATTTAATTGGATGTATTGATCCTTAACAATTTTTTGAGTTTCTTCAAAAATTTCTTGTTGAATAGCGTCACGTTTGCTAGAATATAATTGCTCTGGTGTGTAACGACCTACAACCGATCTTGCTGCAGAACGAATGGCTGGTAAAAGCACACGCTCCTTATACATTTCACTTTTTTCTTGGTGCAATTTACCTAAACTTTCATAAGCTGGTTGAAACCAGATAGAAGCTTCTAATTTAATATCTAAACCGTTTGACGATAGTACATTCATACGCTCCACAAGTTCTTGTTGACGTACTTCATATACAAAAACCTTATTCCAAGGCGCTACAATATGAAACCCTTCACCTAAAGGTGGTTCATCAGTAACCACACCATCATCAAAAGTTTTATAAAGCACACCCGCTTCACCAGAACCAATAGTGACAGCCGATTTGGCAACTAAAACGATTAAAATAACAAGTACTACAATAATAGGTAATCCAATTTTTGGTAATTTTTCCATAGTTTTTTATTTAAATTAAACCTTTATACTTCCGATAAAACCATTCAGCCGAAAGGGCTAAAATTACTAGTCCTAAAAGGTATTTCCAGTCAATCAAAGATACGGTTTTTTTAGTACTTTTTTCAATTGTTGCATAGCGTTTATCTGCCAATAAATTCGCGCTCAAATCTGCTAACTGATCTTTAAAATATACTGTAGCGTCTTTAGCATTAGCAACTTGCATTAATTTTGCTACATTGGCATTTGTAAATTGTTGCTCAATGTTATAATCTAATATCTTAAATGATCCGGATTTAGATATATTACTCGTATTTGCCGTAACCGTAAACTTATAATTTGCTGCTGGCAGACTACTTAAATCGGCCTCATAATTATTGTTTTTGAGTACCAAAGGAATGGTTTTACTTTTATTTGATGTTTCATCAGTTACTTTTATTGAAAGTGTTTCGCGATTATCAAATTCATAATTTTTATTAAAATATTGTGCTTGAAAAACGACGTTGGTATTACCATCATAAAACGATTGATAAGCCAGACTCAAGCGCTCTCTGCGTTTTTTAGATGCTAGATATTGTACCATTTTGCCTGTAAAATCATCAAAACTCTTGAAATCCGTATTGTTTAAATAATTTTGCGCACGCCATTTCCAAATATTCTCACCTAAAAGAATAGCTTCTCGCCTATTTTGGTTTTCAAAACTAACTAATAAAGGTTTGTCTGTAGAAACTCTTCCTATCTGTTTATATAACAATGTTTGAAAAGGCACTTTCATATTGAGGTTTCCAAAAGCACCTTTTAAAGGTGGAAAGGTTTCAAAAGCAACATCTGGTATTATAAACTCCGAATAATTCGGGTTAATTACAGCCAGATAATTTTCCGATTGTGAGACCAGATCATGTTGATAATCAGCGCTAACACTATTTAAAAATTGCCAATTGGTTTGGGATCCTGAAATAACAAACCGATTCCGATTATCAGAATTCAACTTATTGAAAACGGCTTGGAATCGCACATTTGGTTGATATAGAATGGCTAATTGAAATTCATCCATTTTTGTTAAGTAAGCGGTGGGTTTTAGAATACTTACCGTTCGTTGTTCGTTGCTTTCAATACTTTTTTTAAGCGCACCTAAATCTGGATGCAAAATATCGCTTACAATGGCAATATTGGTTTGTTCATCAATAACTTCAATTGCAAAATTCTTACTATTGTTAACCGTATTTTTTTCGTTTAAAATAGCTTGAATAGATGCTTGATATGCAAAAACACCAATCTGATTAGCTGTTAACGTGGTTTGGATAATTTTAGAGTTATTGGTTTTACTAAAGGAAATGTTTTCTGAATAAAGAGTTGTAGATCCCGTGGTAATTTTAAATTCGGATGTTATTGGTTCATCACCATTATAAACCAGGATAACTTCTATGGGAAATTTATTTTTATAAAATGCGTATTTATTTACATTCAGTTGTGTAATTTTTAAATCCACGTGGGAAGTTGTATCACCTACAATAATTGGATAAATAGGCTGCTTGTAGCTTTTAGCCGTGTATTCGTAATCTGCACCAAAAGTTTGGTTTCCATCTGTTATTAAAATGGTTGGCGAAACCGTGTTTTTATAAATAGTTTCAAGTCCTTTAATGGCTTTTGAAATATTAGTCTGTTTGGTGTTAAATTCTAATGAATCATTACGTGAAATATCATCACTAAATGCATAGAAATCGATATTGAATTTTTCGTTTAAACCTGTATTATTTTTTATAGCGCCGATAATTTGTTGCACACTATCCGATTGATTCAAAAACGCTATAGAATTAGAATTATCGATAGCAACAACCAAATTTGGCTTTTCATTATAAAAGGTTTCCGAATCTAACTTCGGATTAACCAATAGCAGTAGTATTGAAAAAATAGTAACAAACCGCAAACCCGCCAAAATACTATTAGTCCGCGTCCGTTTTGACTTATACACATACTGAAAAAGCGCTAATAATAGCGCTATAATTCCAGATAGGATAATGTATATTATGGTTAAGTTTGTCATGGATTATGTTAGCATACCACCATCCACATTTAGTGTTTGTCCTGTAATGTAGGCAGACATATCACTAGCCAAAAATACGCATGCATTGGCAATATCTTCAGGTGTTCCGCCACGTTTTAAAGGAATAGTACTACGCCATCCTTTTACCGTTTCTTCATCTAATTTTGCGGTCATTTCCGTTTCAATAAATCCAGGTGCAATTACGTTGCTTCTAATATTTCTAGAACCAAGTTCCAAAGCTACAGATTTTGAAAAACCAATCATTCCGGCTTTAGAAGCTGCGTAGTTAGTTTGACCGGCATTTCCTTTAACACCAACCACAGAACTCATATTAATGATGGAACCTTTACGTTGTTTCAACATGGTGCGCTGAACTGCTTTGGTCATATTAAAAACGGATTTTAAATTGACTTCAATAACTTTATCAAAATCATCTTCACTTAAACGCATGAGCAGGTTATCCTTGGTTATTCCCGCATTGTTGACTAAAATATCAATACTACCAAATTCCTTGGCAACATCTTCGGCTAATTGTTGCGCTTCATCAAAACTAGCAGCATTACTTTTATAGCCTTTGGCTTTTATTCCAAGCGCATTCAGTTCATTTTCAAGTTCGTTTGCGGCTTCAACAGAAGAACTATAAGTAAATGCAACATTTGCACCATGTTTTGCAAAAACTTCGGCGATACCACGACCAATTCCTCTACTTGCTCCTGTAATTATGGCTGTTTTTCCTTCTAATAATTTCATAATTCGCTGATGTGATTAGTTGTTTGTCAAATATAATAAATACAAGTTGCATGAAATAAAAAAACCTTACAAGATTTTGTAAGGTTTTTAACAGTTTTATTAGGTTAAATTAACCCATAACTTCTTTTACTTTTTTGCCTATTTCAGCTGGAGAATCTACTACGTGAATACCACATTCTCTCATAATTTTCTTTTTAGCTTGCGCCGTATCATCACTACCACCAACAATGGCTCCAGCATGACCCATAGTACGTCCTGCAGGTGCAGTTTCACCAGCAATAAAACCGATAACTGGTTTTTTACTGCCACTTGCTTTATACCAATGTGCAGCATCTGCTTCTAATTGACCTCCAATTTCACCAATCATTACAACGGCTTCTGTTTCTGGATCGTTAATTAATAATTCAATAGCTTCTTTAGTTGTTGTTCCAATAATTGGATCACCACCAATACCAATAGCTGTTGTAATACCTAGACCTTGTTTTACCACTTGATCAGCAGCTTCATAGGTTAACGTTCCTGATTTAGACACAATACCAATCGTTCCTTTTTTGAAAACAAAACCTGGCATAATACCTACTTTTGCTTCGCCTGGCGTAATAACGCCTGGACAGTTAGGACCAATTAATCGGCAATCTTTATCTTTTATGTAATGAGCCGCTTTAATCATATCGGCTACAGGAATTCCTTCGGTAATAGTAATAATCACTTTTATTCCAGCATTAGCAGCTTCCATAATGGCATCAGCAGCAAAAGCTGGTGGCACAAAAATTATAGAAGTATCAGCTCCAACTTTTTCTACAGCTTCCTGAACTGTGTTAAAAACAGGTCTGTCTAAATGGGATTGCCCACCTTTTCCTGGTGTAACACCACCAACAACATTGGTTCCGTACTCAATCATTTGGCCAGCGTGAAATGTTCCTTCACTACCTGTAAATCCTTGAACTATTATCTTTGAATCTTTATTAACTAAAACGCTCATCTAAGTTTAATTTTTTATGTTTTTAAAACGTGACAAAAGTAATGTTTTGCCACCTATTTGTAAAGAGTTTTTATAAATTTATTTTAGAATATGCGCCTGAATCTAAACTATCGGTATCCGCAGGTTGACTAATCTCAAAAGTACGATGAATTTGATTGTCTATTATGTGATGAATACAGATGTAATGTGCAATTGGCATTTCTTCGCCTTGGGACTCAATTGTGTTTGCATATAAGGTATGTCTAGAGGTTACTACATCATCTTCTTCCAATAAGTGGGTTATTTCAAATCTTAAATTATTATATGATTCCCTGACACTTTTAAAAAAAGCAGTTATCCCGCTAAAATTCATTTTAGTATAGCCTCTGCTACTATTCCAGTGAATGACGCAATCTTTATGATAAAATTTATCTATTAACGTTTCATCATTTGCTAAATCTGATTCGTAGTACGATTTAATAAGCGCTTTTGAAGTCATTTATTTATGTTTTAATTGCTCAATTATTTTGGGTAATTGCTTAATATTAGCCATTTCCTTCATGACTGCTCGTGCTTCTTGAGCTGGTGTTCCCCAATACGTTTTATGTCCTGGCAAGGATTTACTAATTCCTGATTGAGCATGAATAACTGCTTTTTCTCCAATAGTAATACCACTTGCACAGCCTACTTGTCCCCAAATAGTTACTTCATCTTCAATTATTACACATCCTGCAATTCCCGTTTGTGACGCAATTAAGCATTTCTTTCCAACCATGGTATCATGACCTATTTGAATTTGATTATCCAATTTAGAACCTTCTCCAATCGTGGTATCACCCGTTACCCCTTTATCAATCGTACAAAGTGCACCTATGTCTACATAATCCTTTATAACCACACGGCCGCCAGAGATTAAAGGATCAAATCCTTCTGGACGCTTTTTATAATAAAACGCACTAGCTCCTAATATAGTTCCTGCATGAATAGTTACATTATTTCCAATAATGGTATCATCATAAATAGTAACGTTGGAATGTATAACACAATTGTCGCCTATAATAACATTATTACCAATAAAGCAGTTAGGTTGAATGATAGTATTTTTTCCAATTTTAGCCGAATCTGTTATAGCAGATGTTGCCGGTTGAAACGGTTTAAAATGTTTGGTGAGCTTGTTGAAATCGCGAAACGGATCATCACTAATTAAAAGGGCTTTCCCTTCTGGACAAGTAACCTCTTTATTAATTAGAACAATGGTAGCAGCAGAATCTAGTGCTTTATTGTAGTACTTTGGATGATCTACAAAAACAATATCTCCAGGTTCTACGACATGAATTTCATTCATACCAAGCACAGGAAAACTAGGGTCACCAATATAGTTAACATCAATTAACGAGGCAATTTCTTCTAAAGTATGTGGTTTTGGAAACTTCATATTTCTATAATTAGCAATCAGTATTTTAAAACTAACTGTTTTACTAATTTTTATTCTTTTACGCGCTCTTTATAAGTCCCTTTATCGGTTTCAATTTTAATTTTATCACCTTCATTTATAAAAAGTGGCACATTTACCTCTGCTCCTGTTTCCACTGTTGCAGGCTTGGTAGCGTTGGTTGCTGTATTTCCTTTTACACCTGGTTCAGTATGTGTTACTTCTAATATAACACTAGCTGGCATTTCAACAGAAAGCGGCATATTGTCCTCCGTATTTATTAATACGGTAACTACTTCACCTTCTTTCATTAAATCAGCTCTATCCAAAGCGGCTTCTAATAAACGAATTTGTGTATAATCTTCTTGGTTCATAAAATGATAAAATTCACCATCATGATATAGAAACTGAAACTTATGTGTTTCAACACGCACATCTTCAATTTTATGTCCCGCCGAAAAGGTATTTTCCAATACTTTTCCTGATGTTACACTTTTCATTTTAGTTCTTACAAACGCAGGACCTTTTCCCGGTTTTACGTGTAAAAATTCAATTATTTTATAAATATCATGATTATAACGAATACATAATCCGTTGCGAATATCTGATGTTGTTGCCATTTTACTTGTTTATTTTTAATTAGATTTGAAGTAACCCTTCATAATACCACGTTGCGAATCTTTTATAAATTGCAAAATTTCATCACGCTCATGGGTTGCTTCCATTTCAGCTTCAATGATTTCAGCTGCTTGTGTATTATTATAATTTTTTTGATATAGAATTCTATAAATGTCCTGTATTTCGGTAATTTTTTCAGTTGTAAAACCACGACGTCTTAAACCTACTGAATTAATTCCAACGTAGGATAAAGGTTCACGAGCTGCTTTAACAAATGGTGGTACATCTTTTCTTACTAAAGAACCACCTGTTACAAATGCATGGTTTCCAATTGAGCAGAATTGATGAACAGCTGTCATACCTGCTAGAACCACATAATCGCCAACATTAATATGACCTGCAAGTGTACTATTATTAGAAAAGATACAGTTTTTACCAACAATGCAGTCATGCGCTATGTGGCAATAGGCCATAATTAAACAATTATCACCAATAACGGTTTTCATTCTATCTGTTGTTCCACGGTTAATAGTAACACATTCCCTAATGGTCACGTTATCACCAATTTCAACTGTGGTATCTTCATCTTTATATTTTAAATCTTGAGGTGTTGCTGAAATTACAGCTCCCGGAAAAATATTACAATTTTTACCAATACGAGCGCCTTCCATAATGGTTACGTTACTTCCTATCCAAGTTCCCTCTCCAATAATAACATTATTATGAATAGTTGTAAAGGGATCAATTACGACATTTTTAGCTATTTTAGCTCCTGGATGTACGTATGCTAGTGGTTGATTCATTTTATACTAGAATTAATTAATTGGTAAAATTATTTAGCAAGTTATGTTTAAAAAACTGCATTTAGTATTATTATTTAACTTTTGAAATTTGCGCCATTAATTCGGCTTCCGCACATAGTTTTCCATTAGCATAAGCATAACCTTGCATGTGACAAATACCACGACGTATAGGTGAAATTAAATCGCATTTAAATATTAATGTATCTCCTGGTACGACTTTTTGTTTGAATTTTACATTATCTATTTTCATAAAGAATGTCAAATAATTTTCTGGATCCGGAACGGTACTTAATACTAAAATACCACCTGTTTGTGCCATAGCTTCAACAATTAGAACACCCGGCATAACTGGTGCGCCTGGGAAATGTCCTGCAAAAAAGGGCTCATTCATGGTTACGTTTTTCATACCAATAACGCCAGAATCTGTTAATTCGAATATCTTATCAATTAACAAAAACGGTTGTCTATGTGGCAACATATTCATTATTTGATTTACGTCCATTAACGGCTCTTTATTCAAATCAATATTCGGCACATTATTACGACGCTCATTTTTAATAATCTTACACATTTTTTTTAGCAAATTGTGTGTTTACAAAATGACCTGGCTTATTAGCAATAACCTTACCTTTAATATGTGTTTTTATTAAGGCTAAATCGCCAATAACATCTAATAATTTATGTCGTGCCGCTTCATTTGGATGATGCAATGTTAAATTATCCAAGATTCCATTAGGTTTTACAGAAATGGAGTCTTTATTGAAAGCTACTTTTAGTTTCTCCATGGTTTCTGGAGACAATTCTTTATCTACGTAAACAATGGCATTATTTAAATCGCCACCCTTAATAAGTCCGTGTTCTAAAAGTGTTTCAATTTCATGAAGAAAGCTGAAGGTTCTAGAATCTGATATTTCAGCTTTAAATTCAGCCATATTTTTAATGGACGCATTCTGTGTTCCTAAAACTTTAGTGCCAAAATCCACCATAGTAGTCACTTGGTACTCTTTGGCAGGCATCACTAGAATTTCACTTCCGGTTTCTTCGTCTGTATAAGAAATGACATCAGTAACCTCGTAAGCTTCCCTGAAGGCTTCTTGTTCTACAATGCCAGCCTTTTCAATAGCTTCAACAAAAAATTTAGATGAACCATCCATAATCGGTGGTTCGGCTGCATCAAGCTCCAAAATAGCATTATCAATGCCCATACCAACAAGCGCTGCCAAAACATGCTCGCAGGTTTGAATTGTAACGCCATTTTTTTCAAGACATGTGCCACGTTGCGTATTAGTTACGTAAACAGCATCAGCTTCTATAATTGGGCTACCTTCCAAATCAATGCGTTTAAACGCAAATCCAAAATTTTCAGGAGCAGGTTTAAACGTTAAGGTTACATTATTACCTGTGTGTAAACCAACGCCTTTAAGCGAAACATCACTAGCTATGGTTTTCTGTTTGATATCCGTATTAATTATTCCCATCTAATTTTTTTTCTATCTCGTTTACTGATTTAAATAATTTTGGTAAATTTTTAAAATGCACATAGGATTTATTCCAATCGCTATAATTAAATGAAGGCGAGCCTTGTAAAACCTCATTATCCTTAATGTTTTTACCAATCCCAGATTGTGCCTGTATTTTAACATTATTACCTATGGTAAGGTGTCCTGAAATACCAACTTGGCCTCCTATTTGACAATTTTCACCAATTTTGGTTGAGCCAGCAATTCCCGTTTGCGCAGCAATAACAGTATTTTTTCCAATTTCAACATTGTGCGCAATTTGAATTTGATTATCCAGCTTTACACCTTTTCTAATAATTGTAGAACCTAAAGTGGCACGATCTATCGTGGTGGCTGCACCAACATCCACAAAATCTTCCAAAATAACATTCCCTATTTGCGGTACTTTATGGTACTCCCCTTTTTCATTTGGGGTAAATCCAAAACCATCAGCTCCAATAATAGCGCCTGAATTAAGAACGCAGTGGGAACCAACCAAACAATCTGAATAAATTTTTACACCAGCAAACACAATCGTATGATCCTTAATCACCACATTATCGCCAATATAACTATTGGGAAAAATTTTAACATGATTACCTATTTCTACATTATTTCCAATGTACGAAAATGCACCTATATATATGTTTTCGCCTAATTTAGCAGAATCAGAAATAAATGTTGGCTGTTCTATTCCAGATTTGTTTAATTTAACCTGGTTATAATATTCCAATAATTTTGAAAACGCTTTATAGGCATCATCTACCTTTATTAAAGTAGTGTGAATATCTTTCTCTGGAATAAAGCTTTTATTAACAATTGTAATAGAAGCTTTAGTTGTATATATATAAGGTGTGTATTTAGGATTAGAAAGAAAGGTTAAAGCGCCTGCCGCTCCTTCTTCAATTTTAGATAACCTGGAAACTTCAATAGTAGAGTCGCCAACAATTTCACCTTCTAAAATACCTGCTATTTGTTCTGCTGTAAAATTCATTGAAAGCAAAAATAGAAAAAATGTATTACATTTTATCTTTAGGATAACATATATAATATTTTGTGACTGGTTTTGACAGTGCTTTTAGGTTTAATTGGTCTGAAGCTTTTACTATATTTTGAATTTTACCCGATTGAAATAAGACGTTTATCGGCTGGCTATCTTGTTCATAAGCCTGATTGGAAATGGCACCAGTAAAAACAAAATAGGCCGCTTCATGCTCTGATACCTTATATTGTTTCATTAATTTATTTATATGCTTCTGAAGCTTTTCCGGCTGTACGGGATTCTTTTTTAGCTTCACCTTTAATAATTGCCTGTTAATAATCATTTCGCATAAATTTTTTAAAACAAAATCATCGTGATATTGCCAAGCTTTCATTGCCATTATAATATCATAATCATCTAGTTTAGAAAATGTATCTAAAGTCTCGTTATTAAAATTAGCAATTTGTATATCATTCCGTAAAAAAAACTGTAACGGTTTACTGGCTTCTAAAATAACACCTTGTTGGGTAAGTTCTTTAGCGCGTTGTAAAACACGCATTAATAACTGTTCGGCAACCAAACCTGTTTTATGCAAATACACTTGCCAATACATAAGACGTCTGGCAACTAAAAACTTCTCAATGCTGTAAATGCCTTTTTCTTCCACTACTAATTCGTCATCCACCACATGTAGCATGGTAATTAATCGGTCACTATTAATATTACCTTCGGCGACACCTGTATAAAAACTATCACGCTTTAAATAGTCGGCTCGATCCATATCAAATTGGCTCGAAATTAACGCACACATAAAGGGTCTGTTGTATTCGCCCTTAAAAATTTGGATGGCAAGCGTTAAACTTCCGTTAAATTCGGCGTTTAAAACCTCCATAAATTGAAGCGAAATATGCTCATGACTCACACCATTTACAATACTATGCTCCATGGCATGAGAAAAAGGTCCATGACCAATATCATGCAAAAGTATGGCTATGTACAAGGCATTTTCTTCAGCTTCAGATATTTCAACCCCTTTAAAACGAAGCACTTGAACAGCTTTCTGCATTAAATGCATACCGCCCAAAGCATGATGAAAACGCGTGTGATGTGCGCCAGGATAAACTAAATAAGATAAACCCATTTGGGATATTCGGCGAAGGCGTTGAAAATATTTATGATTGATTAAATCGAAAATCAGCGCATTTGGAATGGTAATAAATCCGTAAATTGGATCGTTAAATATCTTGAGTTTGTTTTTTGTCTGCAAGCTTGCTATCATAATATTAATATATAAACAAATATACATGAACCATATAAATATTCTTTGGGTTGACGATGAAATTGATTTATTAAAACCACATATCATCTTTTTAGAACAAAAAAACTATAAAGTTACCACCTGTAAAAGTGGAACTGAAGCTTTGGAAGTTTTGGAAGATAAAAATTTTGATATTGTTTTCCTAGATGAAAACATGCCAGGATTAACTGGTTTAGAAACCTTAAATGAAATTAAAGAAAAGCGCGACACACTTCCTGTTGTAATGATTACCAAGAGTGAAGAAGAATATATTATGGAAGAAGCTATTGGAAATAAAATAGCTGATTATTTGATAAAGCCAGTAAATCCAAACCAGATTTTATTGAGTTTAAAGAAAAATTTAGATCACTCACGATTAGTTTCAGAAAAAACCACCTCTAATTACCAACAGGAGTTTCGCAAAATAGCTATGGATTTATCAATGGTTAACAGCTATCAAGAATGGGTTTCCTTATACCAAAAACTAATTTATTGGGAAATGCAACTAGAAGATATTGAAGATTCTGGGATGTTTGAAATTTTAGAATCTCAAAAATCGGAAGCCAACACGCAGTTTGGGAAGTTTATTGATAAAAATTATCCAAAGTGGTTTGAACCCAATACGGATGCACCAACAATGTCTCATAATTTATTTAAAGATAAAGTGACACCAGAAATTAGCAAAGAACAACCTACGCTATTGGTTGTAATTGATAATTTACGTTACGATCAGTGGAAAGCTTTTGAACCTGTGGTAAGCAACTATTATAAAAAGCAAAAAGAAGAAGCTTTTTTTAGCATTCTACCAACAGCCACACAATATGCTAGAAATGCTATTTTTTCAGGGTTAATGCCTTCCGACATGGAAAAAATGCATCCTGATTTATGGAAAAACGATACGGATGAAGGCGGTAAAAATTTACATGAAGAAGCGTTTTTAGAAGCTCAATTGAAACGATTAGGCTTACAGAACTTATCTACCAAGTATTTTAAAATAACCAATTTAAAAAATGGCAAACAATTAGTAGACAACTTTAAATCATTAAAAGATAACGACTTAACTGTAGTAGTTTACAATTTTGTAGATATGCTATCGCACTCCAAAACAGAAATGGATGTGGTAAAAGAATTAGCATCTAATGATAAAGCGTATCGCTCATTAACACAAAGTTGGTTTAAAAATTCACCGTTATTAGAAATGATTCAGCAAGCCCAGCAACTTGGGTTTAAATTAATCCTAACTACAGATCATGGCACTATAAATGTTAAAAATCCGTCTAAAGTGGTTGGCGACAAGGACACGTCTTTAAATTTACGTTACAAAACTGGAAGAAGTTTAACCTATGAAGATAAAGACGTTTTGGTAGCAAAAGACCCGAAATCTATTCATTTACCAGCCTTAACCATGAGCAGCTCCTTTATATTTGCTAAAAACGATTTGTTTTTTGCCTATCCAAATAATTACAATCACTATGTAAGTTATTACAGGAATACCTATCAGCATGGAGGCGTATCATTAGAAGAAATGATTATACCGTTTATAGTATTGGACCCCAAATAAAATCATCCTTGAAATACATAAAAATCCGATGAAATACACTTTTTATT
This sequence comes from Bizionia sp. M204, assembly GCF_023205095.1. GTDB lineage: Bacteria > Bacteroidota > Bacteroidia > Flavobacteriales > Flavobacteriaceae > Algorimicrobium > Algorimicrobium hallyeonense. The sequence continues at coordinate 987,430 of NZ_CP046242.1, read as the reverse complement.
AGTTTTTGTGATTTTTAATTCTTATAATTGTGCTTTAATATATAATACTTTGATTGTAGATTATAATTTAGAAAGTCTAGATAGTGTGGCTCAAGCTATTATAAAAGCTGTAAAGCACAAAGTTATTTTATTTGATGGTGCCATGGGTACAGGAAAAACAACTTTAATTAAAGCTTTAGTAAAAAAACTAGGAAGTTCAGATGATGTAAGCAGCCCGACGTTTTCTTTAGTGAACACCTATCATACTTCTAATTCGGATATCTATCATTTTGATTTATACCGATTAAATTCCATGGAAGAGGCTTATGATTTTGGAATCGAAGATTATTTAGAAAGTAATAATTGGTTATTTATAGAATGGCCAGAGATTATAAAAGAGCTTCTATCAGATGATTTTCATATCATTTCAATAGAGCATCTTGGAACTGAAAAAAGACAATTAACGCTTAAATAAGGTAATTTTAAGAGACTGACAAAATGACATAATTCTCAAACTGAGGCATTTTACGGGAAAACCGTAATCGAAATTTGAAAAAACGTTAATTTTAACATAATTTTAACATTTCGAGCTATTTTGAATCATACTACTCATATACATTTGGATTATTAATTAATTAAATCCCTTAATATTATGAGAACAAAAAAGTATTTATTAGCAATTGCAATTTTTGGTGGAATGTTATTTACAGCTCAAGCAGCCCACATAATTGATTTAAATGACCAACAAACAACAAAAATTGAAAAAAGAAAAATCGTGGTTCCAACGCACGGATAATAGAAGTGTTGTACTAGGTACATTTATTGCTGTATTTATTGCATCAACACCCTATTTATTTTATTTATACGAAAGTGTTCCAGACCAAAAGGTTTGGGACACTTTTTTATTCACATATGATAGCACACATTACGGTAGTGTACTTACAGTTGCTTGGACTTTAACTGGCAAGATAATTCCCCTACTACTCATTCTCATATGGTTTTTCACTTGCAGACATTGGTGGTATCACGTGCTGATTATTCCAATTTCGATGTTTATATTTCAAATATTTACTGTTATAAATGATGATATTAGCTACGTTGACAGTAATCAGATGCTATATTTGATCCCTTTAATAGCAATTGTAGTACCATCCATTTATTTGATACGTGCAAAAATGTTTGACAAATTGAATACAGCCAATAAATCATTACAAGAACTGGAAGATGAATTTATGCTGAAACCAACATCACTTTGGGGTAAGATTAAGCAGTATTTTTAAAAAACACATCATTCTTTCAAAAATTAATTCGTAATTTGAGGTATCAATAATATGCTGTCAAATTATGTCCAAAGCCTTATCCCCTTTTACAAAACAACAATTACTCCCACAGGAAGAAACCCTAGAGGTTTACAAGAAAAAAGGTGAGTTATTTATAGGTATCCCTAAAGAAACCGCATTTCAAGAAAAACGGGTTTGTTTAACACCTGACGCTGTTTCGGCTTTAACCAGTAATGGCCACCGGATACTTATGGAAGCTGGCGCAGGAAAGGGCGCTAATTTTAGTGACAAGGATTACAGCGAAGCTGGTGCGGAAATCACGAAAGATACTGCCAAAGTTTATGCATGTCCCATGATTTTAAAAGTGGAACCACCTACACTTGATCAAATAAAACTGATTAATCCGCAAACCATTCTTATTTCAGCATTACAACTCAAAACCCAACATAAAAAATACTTTGAAGCCCTTGCCAGTAAACGCATTACAGCATTAGCTTTCGAGTTTATTCGGGATGAAGACGGCGCCTACCCTGCCGTGAGAAGTTTAAGTGAAATTGCCGGAACAGCTTCTGTATTAATAGCATCAGAGCTTTTAAGCAATGTAAATAATGGTAACGGTTTATTATTTGGTAACATAAGCGGTGTTCCTCCTATTGAAGTCGTAATTTTAGGTGCAGGAACCGTTGGTGAATTTGCTGCAAGAAGCGCCATTGGACTTGGTGCCAATGTAAAAGTTTTTGACAATTCCATAACCAAATTACGCTGTATTCAGACTAATTTAGGTCGTACAATTTTCACCTCAACATTACAACCAAAAAACCTATCGAAAGCATTAAAACGTTGCGATGTGGTTATTGGAGCCGTTCGTGGAAAAAACCGAGCACCCATTATTGTAAGCGACTCAATGGTTTCCAATATGAAAAATGGCTCGGTGGTTATAGACGTTAGTATTGACATGGGAGGTTGTTTTGAAACCAGCGAAGTTACATCTCATAAACAACCTACATTTATTAAACATGGCGTTACCCATTACTGTGTACCTAATATTCCAGCACGCTACTCACGCTCAGCTTCTATTTCTATTAGTAATATCTGTACACCTTACCTGTTAAAAATTGCCGAAGATGGCGGTTTAGAAAATTCTTTACGTTTTGATAAGGGTTTAAAAAATGGGTTGTATTTTTACCACGGCATTTTAACCAACAAATCTGTTGGCGAATGGTTCGACTTAAAACATAGCGATATTAATTTATTGATATTTTAGTCGATTTTATTTTAAAATTCAAAATATTAACTGTGAAATTAATTCAACGTATTGGGTATTACCTAGGTGGATTCTCAATTGGTTTAGTGTTACTAGCCTTTTTTTTAAATGGTAAAAAAGCGTCCTGTGATTACGGTCCGGAAGCACGCGTTTTAAAGAATATTAACTCCAAAACATTACACATAAGTCCGGAAGCGGAAAAAGAACTACAAGCGAGATCTATTGATAGTACAACTATCAGATCCGTAATTAAATTTGGCGACGTCCAGTTTTCTAAAAGCGACACAAGAAGAGAGCCCTGTGGTATTTACTTTTTAGAAAGCCGAACAAAAGACGCTAATTTAGATTTGAAAATTGAAAACTGCGATAGCATTGCTACCATTATCGAAGTGTTATGGAAATAAAAAAAATGGCTATCTAAAAAGTAATTTGCAGTTCTAAATGTCACCTTATGCGTAGTGGAAATAGTCCGGTTATTTAAAACACTAAAACTTCTACTCCGCTTCGTTTGACAAAGCATACTCACTTTTCAGACAGCCACTTTATGTAGCCTAAATGGACTGTTTAATTCAGTACAATTTTTTTAGTATGAACTACTCCATTTTGGTTTAAGGTCACCAATACCATTCCTCTAGGTAAATTAGAAACATTAATTTTCTTGGTAATTGCGCCATGTGACGTGGTTCCAATGGAATTGGTTTGAATTAAACGACCTAACATATCATAAATATAAATTTTAGTATCATTGTCAAATCCTGAAACTTTCACATTTATTTCACTAGTTGCGGGGTTTGGAAACACCAACATATCAGTATTTACTATTTCAGGTTCTCCTGCAGATAAACATTGATTTACAATAACATTTACGCGATCTGTTTCATAGTTAAACCCGTTGGAAACCATTACTTCATATTCCGTTGTTTCTTCTGGGCTAACAGTAATACTTTGCGTTGTTTCCCCAGTACTCCATTCATAATACAAGCCACCAGTTGCGCGTAATGTTGCGCTTGTGTTTTGGTCGCCATCAGCACAAATTTCAACATCGTCTCCAGCATCGGCATTCACTAAATCAACAACATTTACTTGAACATTTTCAGTTCTAGCGCAGCCATTGTTTGAAACCGTTACAGTGTAAATTGATGTATAGGTTGGACTAACAGAAATTTGTGGCGTGGTTTCGCCTGTGCTCCACAAATAGTCGGTTCCACCAGAAGCGGATAAGGTAGTATATTGTCCAAACTCAATAGTTGGATCATCACTAGTTACAACATTTGGTAATGGGCTAACTGTAACCACCACTGTATCTGAATCCGTAACATTTCCTTCGGACACATGTACTGTGTATGTTGTAGTAGTTAATGGGTTAACGGTAATACTTTGTGTGGTCTCACCTGTGCTCCATTCGTATATTGAACCACCTGATGCGGTTAATGTGGTTGACGCGTTTTCACAAATGGTAACATCATCACCAGCATTTGCCTCCACGACAGGTTCTTCCGGATTTACAAATACGGTTACGCTATCTTGATTGGAGCAATTGTTCTCGGTTACTGTTACGGAATAAGTTGTCGTTTCCGTAGGCGAAACAGTTAAGTTTTGAGATGTATCACCTGTATTCCATAAATAAGAAGTTCCTCCCGAAGCATTAAGTGTAATGCTTTCGCCTTCTGTAATAGTTACGTCATACCCTGCACTTGCGTTAGGTAATGCGTTTACGGTTACAACTACAGAGTCTGAATCTGAAGTGTTACCATCAGATACTAAAACCGTATACGTTGTGGTTGTTGTCGGGTTAACCTCAATGCTTTGAGTTGTTTCTCCGGTACTCCATTCATAGGAAGATCCACCAGAAGCGGTTAATGTGGTTGAAGCGTTTTCGCAAATTGTAACATCTTCACCTGCATCCGCTGTAACGGTTGGACTTGAACCTTCAACGACAACGATTACAATTGCTTCACTAGAACAATTATTTTCAGTAACCTGAACTGAATATGTTGTTGTTTGCAGAGGACTCACTGATATACTAGATGTGGTTTCGCCGGTATTCCATAAATAAGATGTTCCTCCTGTTGCTGTTAGTATGGTACTCTCGCCTTCCGTAATTGTTATATCTGAACCAGCATGTGCTGTTGGTAAAGGATTTACGGTTACCAAAACTGAATCAGACGCGGATGTCTGACCGTTTGAAACCGTTACTGTATAGTTTGTAGTTGTTGTTGGATTAACCGTTATGCTTTGTGAAGTTTCACCTGTACTCCACTCATAATCTGATCCTCCCGATGCCGTTAAAGTGACACTTGCGCCTTCGCAAATCGTTGTATCGTCACCAGCATCGGCTGTTATGGGAGTTGGTGTCACTGATACGACAACCGTATCTTCTGATGAACATCCCTGCCTTATTACCTGTACTGTATAGGTTGTTGTTACAGTTGGACTAACTGTAATACTTGCAGACGTTTCAGTGGTATTCCACAAAAATGTGTCGCCACCTGTAGCCGTTAAGGTTACAGATTCGCCTTCATTTATAGTAACATCCTCTCCAGCGTTTGCAACCGGAATTGAATTTACCGTTACCACGACCTCATCTGTAACGCTATTCCCAGAATTATCTGTTAATGTTACCGTATAGGTTGTTGTTTGGCTTGGGGTTACTTCTATGTTTTGAGTTGTTTCACCTGTACTCCAAGTAAAATTAGTTCCGCCCGTTCCATAAGCCGTTAAATTTGTAGATTGACCTTCACAAACAGAAACATCATTTCCGGCATTTACAGTCATCCCTTGTGATACTTGTGGATACTCCAAAACAAAAGATGGGGAACCACTTTGGCTCATAACGGCTGAATCATTCCAATTACTGGCAAAAATCATTTTAGTCCCATTTCTATTTGGCACTACTTGTGTTTCGTGTAAATACGACGAAGGTGCAGCATTGTGTTTTCCATAACGTTCAATGGTTCCAGAACCATCTAACTTAATAGCGAAAATTTCCGCAGGTGCCACCGGATTAGTTGGGCAACATTGTTCACTAATATAAGCCCAACCTGGTCTGTCTACGTTTTGAGTAGAAATATGACCACCCCAAATACCTTTTCCATTAATATACGGAAAAAGCTTGGTAACACCTTGACCATCTAATCGTGCCATATATAGACTATAATTAGCATTCCATTCACTTTCACCACCATATTCAACAATAACCTCATTTCCATATGCATCTACACCTAAATCTCCATGTTCCGTATTGTGATAAATATGCTGTTCATTAGTCATATTAATATTATAAGATTTAATTCCAGCGGTAGGACCTGTTCCGTTGTCCTTATATTGGGCAACAGCAAAGCCACCTAATTGGGATACGGAAAACCAATCTAATTCATTTCCATTTGTACCAATATCTTTTGTACCAGTAACCACGTTATTCTGAATATCATATACTATAAGAGTACTATTATTGCCATTCTTACCAATAAGGCCAACATATCTGTCAAATTTATCTTGATTGCCTTCTCCAAAACCAAAATCGACAGAGGTATAATTTGAAAAACGATGTAAAACAGTTCTTTGGTTGCTATTCACATCATGAGAAACAAATGTATTACCATCTGTTCCGTACATAATATTTGGTTGTGTGTGACTCCATCGGCCATAACTAGGAATATCACTCCAATACAAAAACTCATAAGTTTCAGCATCTAATATTGCTGCTGGATAACCCGCCATTTTTATTAATGTTTCATCGCTGTTCCAAGTTTGATCACGACTGTAATTATGCCTTAATCGTTGTCCTGAAACATTAAATACATTTCTATCCGTGATTCTTGTTACCGAACTCCCGGAGAGTGATTCCGTAAACGTTTCTAAATAACCAGGAAGTGATGTTCCGGGTTGCTGATACGTTTCGTAGTTAACATTTGGTAATTGAACTTGGTCAGGATAAGACTGACCAGTTATTTTATTTGGGGTAAAAAATAAAAGTAACATGCTTATGGAGATTCCTTTTAAAAGAAATTTCCCTCTAATCTTTTTCTTCATTTGAGGCGATTTGCTATTAATCTGCGTAAAACTATGTATTCAACTTATAACCAAAACAATTTCTTCCTAAATATTCGATGAAATACAATATTTTTGTCAGAATTACACTACTCAAAATGCATTTTGTAGTATTTTTTGTACTTTTTGTCGATAAAATTTCGGGTAGATTGTTCTGGCAAGAAATGGAATGACGACAAATATACGTTTGTTAAAGAGATTTGGATGTTTTTCTTTGTTACTAGATATCAACATGTTATCAACAAACTGAAATAATTGGGCAATACCTCAAATATTGTTATTCATATCTAAAATCGGTCGTTAATCTAATTAATGTCCTACAGGAAGATAAAGACTAAAAAAATATATACTTTTATTGCGCTATTAATAAATATATATGTCCAATCTTCATTCTGAAGGTCAATTTTCGGTTACAAACAAACCGAAAATAGCCTTTGTAATAACGAGTTTAACTTCAGGTGGTGCCGAACGTGTTTTAAGCACACTTGCAAATTCCTTTGTTGCGGATTATCAAGTAACAATAATCACTTTGTATAATGTCATGCCGTTTTATGAGTTGGATAGTCGTATTAAGCACATTTCTTGCAAAGAATCCTACAATAAAAATATGCGCTTTATCGATTCGCTTACCAACAACGTTTATATGATTGGTAGTTTATATCGCATTTTAAAAAAGGAACAGATTTCAGTGGCTATAGGTTTTATGACCACAACAAATATTTACACCATAATTGCTAGCAAATTTGCACGAATCCCATGTTTAATTAGTGAACGCACGCATCCGGATTATGACCCATTAACTAATTTTTGGATAAAAATTAGAAAAAAAACATATCCCTATAGCACAAAACTGATAGTTCAAACGGCTGGGATTAAATCCTACTTCTCCAAATTTTTAAATCCAGAAAAATTGGCCATTATCAAAAACCCGTTGGCAGACAGCTTAATAGCATTCAGGGATGAATCCAAACAAAAAGAAAACATAATTTTAAGCGTTGGCAGACTCGATCTTGTTAAAAATCAACGCTTACTTATTGAAGCATTTTCAGAAATGGAAATAGATAATTGGAAAATTCAAATTGTAGGTGAAGGTGAGTTACGTTCTGAATTGCAAGCTCTCATTAATGACTTAAATTTGGAGAATTCTGTAGAATTAGTCGGTAGCGTAGACAATGTCCATGACTATTACAATAAAGCACGAATTTTTGCTTTCACATCTAATTTTGAAGGTTTTCCAAACGCATTAATAGAAGCTATGGCTTTTGGCTTACCTTGCATTTCCACTAATTGTCCTTCAGGACCTAACGAAGTTATTGATGACGGCGAAAATGGATTTTTGATTCCTGTAGGCGATAAAAACATGCTAAAACGCAAATTAGAGATATTAATAGCGCAACCTGAATTAGGAGAACGATTTGGAGCTTCTGCTAAAGCAAGCACTACAAAATTTGAAACAAAACATATTTCGGAACAATGGAAACATTTAATAACGGAAGCATTACAAGGTTAATATGAATTTACAAACACTACTGCCATCCTACTCCGAACAACCTAAAGGCAATTACAAATATCGCTTTACCATATTTACACCTGTTTATAACCGAGCAAATACGTTACAACGTGTATTTGAATCATTAGAAAATCAAACATTCAAAGATTTTGAACTGGTAATAATTAATGATGGCTCTACTGATAACTCGCATGAGACTATTGAAACCCTTATCCAGACAGCAACATTTCCAGTTAATTATGTTAATAACGTTAAAAACAAACATAAAATGGCCTGCTTTTTTCAGGCCATCCAATTAGCGCAAGGTGAATTTATATTACCATTCGATTCTGATGATGCTTGTGTTCCAGTAGCTTTAGAATTATTAAATAAAGAATACGAAGAAATTCCAGACGATTTAAAACCGAGAATAAGTGGTGTTACCTGTTTATGCGAAGATCAAAACGGAAATTTAGTTGGTAAAGCTTTTGAAAAGCAACCCTATTATAGTAATTCGTTTATGTCTCAACGCGAACATTTAGAAGCCACTGAAAAATGGGGTTTTACAAAAACAGATGTTTTAAAAGGTATTCATATTAATGAAGCTATTTTCGCCAAAGGTTATATTCCAGAAGGCATTATTTGGGAATTAATTGCTAATCAGGGATTTAAAACCAAATATGTGAATCATATTTTACGTATTTACTATCTAGATACGGAAAATGCCATTTCTATTCAGAATCATAAAAATGATGCGTTTGGTATGGCTATCTATTCCTTATGTATTTTAAACTGGTTTTATTCAGATTATTTCATGAAATATCCCATGCTATTTATAAAACGAATTTTGACACTTTTAAGAGCTGCCATTTTTTTAGACTTCAGTTTGAAATCATATACAAATGCTATAAACTCAAAACTTTTGAAAATCCTATTTGTTTTAGGATGGCCACTTAAAAAACTATTAAAAAACACCTAGTTTTTGTGAAAATAACAAACCTAATCAAAACCTTGTTTTATAAGGTAAAAAACAACCCGACTGCTATCAATATTATTATTGTGGGAGCCATTACGATATTGGTTAAGTTTTTTGGTTTTTACAAGGAAGTTATAATAGCCGGTGAATTTGGACTGTCGGAAATACTAGACACCTTTTTAATAGCCTTATTACTTCCTGGATTTATTAATGAGGTGTTCTTAAGTGCTTTCAACTCGGTCTTCATCCCTAATTATATAGCAGAAGAAAAAAACAATAAAAATATTGGCGCGTTTCAGTCTACGAGCTTTATGGTAACCATACTGACTTCATTAGTATTTATGGGAATTGCCTATTTATTTACTGATGTTCTTTTAGAACTCTTTTTCGCTGGACATACGTCTAGTTATTACGAATTAATTATTCTACAATTCCATTATTTATTACCCTGTATTCTTATTTGGGGACTAACTTCTTTACTTAGTGGATTACTCAATATATATGGTGAATTTACATATTCATCTCTCTACCCAATTATAACATCTCTTGCTATGATTGTTTGCGTTGTTTTTTATCGTGAAGAATTAGGAGCTGGCGTTCTAGCAATTGGTATGTTAATTGGGAGCGTGTTGCAATTAATATTTCTGACACTTATTGCATTGCAAAAGCGGATATTAAAATTTGCCCTACCAGATTTTAAAAGCTCCAATGCTATCTTAATGTTTAAACAAGTGCCGGCAAAAGTTTCATCAGGATTTTTAACAGGGTTAATTCCTGTTACGGATTTATATTTTGCTGCGCAACTGGTTGTAGGCTCAATAACCGCTTTGAGTTACGGAATGAAAATACCTGCGTTTTTTACAACCATATTTATCATTGCTTTAGGGAATGTACTACTTCCCTACTTTTCAAAATTGACAATTGACGATCCTGAAAAATCTTTTAAAACACTTTATCTGCTAAATAAATGGATTTTTATAGTTATTATGAGTGTCATGGTTGTTGCTAGCATATTTTCAACAGAAATTATAGCGCTCCTATTTGAAAGAGATAATTTCACCGCTGATGACACTGCTATTGTTTCTGAAATTCAAATTATATATTTAATAGGAGTTCCATTTATAATCTGTGGTAATTTATTTGTGAAATTTCTTACTAGCATAAATAAAAATGCATTTATGGCTTATGTCTCGTTAGGAAGCATGCTATTAAATATTATATTAGATTTTATTTTAATGAATTGGATTGGTTTAATTGGCATTGCACTTTGTACGACCATCATTCAAATTTTAAAAATATTTGTTTTCTATAATTATACAAACAAGCAAAAGGAAATCTTTATACAGTAAAGCAAATTCATGAAACTATTAAAATACGTAGCGCTAATTCTAATCCTCCTAAACGTCCCTACATTTAGTTTGGAATATCTTGGTGCTGGTATGGGTTCTATTACCAATTTGTTATTAACGGTTTCTGTAATTATATATTTCTTTTTTGCAAAAAAATCGAAACCTCTCTGGCCCTTTATTGTTTTAGGGATTTGTTTTTTTACATTTTCAGGACTCCAATACACAGGTGTTACCGAATTGTTTATTAAAGAAGCTATTCGTTATTTTATTTTTATTGTGTGCGTGAATGAAATTACTAAAGACACAACAGATAAAGAATTACTTATGTTTCTTGTAATTGGCGCATTAAGTATTGCGGTAAATGCTTTAGTATTTCCTGATGTTTTTGGTAGATATGGAGGTTTTTACCTTAACCCTAATAAAGCTGGCTTCATCTGTTTGTTTGCTTTTGCCTTAACCTATATCATTCCCAATTATAAACTTAAATTATTAGCACAATTTGTGCTAATACTATGTGGAATTTTCACGCTGTCAAGATCCTTTATTATGTTTTTAGTAATTATAAATGTGATATCCGTTTTTGCCAATAAAAAAAACATCCAAACCTTCGTAGTTGGTGCCGTGGCTTTGGTTATAATTTTTGCCGCTTCTTCTGCCCTTCAACTAAATAAAGCACGATTTTCAGCTTTACACAGTTTATTTGGAGATAGCGAAAACGTAGAAACACAAACTATAACCGAAGGTTCCAGAAATGAAACTTGGTCCTTTTTCTCGGATCTAATAACCAACAATATCGTTACAGGTGCGGGATATAAATCCATGAGAGGCGAATCCAGTTTAGTTTCAGTGGAATATGGTGTTCACAATACGTTCCTCATGGTATTAGGTGAAGCCGGTATTTTAGCATTCTTACTAATTATTATTATTTACTTGGCAATAGCCATCCGTAGCCTCCGGTTTTTTCGCGTACATCAGGAATACACCTATTTGGCCGTTGCAATCATTGGATATTTAATGGTAGCTCATAACTTTTTTGAGAAATACGATGTGCTTTTTGTTTCCATTTGGCTATATCATAGAGTAAATCAACAATTGCCTTTAGGGGCTGAAATTAAAGCTAATTAATTATGTGTGGAATTTACGGATCAACTATAGAATACTCTAAAAAACAAGTTCAAGACAAGTTGGAACGCGCAAAATTTAGAGGTCCCGATAAATTAGATTTTAAATTTTTTGGAGACGAATCCAAACCAATAATATTTGGTCATAACCGCTTGGCTATTATAGATGTTGACGAGCGTTCCAACCAACCCTTTACCTATAACAACAGCATCCATATTGTGTTTAATGGTGAGGTTTACAATTTTAAAGTGCTAAAAAAACAGTTAGAAGCAAAAGGCTATAAATTCAATACAACCAGTGATACGGAAGTTATTTGTGCAGCGTATTTAGAATATGGTGAAGATTGCGTCAATTATTTAGGTGGCATGTTTGCTTTTGTTATCTATGATGAGACGAAACAAAAACTTTTTGGCGCCCGGGATCGTTTGGGTAAAAAACCATTTTACTATTATTTGAATGAGAAACAATTTGAATTTGCAAGTCAGATTTCATCTATTCAAATGCATCATACCAATTTAACAATTTCTAATAAAGCTATCAGTTACTATTTAGCTTGGGGAGCCATTCCGGATCCACATTCCATTTTTAATGAGATTAAAAAACTACAAGCTGGACATTGTTTTTCTTTAGATTTAACAACGTACAACTTTAAAGAACGAAAATATTGGGATATTGATACAAACGTTAAAAACCCGTTTCAAGGTTCTTACAAAGATGCTATTGCCGAATTAGATGGTTTAATAAGTAGTGCCGTTTCCACACGTTTATTTGCCGATGTTCCTGTAGGTGTTTTCCTTTCCGGTGGCGTTGATTCATCGGTCGTTGCTGCTTTGGCAACAAAAACAACCGATAGTAAAGTGAAAACCTTTTCAGTGAAATTTAACGAAAAAGGTTTTGACGAAAGTGTATATGCCCAACAGGTAGCAGATCACTTACAAACAGATCATCATATTATAGAATGTAATTATAATGAAGGATTAGATCTCATTGATAATTTTACGCATTTTTATGATGAACCATTTGCTGATTCTTCAGCCATTCCATCCATGCTTTTAGCGAAGCATACTCGTAAAAAAGTTACCGTTGCATTATCTGGTGATGGTGGAGACGAAAGTTTCATAGGTTATGAGCGCTACAAATGGATGAAACAGGTAAATCACTTATACAATCTACCAAGTTTTTTAAGGCATACGGTTGCAAAAACAGCTAGTTTAGCGCCTTACTATAAATTTAAAATGATTGGTAAGGGATTGCAATATGACGATATCAATTCGCTTTATATTGCATCGGTTACCGGTGTTAATATGTCTTGGTTGAAATCCGATTTTGACTATACCGATGTTCCCGAAAAAAAATATCTATATCACAACACCAAAAATTTATATGAACGTCTAACCGATTTTGATATTAAAACCTACCTTAATTGGGATATTAATACCAAAGTAGATCGCGCCACCATGGCATATTCTCTTGAAGCACGCGCACCACTTATGGATCATAGTATTGTGGAATTTGCACAGTCGTTACCAACAGATTTTAAATACAATGGGAAAATTCAAAAGCGTATTTTAAAGGATGTACTCTATCAATATGTTCCGGAAAAAATATTTGACCGACCAAAAGCTGGTTTTACTATGCCATTTGCAGAATGGTTTAAACATGAATTAAAAGATTATGTGCTTTCAGAACTGGATATGGCCAGTTTACGAGAAATCCCGAATATTGATGCTGATGAGGTCTATAAAATGATTCAACAACACATGAATGGTAGCTGGAATCGCTATCCTTTAATTTGGAAATTACTCGTTTTAAAACAATGGCTTAAAACGAACGGAAAAGGATACACTATTAAATAATGAAACACTCTAAAACCAATATTGTATTTGTCCTACCATCATTAGCTGCTGGTGGTGCCGAACGTATCCTATCGTACGTGGCTCAAAACTTGGACGAAAACCAATTTAAAGTCACCTTACTTATTACAGGCTATGAAAAAGACACCGTGTACGAACTAGAAAATTTAAACATCGTTTACTTAAACAAACCGCGTGTTTTAAAAGCTTTTGGTAGTTTGTTTCAGTATTTCAGAAAACACAAACCAGATATTGTAGTTAGTTCCATTGTGCATTTGAATACCATGATTGCTTTTATGTCTCCTTATTTTAGAAAGACTAAATTTGTTTCTCGAGAGGCGAATGTATTAACCGTTTTAAATAAACATAATCCGTACACCAATTCTGCTTTCCCTAAGGCTATGATTGTATTTGCATATAAATTAGTGGATTGTATTATTTGTCAGTCTAAAGACATGCAAAAGGATATGATTGCCAATTATAAAGTACCAAAATCAAAAACCGTATTAATTAATAACCCTATAACTAAAGAATTTAAACTTAAAGCTACAGCTCGAGATACATCCAAACCAATTTCCTTTATTACCATTGGTCGTTTAAGCAAGGAGAAAGGACATGAGCGGCTTATTCATGTGCTTTCACAATTAAATTTTCCATTTCATTATACTATTATTGGTGCTGGTAATGAAAAAGATAGTATTTTTGAAATGCTTGATAGTAAGGGACTAGCAAAAAACATAACGTATATTAGCTTCACAAAAAATGTAGAAACCTATTTAGCTGAAAGCGATGTGTTCCTGCAAGGATCCTTTGTAGAGGGTTTCCCTAATGTTCTTATAGAGAGCTGTGTAGTAGGCACTCCTATTCTGGCTTTTAATGCTCCTGGTGGATTGGATGAAATTATAGAGGCTGGTAAAAATGGGTACGTAGCTGATACCGAGGAAGATTATTTAAACTATTTAAATCAGATTCATAACACATTCCCTTTTAACCCGGAAACTGTAAGTAATGTGGTAAAAAATAAATTTAGTAGCAATAAAATTATTAATGATTATACCAACTTGTTTATAAAATTATCTCCTAAGAATCAGCATGTCTGAAAAAAGAAAAATAGCATTGTTTATTTCTGCCATAGGTTATGGTGGAGCCGAGAAAGTTGTTAGCTTATTATTATCTGAGCTTCCTAAATACTACGATGTCACGTTAATTTTGTTATATAACGAAATTAAACTGCCTATACCAGAGGGTACGAAAGTGGTGGTATTATCTAAACCTAATGAAACTTTTAAAACCTCCGTGTTTGGTAGAATTAAAGACAACATCAAATTCATATTTACCTATCAGAAAGTTTTAAAAAAAGAAAAAATTGATGTGGTTGTTTCCTTTTTAGTTCGTCAAAATATTATGACCAGCATTGCTAAAATGTTTAACCCTAAATTAAAAACTATAATTAGCGAGCGTTGTTTCCCATCCATCATGTACAAAGATGATAAGCTTACTTCTTTTTTAACCAAACTACTAATCCCATATTTTTACAACAAAAACGACAAACTATTTTCAAATTCCATTTATATCAATGCGGATTTAAAAACAAATTATAGACTAAAAATAGACAGGTCTGTTATATATAATCCCATTCTAACCAAAAGAGTTAAGCCTGAATTAGCCACATACACTGATTTTGAAGACATTTTTAAAGTAGTCACCGTTGGACGTATGATTCCTGTGAAAAACCAAAAAAGCATTATTGAAGCCATAAGTATGTTATCCAGCAATTTTTATATGGAAATTTATGGGGATGGCTACTTACACCAACAATTAGATGAATTATCTATTAAATTGAATCTTGCTGGACGTGTAAATTTTAATGGTAATGTGGATGATGTTAAGTCATACATCATAAAAGGGCATTGCTTTGTACTATGCTCCCTAACGGAAGGGTTCCCTAACGTGGTTTTGGAAGCCATGTCTGTTGGTTTACCCGTAATTTGCACCAATTGTATGTCTGGACCTCTAGAGTTACTAAACGACAATGAAGATGTTTCTATTTTAAAAGGGTCTTTCGTTAAGGCTAAATATGGCATATTAGTAAATGTTGATGATTCTGTAGGGCTTTCACAAGCCATTAAATATTTACAGAAAAATCCAGAAGCACGCAAACAGTATAGCGATTTAAGTTTCGAGCGCGCTAAAACTTACGACATCAAGAATATTGGAGTTCATGTTAAAAACTTAATTGATAGTATTTAATTTATGTGTGGAATAAACGGATATATAAAACCTGAATTTACAGCTTCGGAAGATGCCCTAAACACGCTTAAAAAAATGAATCATGCCATCATACATCGTGGTCCTGATGATTCCGGTTTTTATCACAATAGCAGTGACACATATTGTGTAGCAATGGCTATGCGCAGACTTTCAATTATAGATTTAAATACTGGCAAGCAACCTATTTCAAATGAAGATGATAGCATAACTATTGTTTTTAATGGCGAAATATATAATTACCGAAAGCTACGTGCAGATTTAGAAACAAAAGGCTTGACTTTTAAAACACAAAGCGATACAGAAGTTATTCTAAAACTGTATGAAACGGAAGGCGAAAAATCTTTTGAAAAACTAGATGGTATGTATGCATTTAGCATTCATGACAAAAATCAAAACAAACTCATTATTGCGCGTGATTTCTTTGGCGAAAAACCTTTGTATTACGCACAAACTGAAAATGGTTTTTATTACGCATCTGAACTTAAATCCATTATCAAGGTGCTTCCCAATAAGCCGGAAATTTCAAAAACAGGGTTAAATTTATTTTTTAAGCTCACTTACATTCCTGCACCTTTTTCTATTTATAATGGTATTCTGAAACTAGAAGCCAATCATTATATTACTTATGACCTGGTAAATCATACACATTCGATTTCCGAAATTCATAAAATTGAGACAGATAGAAGCAACTTGTCTTTTAATGAGGCTAAATTTAAATTGCACGACCTCATGATGACCAGTATTGAAAGTCGCACGGTTAGCGACGTTCCAATTGGAACATTTTTATCTGGTGGTGTAGATTCTTCCATTGTTAGTTTGGGCTTATCACAATTATCTAATAACAAAATAGACACCTTTTCTATTGGTTTTGATAAAGCTTCATTTGATGAAACCGATAAATCTAAACTGGTAGCCAAGCAAATCAACAGTAATCATCATGAATTTATAATTTCTGAAAGTGATATTAAAGCACATATTGATGCTATTTTATTGAATTTTGATGAACCCTTTGCAGATTCATCAGCACTACCAACCTATTTGGTATCCAAAAAAACAAGCAATTATGTAAAAGTTGCTTTAACCGGAGATGGTGGCGATGAGGTTTTTGGTGGTTACAATAAATATTACATGGGAAATTTAAACAACCGTTATACCAAAATGGTTCCCGAGTTTCTTCATAATAGTACAAAGCCATTGCTAACCAGTTTACTTTCTACTAAAGATGATAATCGCGGAAAACGTTTTAAACTAAAAAAACTGGTCCAAGCTATTGATTATACAGGTGAAAACTATTGGAATATTATTTCATTAGGTTTTGAAAATGACACCCAACAATTACTAAACCCTGAACATACGTTAGCAAATCCGTTTGCCTACTATAAAGGACATATTAGCAAACCTAAATCGCTTCATGATTATCGAGAGGTTGACCGTTTATTAAGCCTTGAAGGTGACATGCTCGTTAAAGTAGATAGAACCAGCATGATGAATTCCTTGGAATGTCGTGCGCCATTTTTAAACAAAGCTCTTTGGAATTTTTCCAATAGTTTACCAGAAAACTACTTACTCAAAGGCTGGAGCAAAAAGCATATTTTAAAAGAAGCTTTTAAGCATGAATTTCCTGATGGATTTCTAGATAAATCTAAAAAAGGATTTGCCGTTCCTGTTGGAGATTGGCTTCGTGCTGGCTTAAAAACCGAATTAGAACATTATATAAACTCTAAACTAATAGATAAACAAGGGTTGTTTAATAGCAAATACATCAAACCATTAGTCATGAATCATATTTCAGGTAAGGAAGACAATAGCTATAAAGTTTGGACATTTTACACATTTCAAAAGTGGTATTTTTCACTTTACAGCCCACAATTATAAATCAAGAAACAATTAGCTACTTATAGTTTAAAAATAAATGTCAAAAAAAATATGTTTAGTTGGTGGTGAAGATGTGCATAAACGCATCAATCTTTCTCAGTATTTAATTGCTGCCGGTTTTGAGGTGACTATTATTGGGACAAGCAACGTGGAGTTCCCTGAAAACATAACCTATTTTGATTACCCATTAAATAGAAGCTTATCCATAACATCAGATAATAAAACTATAAAATGGTATCGGTCATTTTTTACCGATAACAGATTTGATCTCATTCATACGTTTGACACGAAACCAGCATTTTTAGTACCACTAGCATTACTTAAGACGAAGACACCCATCACCCGAACAATTACCGGTTTAGGTACTATTTTTATGTCTAAATCCTTTCGGAATTTAATTTTACAATTCGTTTATAAAACATTGCATAGAAAAGTCAAAAACCGTGTATATAAAACAATTTTTCAAAATGATGATGACAAAAATTTATTTCTAAAATACCATCTTATTAATCCACATAATTTCGGGTTAATATACAGCAGTGGCATAGAACTAAAACAATACAAATCTTTAGCAGAGCGCAACAACAAGACTTTCACATTTATATTTGTGGCGCGTTTAGTTTATGAAAAAGGCATCACATTTTTATTAGAAGCAGCTAAAATATGCCACGAAAGAGGCTATGACTTTAAGTTTATAATTGTGGGACCGTTAGAAGAGCATTCCAAGCGACTAAATTCCGAAATATTAAAACAATATGAATCTTATGTGGAATTTTTAGGCGAACGAAAAGACGTAAGTGAATTACTATTAAGCGCAGATGCTATGATACTACCAACGTTTCGTGAAGGTTTTGCTAGAGTGCTTCTAGAAGCTGCTGCTGTGGGACTACCTATTATTTCAACAGATGTAACTGGAGTTCGCGAATTTGCCAAAAACAATCAAGAAGCAATTTTAGTGCCTTCAAAAAATACTGAAGCGCTAGTTGATGCCATCATAAAATTAGGAACAAATAAAAATTTAGCCAATAAATTAGCTGAAAGCGCATTAAAAAGAGTTGAAACGTTTAGTCTTGAAAACGTATCTAAACAATATATAACTATATTTGAAGACGCTATTAATCAACATTAAATTATGAAAATTCCATTTTCACCACCTTACATTAACCCAGCCGTAATTAACGAAGTTACAGACGCATTAGAATCTGGCTGGATTACCACGGGACCTAAAGTTAAAAAGCTAGAAGATCTTGTTTGTGAGCATATTGGCGTTCCAAATACTTTGTGTGTTAACTCGGCAACTTCTGGATTAATGTTAGCTTTAAAATGGTATGACATTGGTCCTGGTGACGAAGTTATTATCCCAGCTTACACATACGCTGCCACTGCTTTAGCTGTAATTCACGTGGGCGCTACACCTGTAATGGTAGACACCAAAGAGGACTTTAATATTTCCATCTCTGCTATTGAAAAAGCAATAACCGAAAAAACAAAAGCAATCATGCCAGTTGATATTGCTGGATGGCCTTGTGATTATGATGAAATTCAGAGGCTTGTTGACAATAAAAAACCTATTTTTAAACCAAATTCAGAAAAGCAACATCAATTAAATAGAATTGTAACTATTGCCGATGCTGCTCATGCTATTGGCGCTAAATATAAAAATAGGTTTGTTGGATTAACATCAGATATTACCGTATTTTCATTTCATGCCGTAAAAAACATTACTACAGCCGAAGGGGGAGCCGTTTGCTTAAACCTTCCTGAACCGTTTAGCAATCAAGAGGAATATAATTATTTAAGATGTTTTTCTTTAAACGGACAGACTAAAGATGCTTTTACAAAATCTAAAGCAGGTGGTTGGAAATACGATATTATTTATCCAGGCATGAAGATAAATATGCCTGATGTCCTTGCTGCCATTGGTGTTGCCCAGCTTCCTGAATATTTTTCGCATATTTTAGAAAAGCGCGAAACGATATATGCATATTACCAAGCGTATTTTAAAACCAAGCCTTGGGCTATCATTCCGCCTTATAAAAATGAAGACAAACTTTCATCTTGTCATCTGTACGCTTTACGAATAAAGGACGCCACAGAAGAGCAACGTGATGCTATTATTGAAGCCATTTCAAAAGAAGGTGTTGCTGTTAACGTGCATTTTCAGCCATTACCATTGTTAACTTTGTTTAAAAATATGGGGTATAACATTGCAGATTACCCAGTGGCATACACCAACTTTAAATCGGAAATCTCATTGCCAATTTATCCTCAACTTACGGAAGAAGAGCTCAAATACATTGTAAACACGGTTGAAAATGCCGTAGAATCTTGTCTATGTTAAAGCGCTTTTTTGATATCGTTTTTTCTTTATTAGGTATAATATTATCGTTACCTTTACTTTTGGTAATAGCACTAATTTTAAAGTTAGAGTCTAAAGGACCCATTTTTTACAAACAAACACGTGTAGGAAAAGGGAATTCAGATTTTAAAATTTTTAAATTTAGAACCATGTTTATCGGCTCGGACAAAAAGGGCTTGCTAACCGTTGGAGATAAAGACCCAAGAGTTACAAAAACCGGTTTTTTTTTAAGAAAATATAAGCTTGATGAACTCCCCCAATTAATCAATGTATTTTTAGGCAGTATGAGTTTTGTTGGACCTAGACCGGAAGTAAGACATTATGTTAATTACTATTCGGTTGATGATATGGAAATATTATCTGTAAAACCAGGAATTACAGACTATGCCTCTATTGCTTTTCGTGATGAAGCAGAATTATTAAAAACTGCTAAAAACATGGAGAGTTTTTATATAAATACCATTTTACCTCAAAAAATAGCACTGAATAAGAAATATATTAATAGCGCCAGCTTATTAGTAGATTTTAAAATTATTATTAAAACCATTCAAACTATTATGGGTTAATGAAAACACAGAACGGCTATTTATTAATTTCGTTAGATTTTGAGCTCTTTTGGGGCTTGTTTGACGTGAAAACAACATCAAACTATCATACTAATTTAAAAAATGTTAGGGAAGTGATACCTAGATTGGTGGCATTGGCCGATCAATATAATATTACCTTGACTTTTGCCACTGTTGGTTTCTTGTTTGCCAAAAACAAACAGGAATTATTAAGCGCGTTGCCATCTGAAAAACCAACCTATTTAAACTCCCGGTTTAACCCATATAACTTAATAGAAAACATTGGTGAAAATGAAACAGATGATCCATTTCATTATGCTGAATCTTTAATTGAATTCATAAGAACCAATGGAAATCATGAAATTGCTAGTCATACCTTCAGTCATTACTATGCCAATGAAGACGGACAAACTCCAGACCAGTTTGAAGCCGATATTATTGCGGCCGTCCAAATTGCAAAACAAAAAAACATAAACATAAAAAGCATTGTATTTCCTAGGAATCAGATTAATGAGGCTTATTTAAAAATATGCGCAAAACATGGGATTATATGCTATCGTGGTATTGAAAACCATTGGATGTTTGATACACATGACACAAAAAAACTAGATAACGCAACACATAAAGCATTCAGACTTACAGATGCCTACTGTAATGTTTCGGGTTATAACACCTACTCTATTAGCCATTTAAAAAATAGTCATGGTATATTAAACATTCCTTCAAGCAAATTTTTTAGACCCTATAGTAACAGTTTCAAATTATTAGAACCACTGCGTATTTCTAGAATTAAAAAAGGATTAGTCAAGGCCGCAAAAAATAACGAAATCTATCATCTTTGGTGGCACCCTCATAATTTTGGAAAGAATATGGATGCCAATTTCAAAAACCTAGAAGATATCTTTAAACTCTTTACAGAGCTTCAAAAAAATCATGATTTCCAGAGTGTATCTATGGCGCAATTAGCAGAAAAATACCATGCTAAAGAATCTCAATAAGATATTTGCTTTTGGTTCCCGTTACTAGATAATTTGGCTTACCTTCTATTATCTTAACTGACCTATAGATTTTAATACCTGAAACACATTCTGGTTTTTGATATAATCCGTCAAACACAAGTCTGTTTAAAAACGGAAAGCGTTCACCTTCTTCATTTAAATCAACTAATTGATAGGCCTTGAAATTTATATCTCCCTTAATGGGATGAATTTTAAATGGCAGTTTCTGTTCCTTTGAAGCACCAAAATTCTTAAGTGCAAAACGCGTTTTTGCAACAAATAAATTAAAATTTTTGTCGCGTAGGTATTGCTTGAACCCAAAATACTTGACTAATAAATAGCCTGTTATACTTGAAGCAATATTTGATGTATCGTACAGTATATGACAATTATACAAATAGTTAGTGTTAGTCCATTTTGTTTTATATTCATATTCTCCTTTCGAAAAATCTAGAATCTCTTTGTCGTTTTTAATGCACCAATCAATAAACTTGCTAATCTCGATATGACCAACGTTAAACTTGTAATAATTAGTATTAAATGCCTTCACCGCACCAACAAGCGAGTTTTCCCCTAAAAATGCAAGCGACATAGAAATAGGTTTGCCCGCAACATCAATACTGATAATCATAGCCTTTTTTTCATGAAGCATTTTATACACTAATTCTTCATAAAATGGCCATTCACTAATTAAACTGGTATCAATTTTTAAATCGCCATAGCGTGTTTCAACCAAGTTCTTAAAATTGGCCATCAAGGTTTTATAAGCGTCTGGAGCTATATCTCCATAATAATAATTGTAGGATACATCAAAGCAGCTCTCAAACTTTTTTAAGGTGCTCCTAAACTTATTTCTGGATTTGGCATTTAAGGTGTTTTGCAAATACGCTTCAAACGACGTAACTTTCGATAAATCTGCTAGAAACCCTTTATACTGGCGGACTTTCTTAATTTTAAGATTGGGAATTTTAACAGGATCAGTCCAATTACAATAATCTGGAACATCATATATAACCACGGCTTTGTTTTTAAAATCTGATGCCAAGGCGTCAATCTCATAGGTCATACCATTAGTCATATTTCTACCAGCATTTATATAATATGGTAGAAACTTATGCTTTATAAAGGACAGGTTTTTAATAAATTGAAATTGTTTGCCTTCTTTCTGTTTTGAAAAATGCTTTAACCAAGTTTCCTGATATGTATTGGAAGTAAACGGATTATGCTTCATCTCTAACAATTTTTAAGAAGCCATTTTTGGTTTTTACTAAAAGGGAATCATTTTCATATTGATAAACCGTTAAATCCTTTGCGGGTTCTGGGTTCATATATAAATAATCGTAAAGTGCTTTGCGCTGCGACACATATAATTCGGCGTCTAAATCAATTTGTGCTATACGAGGTTCCATAGTAAACGCATCAGGTAAAACTTCTATTTTATAGGTTTCCAACAGAACTGCTTTGTTTTTATTACCGCCCAATAATTGATGCTTCAGGTTGTGAACTTTAGTACTATACTTGCGGTCTCTAAATTCGCGTTTAAAATTGAAGTATTTTTCCAAAAAACTAGCCGTTAATCTACTTTTTAACGAATTAGAATCGTACAAAATATGATAATAGGTCTGGTAACGATCGTCACTCCAACGTTTCTTGTAGTCGAAATCACCTTGTGTATAATCAAAAATTTCAATGCCATTGTTAAAACTCCAATCTAGCATCTTCATAATGGTTGTATGACCAATGTTATAACGATACAAATCAATATCAAAAACAGTTAAAGCCTCCACCAAAATAGAATCAAAATGATAACTAAATGTGATACCAATAGGTTTGCCATCACAATAAATAACAAAAAGCGAAGCGGTTCCTTCGTTAACCATTTTAAATGCCAACTCGGTATAGAAAGCCCATAAAGTTGGTTCTAACTCGCCACAAGGTTCACCTTTATTTGAATACCGTTTTTCAAAAAGTTTATAAAAACTATCAAAAACCAGGTCAAATTCTGTTTTGGAAATTTCACCGTGATACATGATATAATCAACTGTGAAATTAGCTTCCAAGCGCGTTACATTTCTACGTAACTTGGAACGTGTATTAGATTTGTAAATGGTATTTAAATAGGCATCCAACGATTCATAATTACCTACGCGCGTAATATAACCTTCATACTGAAAAACCTTTTTTAACCTTAAAGCAGCGGATGCTTCTGGCGCTGTAGTTTCTTGATAGGAAGGAATATCTCGAACTAAAAACACTTGACTTTTATAGTCCGTTGCTTTTAAATTTAAATCATAGGTTAAACCATTAGTCAGTTTATTACCAAGGTTTATATAGCAAGGCACAACAGCATGTTTATAAAACGAAATGGGTTTTATAATTTCAGTTGTTTTTCCGGGATTATTTGTATTAAAATGTTTCAACCAAACATATTGAAACGTTTGGGATGAAAATGGATTATTAATCATGATAAAAGTTTCGTTATCAAGTTTAAAATTAGTTTTTTAAATGAATAAACATCAGTATAAACCCATTTTTTAGATGTATTTGAAAAAAAACTATATAAACGGCATTTTTTATGGGTTGATTTCGGTATTTATTACAATATTTACCATGTTAAAAAGTGTTTACTTATAAAGCTATTGTAACACAAATAAATCAAACAATGAACTCTTGGTTTTACAATCATTTTTTGGAAGTAACATCAAGGCTATTACGACAAAGGGTTTAAAAAGTAAGATTAAAACAACAGTATGGTTTCAATTAAAATCAAAAAACGTGAAAATTAGTTATTTATCGTATTTATTTGATGGAAACTATTTAAACATAGATATTTACGATGACAAAAAATGTTTCGGGAGTGAAATCTAAAATATGGTTATCAGCACCGCACATGAGTGGTTTTGAGGAAAATTATGTTAATCAGGCCTTTAAAAGCAATTGGATTGCGCCATTAGGACCAAATGTTGATGGTTTTGAAGGTGATTTAGAAGCTTATCTTGGAAAACAGTCGCATGTAGCGGCATTAACATCTGGAACGGCTGCCATACATTTAGCTTTAAAACTGTTAGATGTTTCCGTGGGAGATGAAGTACTTTGTCAAACAAAAACTTTTGTAGCCTCTGTAAATCCTGTGATTTATGTGGGTGCAACACCTGTTTTTATTGATAGTGAAACTAAAACTTGGAACATGTGTCCCGAGTTATTAGAAAAAGCAATATTGGATAGAATAACCAAGGGGAAAAAACCTAAAGCCATTATTGCTATAAATTTATATGGAATGCCATACAACGTACCACACATACACGCAATTGCTAACAAGTATCAGATTCCTGTAATTGAAGACAGTGCTGAAGCTTTAGGTAGTCGTTATAACAACCAACCTTGTGGAACGTTTGGTGATATGTCTATTTTATCCTTTAACGGAAATAAAATCATAACAACATCTGGAGGTGGTGCTTTGGTTTCTAGAAATATTAATTCTAAAAAACGTGCTATTTTTTTGGCAACCCAAGCAAAAGATACTGGTATTAATTATTCACATTCCGAAGTTGGCTATAATTACAGAATGTCTAATATTTTAGCGGGTATTGGTCGTGGACAAATGCAAGTTTTAGAAAATAGAATTCAAGCTAGAAGGTCCCATTTTGAATATTATAAAAACGAATTACAACATATAACAGATATAGAATTTTTAGCTGAGCCTGAAAATTACTTCTCAAACCGTTGGTTATCAGCCGTTCTATTTAAAACAAAAACAATAAGAGATGGCGTTTTAAATGCTCTGTTAGAAGAAAACATAGAATCAAGACCATCTTGGAAACCCATGCACCAACAAGATATATTTAAAAACCATGCAAGTTATTTAAACGGTGTTTCTGATAATTTGTTTGAGCGTGGCTTATGTTTACCTAGCGGCTCCAGTTTAACGACTGTTGAATTAGACCGTGTTAATCAAGTAATAAAAAACTATTTTGGATAAAATTTATAATTTATTACGAAAATTATCTAATCGCTATGCGTCAAAATGGTTGGTACTCCTATTTGACTCAACCATTATTGCATTTACCTTCTTTATTGCCTATTTAATTCGATTTAATTTTCAAATCGATTTCGATTTTTCCATGTTTCTAAAGCAAATACCATTTGTCGTGTTTGCTGGAATTATTAGTTTCTTATTAGTAAGTTCTCATAAAGGAGTTGTCCGGTTTACGGGCTTTAAAGATGTTGTCAACATTATAATTGGTGTCAATATTTTAGCAACCATACTCATAATATCTACATTTATGAGTCGGAAATACAACTACAATAATGTTTTTGATATTCCTGGTTCTATCATATACATTCACTTGTTGCTCAATATGTTTTTTCTTATTGGCGCCAAGTTCTTCATTAAATCCATTTACAGAAGTTTAATTACTGAAAATGAAGACATCCCCAAGAGTATTGTATTAATTTATGGTGCAGGTGATTCAGGAATAATCACTTATAACGCCATTACAAATGATGCAAAAAGTGATATTGATGTTTTCGGGTTTATTGATGATAACGAACGTAAAGTGGGCAAAAAAATAAACCTATTGAATGTTTATCATCCCAACAACATTACAAAAGAGTTTATTGAAAAACACCAAATAGATTCGGTAATTATATCGATTCAAAATATTAGTTCTAACCGACTCCTTCAAATAACCAGTAAGTTATTTGCTTTAAACTTAAATGTGAAAATTGTACCAGCTGTCCAAACGTGGATTGATGGCGATTTAAGCATTGGGCAGATTAAAGATATAAATATTGAGGATTTATTAGGTAGAGAACCTATTAATATTGACAACCCTATTTTACATGACGAATATAGTAATCGCGTTATTTTAGTAACTGGAGCCGCGGGATCTATTGGCAGCGAATTAGTCAGAAAATTATCTGTCTTTAACTTTAAAAGCTTGGTACTGGTTGATAATGCGGAGTCACCTTTGTATGATTTACAACAGGAATTAATACGAAATGGCATTAATAATGTTATACCAATAATTGCGGATATTAGAAATAACGTTCGATTAGATGCTATTTTTAATATACACAAACCCGAAATAGTTTTTCATGCAGCCGCCTACAAACACGTACCTTTAATGGAGCAAAATCCTTATGAAGCGGTTAGCGTAAATGTGCGCGGAACTAAAAACGTGGTGTATTTATCAAAAAAATATGGTGCTAAAAAATTCATTTTAATTTCAACAGATAAAGCGGTAAACCCAACTAATGTTATGGGAGCCACGAAACGCATTGCCGAAATGCTTATTTGTTGTCAGCAAAACACACAATCAACAACCAAATTTATCATCACACGTTTTGGAAATGTTTTAGGCTCTAATGGTTCCGTAATTCCGTTATTTAAAAAACAAATTGAAGCTGGTGGCCCTTTAACGGTAACTCATAAAGATATTATCAGATATTTTATGACTATTCCAGAAGCAAGCTTATTAGTTTTGGAAGCAGCTGCTATGGGATTAGGGCACGAAATTTTTGTGTTTGATATGGGTAAACCTATAAAAATTTATGATTTAGCCATGAATATGATTGCCCTGTCTGGTTTAAAATATCCGACTGACATTGATATTAAAATAACAGGTTTACGTCCTGGTGAAAAGATCTTTGAAGAACTATTAATTGAAGGCGAAAACACCAAACCAACTTACAATGAGAAAATTATGATTGCTAAATGCAAACCGGTAAGTATTGAAAGGACTCAGAACCTTATAAAAGAACTCTGTTTATTAGGTTCTAATTCTCAAAATATTGAAATTGTATCAAAAATTAAAGATATTGTAGCAGAGTACAATCCGAATAATTCAACTTATGATGTTTTAAATTAAACCAACCAACTATGATCAACCTTAAAAGCATTATTAAAAAAATTAGTATTCTACTTCTAATAGTAGTGGTTTCGTCCTGTGTTACAAGCAAGGAAGTTATTTATTTTCAAAATGAACCTGTAAGCGAATACAATGATATTCCCATGAATTCCGATATCGTTTATAAACCAAACGATTTAATTTTTATTAGTGTTGGTGGTGATGCTGATGCGGTGGCGCCTTTTAATTTACCAGCTGTTTCTTACAGTGTTTCATCCGTAAATGCCAATGCAGACCTTAAAATGCCAACCTATTTAATTGACAAAAATGGTAATATTGAATATCCTGTTTTGGGCACTATTAAGCTTGGTGGTCTATCACGAGAAGATGCCACTAGTTTTTTGAAAAATAAAATTTCGGCATATGTAAAAGATCCCATTATTAATATAAGATTAATAAATTTCACGATAACGGTTTTAGGCGAAGTTAGAAATCCTGGTACTTTTACCGTTGAAGATGAACGGATTTCATTAATTGAAGCATTAGGTTTAGCAGGCGATTTAACCATATATGGCAAACGCGAAAATGTATTTTTAATTCGTGAACGCGATGGCAAAAAGGTTTTCACGAAATTCGATTTAACAAAAATTAGCACCATTACATCTCCTAATTATTATTTAGAACAAAATGATGTTTTGGTAATTGAGCCTAATTCTGCCAAAATCCGTTCCGCATCGTACAACCAAAATAATGGCGTAATCATTTCGGCCGTTGGTACTTTGGCAACAATTTTAGCCATATTTTTAGTCAAATAAAATTATTTACACGAATTCTTTCATGAAACAGAATGCGCATTTTAGAGATTTAATTGAGCCTTATTTAAACCGATGGAAGTTTATTCTTCTATGCGTTATTGCTGCCTTAACATTAGCATTTGTATATTTACGTTATGCTAGTAATGAGTATCAAGCTAAAGCTACCATTAAAATTAAGGACGACAAATCTCAAGGTAAATTACCGGAAATATCAAGCCTTCAAAACTATGGTCTCTTTAGTAATGATCAAAATAATGTGTTGGATGAAATTGAAATTCTTAAATCACGAAACCTTATTGAAAGTGTCATTAAAGATTTAAAATTTAATATTCAATTCTTTGTTGAAGGTCGTATTCAAGCGCATGAAGTTTATACCAATCCGCCATTAAATATTAATTTCAGTACAACGGATTCACTTTTACATTTGGTTGATACCACGTTTAATATCCGAATTAATTCATCAAAAGATTTTATTTTTAAAGGTATTCCACAAGACACCAAAATATTAAAAGGAAGTACCACACAGCATGATGATATTGAAGGTGTTTTATACGATTTTGGGAAAAATGTAGAAACCGGATTTGGCGATATAATCATTACACCTAATATTGGGCAATATGCTACTAAAATTGGTGCTGATATTACCATCAGAATTCAACCTGTAAATAACGTTACTAGTGATTATAAGTCTAGACTGCAAATTCAAACCAACGAGTTATCTAGTATTATAAAGCTGACCATTAATGACAATGTGCGTGAAAAAGGCGTGTTATTTTTAAATAAGCTGATTGAAAAATATAATGAAGATGTTATAAACGACAAGCAAATGGTTGTTGAAGCAACTTCAAATTTTATAAATGAGCGTTTAGAAGGTGTTTCGCGTGAGCTAGGTATAGTAGATTTAACGGCTGAAGATATTCAACAAGAAAACAAACTTACTAATTTAGCAACGCAGTCCAATATTTTTCTTCAAACTGAAAAGGAAAACGAAGCAAAAATTACCGAAACCGGCAGAGAGATTCAACTAATTGATTATATGAAAAATCATTTAGCGAATAACCAAGGCCCAAGCGATTTAATGCCGCTTAACATTGGTATTGAAGATGGAAATATTGGTCAGGTAGCAAAACGGCACAATAGTTTGGTTCAAGAGCGGGAACGAATTTTAAAGAATTCAAGTGAAATTAACCCGACCGTTGTTAATTTAACGAATCAGATTAATCAGTTAAAAGCAGATCTTTCGCAAAGCTTAAGTAGTAAGCGGTCTACAAGTCAGATTACCTATAATAGTTTAGTCTCGGAAAACTCTCGAATTAATTCACAAATTTATTCCGCCCCTCAAAAAGAGCGTCAGTTTAAGGATATTAAGCGTCAACAAGATATTAAGGAATCATTGTACTTATACCTACTACAAAAACGTGAGGAATCGGCTATTACACATGGCGTTTCTTCACCTAATGCAAAAATTGTAGATAAGGCATACGCTTCCGGAAGACCTGTAGCGCCAAAATCTGCTATTATTATTTTGGCAGCTTTAATTTTAGGTATTAGTTTTCCAATTGGCCTTATTTATCTACTAACGCTTATAGACAATAAAGTACATTCAGTTCAGGATATTAAGAAAACCATAGACGTGCCGTTTATTGGCGATATTCCGAAATCTAGCAAACGTACACAGCTTATTAAACAAATTGATTATACACCTAAAGCGGAAGCGTTTAGAATGGTACGTACCAATGTGGAATTCATGCTTAAGGGAATTAACAAGCATTCTAAAGTTATTTTTGTTACGTCTACAACTAGTAAAGAAGGGAAATCGCATACATCCATAAACCTAGCTTTATCACTCTCCTATTCTAACAAAAAGGTGCTTCTTATTGAAACAGATATTCGTGTGCCAAAAGCAACGAATTACCTGAATGTTAAAAATGATATTGGTTTAACCAATTATATTAGCGATCCAAGTTTAACGCTTTCCGATGTAACAACATCCATGAAGGACAATGATTTTTTAGATGTTATTCCTTCTGGTGTCATCCCTCCTAATCCAGCAGAACTATTAATGAGTAATCGGATGCAAGAATTATTCGATACTGTGGATAATCAATATGATTATATAATTGTAGACACGGCTGCTGTTGGTCTGGTTACGGACACCTTATTAATAAGTCACCATGCTGATTTATTTATTTATGTCGTTCGCGCCAATTATCTTGATAAGAGACGTTTGCAAATTGCAGATACCATGTACCAAGAAAAACGCTTACCAAATATGACGATACTTTTAAACGGTGTTGACCATAAAAAATCAAATGGTTATGGCTACGGATATGGTAAAAACCCGAATACAAAGAAATGGTGGCAACGTTCTAAATAGTATTATTTAATAGCTTTACGTCTTTCCTTCTCCTTGTTAATCAGCATAAGTTCACGTCCTGTTTGCCCAGCAACTGACGTGTTTTCTTCTGCACGTCTAATTAAGTACGGCATAACATCTTTAACGGGTCCAAAGGGAACATATTTAGCTACATTATAACCGTTATTAGCTAAATTAAAGCTAATGTTATCACTCATGCCAAACAATTGTCCAAACCACACACGGTTATCATTTATAGCAATTCCTTTTTCTTTCATTAATTGCATAACCATGTAGCTACTCAATTCGTTATGGGTTCCAACAAAAATAGAAATGTCTGATATATTATCTAAAATATATTGAGCCGAGGCATTAAAATTTTCGTCAGTTGCTAATTTACTTTCACAAATAGGTGTTGGGTAATCATACTCCAAAGCACGTTCATGCTCCTTTTCCATATATGCACCACGAACAATTTTATATCCTAAATAAAACCCTTCCTTTTTAGCAAGTTCATGTTGGGATTTTAGAAAATCCATACGGTCATGACGATACATTTGTAAGGTATTATAAACAATGGTAACATCTTTATTATACTTGCGCATCATATTTGTTACTAAATGATCTACGGCATCTTGAATCCAGCTTTCCTCGGCATCTATTAAGATTTCAACATCCTTTTCTTTCCCCAACTTGCAAACAGCATCATAACGAGCAACAACTCGGTCCCATTCTGCTTGCTCTGTTTCTGTTAGGCTTTTTCCTTCACTTATCTTCTGGTATAGTGCAAATCTTCCAAAACCGGAAGGTTTAAACACAGCAATAGGCATGGCTTTTCTATCGTCAGAAAAACGAATTATTTTTAAGGTTTTTTCCATGGCACCATCAAAATGTGCTTCCGTTTCCTTCCCTTCTACGGAATAATCTAAAACCGAACTCACGCCTTTAGTAAACATATCATCAATTACTGGTAGGCAATCTTCCTCATTAACACCACCACAAAAATGGTCAAAAACCGTAGCACGAATAATACCTTCTACAGGTAAATGTGCCTTTAAAGCAAAATGCGTAAGTGTTGTACCAACCTTTACCAATGTCTCATTTGATATCATATTGAATAAAAAATGAGCGCGATTTAACTCTCTATTACTCTTTAATTGAAAAGCAATTTCAGTATTGTCAAATATTTTTAAGTACTCCATATCTGTTGAAAATTATACAAAGATAATTATCATTCAGCTACTTTTTTATAAAAAAAACACCTTATTTTACCTTTTATTATTTCCATTATTTTTTATGAAATCTATACACACCGAAACATACCCAATTCACTTTAATTCAAATTGTTATATAGCTTTAAACACCCATTTAAAGCAAACCAATTATTCACTAATTTTCATTTTAGTTGATGAAAACACACATAATTTCTGTTTAACTAAGTTTTTACAACAGGTAGAAACGACATGTACCATAGAAATTATAGAGATTGAATCTGGTGAGGAACACAAAACTATTGAAACTTGCGTTGGGGTTTGGAATGTACTTTCTGAATTGGGTGCCGACCGCAAAAGCCTTATTATTAATTTAGGTGGCGGTGTTGTTACCGATTTAGGAGGTTTTGTTGCCTCTACCTTTAAGCGTGGTATTCATTATATAAATGTACCAACCTCTTTATTAGCCATGGTAGATGCTTCCGTAGGTGGTAAAACAGGTGTAGATTTAGGACATCTTAAAAATCAAATTGGTGTTATTAATTCTGGTGAAATGGTGTTAATTGACACTAGTTTTTTAGAAACTTTACCAGAAAACCAAATGCGTTCTGGTTTGGCTGAAATGTTAAAGCACGGGTTGATCTATAGTCGCGACTATTGGAATAAATTTACAACCACAGACCGCTTAAATTATAATGATTTAATTTACGAATCCGTTATCATTAAAAATGAAATAGTTACCCAAGATCCGCTGGAAGAAAACTTACGCAAAACCCTGAATTATGGTCACACTTTGGGACATGCCATCGAATCCTATTTTTTAAGTCACCCAGAAAAAGAAGCGCTTTTACATGGTGAGGCGGTTGCAATTGGTATGGTATTGGCCAATTATATTTCAACAGAATTAACAGGCTTTTCCAAAGTAGAGAATGATAAAATAAAAACGGTAATAAAGACTATTTTTGGCGAAGTTACAGTCCTTCCCTCCGATTATGAAGCCATAATTGAACTCCTTAAATACGATAAGAAAAACGAACACGGTAACATTAATTTTGTACTCCTTGAAGATATGGGGAAAACAAAAATTAATTGTTTAGTTAGCAATGCTATTATTGTGGATGCTTTTGAGTATTACAGAGCTTAAACCGCTATAAATAACGTTCTTTAATAATGTCTATATGATGCTTTTCATGACCTATTAGCACGAATCCTATAGCCCTAACAGACATTTCTGCGTTGCTAGCAACGCCTATTTGCTCTAACATTTTTTTTGAAAAACTACTAAACAAGGCAATAGTTGATTCGCGTAAATCTAAATAATCGTTTAGTAATTGCGCTCGAGTTCGCCTGTTTGCCACGCTTGCTAACACATAATCATCTTGTTCAAACCCTGGTAAGGGTGTTTTATCTTGGCGCGCAAAACGCAAGGCACGATATACAAAAACATGTTCGGTATCTATGAGGTGTTGTAAAATTTCTTTAACAGTCCACTTACCTTCAGCGTAACGATATTCAAGCTTGTTCTCCGGAATAGATTCAAAAAACGCTTTGGTGGCTGCCATACCATACTCCAAACCAACTAACAAACTTAATTCACCACCTTTTTTAATATAATTGGCATAAAATGATGCATATTCCGAATCTGGTATTTCTTTTACGAACATAAATTTTTATTTAAAAGTACTAAAAAAAGCGCTTCTAATAAGAAGCGCTTTGAGTTTTTAATTATATACAAAAAGCCTACATATTATTAAAAATAGAATGCATTAAGCGTTTCTTATCGTTTAAGCTTTCTTCCAATGATATCATGGTTTCTGTTCTATAAACCCCTTCAATATCGTCAATCATAAAAATAACCTCTTTGGCATGCTCCGTGTTTTTAGCACGTATTTTGCAAAACACATTAAATTTACCTGTTGTAATATGAGCAACCGTAACATAAGGAATTTCATTTATACGCTCCAAAACAAATTTGGTTTGTGAGGTTTTTTGAAGAAATACACCAACATACGCAATAAATGCATAACCTAGCTTTTTATAATCCAAGGTAAGCGATGAACCCTTAATTATTCCAGCTTCCTCCATTTTTTTAACACGAACATGTACTGTTCCTGCAGAAATAACTAATTTTTTTGCTATATCTGTAAAAGGAACACGTGTGTTATCAATTAACATTTCAAGGATCTGATGATCTATATCGTCTAATTTAAATTTTGCCATTTTTTAATTTCTTTAAATAAAAAGCAAAAATAAGACATTAATTTTAAATTATATCTACCAAATATCAAGTTTTAGCCACTAATAATGAATAGTTTTCATTATTTAACCATACGCTATCAATTTCGTTTCCAACTTGCAACGGTGAATGATTGAAATCTAAAACTTTAGCCCCTTTTGCATCCAACTCTCTGTGACCAAAATAACCATCAAGCAGTTCCAGTTTCTCTATTTTAGGTACAAACTGGATTGTATTGTTTATTAACATTTCCTGATACTGGACACCAACATCTATAGGTTTATTTTGGTGTAACACATTTCGAATAATGATATCCAAAAAACACGTCCCGTTTTCCGGGATTTTTAGATAATCCTGATAACCTTCACCTGTTAGTTCACGTTTAGAAATAGTATCTAAAGCCACCATTAATGATTTATATATAAAAGCACGGGTTATTTCCCGATTATAATCGTTTGAATAATGACCAGCTTCAAACAAAACGGTGGGAACACCTAAACTTTGAAATGTATCACCCACGCAGTTATGATTAAATCCATCATCATACAATGCCACCTGGTTTGGAATGTATTTTTGCAAATCCGTCTGCATTACTGCAATTAGCTCCATGGCTATTTTACGTGTATTGGTAAGCGTACGCTCTGCATCTTCTGCTGGAGACAGGAATGATACCGTAGCAGATTGTGATGTGTTATCCACACTAAAAATAGTTCGTTGTCCATGTAAATTGAAACAGAAGTTTGGCTTAAACCGATTAAAACAATCACGTAAAACTCTACTTTCCGGTTGGGATAAGTTCTGCGCATCGCGATTTAAATCCACATTATTAGCATTTAATCGCGTATAGACTTCTGCGCCATCAGGATTTAAAATAGGAATAATTAATATGGTGCAAGCGTCTAAAATAGAGTTTTGTGTTTTAAACGTATTTAAAACATCAAAAAGAGCTTTGGTGGTTGTGGTTTCATTTCCGTGCATTTGCGACCAAAGCATTATGCGTTTTTGTCCAGTTCCTAATTTAATAGAATAGATAGATCGTTTTTCAACCGACAATCCTTCAACGGAAACTGTAACATTTTTGGGTAGTATTTTCAACAGTGGTTCTAACATGGAATTGGTAATATACCGACCCGATAATCGAAGTTCTTGAAAAGGATTTAACGTCGTGTCTAAAGCGCTTTGATACATATGTAAATTTGATATGTTACAAAGGTAAACAAATACTAATTTACAATTGTAAACAAGGAATTATGTAGAATTGTTTAGAATTGTATACAGACGTACTCTAAAATACCTTTAGCATTAACACTGAAATAATGTTTTTATAAATTTACTATTTAATTAATTCTATTTCAGATAATTAAATACCTTTATTTAAAGCTTTAAGTTGCCATTTAAGTTAATATTATTAGAATTATAGTGTGATTATTACTAATAATATTTACATTTGTAAAAACAATTCACTTTAGTAACAGTTTACAATGATAAACAGTCCGGAATTTTCAAAACGTCTAGAAAAAGTCATTAAATTTTATGATGAAACGGCCTCCTCTTTCGCTGAAAAAGTAGGTGTTCAACGCTCAAGTATTTCTCATATTTTATCTGGAAGAAATAAGCCAAGTCTAGATTTTGTTATGAAAGTTTTAGAAGCTTTTCCCGAAGTAGAATTGTATTGGTTATTAAATGGTAAAGGCACATTTCCAAAATCGGAAACAAAAATTCTGGAGACTCCAACGCCATCGTCAAATTTAGCTTCAAATAAAAATTCAGAAATACCAAGTAACCAAATTTCAGAAGAGCTCAAAACACGTCCTTCAAATAGTAATAAAGAAATAGATAGAATTGTAATTTTTTATAAGGACGGAACATTTCAGAATTTCAATAATTAGGAAAAGTTTTTATCAGTTTTAAAATAATTCATTCTTGAGACCTATGGCAATATCATAATGTTTCTTAATTTTGTTTAAAATTTGAATTATGAAACTCCTTTTATGTGTCTTTTTAGTGCTTTTTATGAGTTGTTATCAAGTGGAAAGACAATGTGTAGATTATCAAACTGGGACATATACGAGTAGTATAACGATAAATGACTCTACCTATCACTCGGTGTTCACGAGAACCAAAGACTTACAAGTAGAAACGTATAAAGGTCACGTAGATTCCACAACGGTTCGTTGGATTAACGATTGTGAGGTTGTTTTTAGAACCATAAACCCTAAAAACATGCAAGAGCGCAAGGATATTCATTTAAAAATATTAACCACAACAGATTCAACTTACAACTTTGAATACTCGTATGTGGGTGAAAAAATAAAACAAAAAGGAACCGCTAAACGCATAGATTAATATGTTAGATTTCCTATTTACGACTGATGCCATCATGGCATTACTTACCTTAACGTTCCTAGAAATTATTTTAGGTATTGATAATATCGTTTTTATATCCATTGCCGCCAATAAGCTTCCTGAAGATCAACGTGCCAAAGCTACAAATATAGGCTTGCTATTAGCTATGGCTCAACGGATTATCCTATTGTTTTTTGTTAGTTTCTTAATAGGATTATCCAAACCATTTTACACGATAGATACGGATTGGCTGCATGTAGGGATAAGCTGGCAAGCCATAATCCTGTTTGTAGGAGGTTTGTTTTTAATTTATAAAAGCACCTCTGAAATTCGTGAAAAGGTAGAAGATCCGGGACATGATGAAGCTGGTGTTAAGGGCAAAAAAATTACGACTTTAAATCAAGCTATTGTTCAAATATTAATTATAGATTTTATTTTCTCTATAGATTCCATCTTAACAGCCGTAGGTATGACGAATGGTTTGCACGAAAACCACAATTACAATTTAGTATTAATGATAATAGCAGTTGTTATATCCATTGGTATTATGATAGGTTTTGCTAACCCTATTCGTAAATTTATTGATACACATCCAAGTGTGCAATTGCTTGGTTTGGCTTTTTTAATTTTAATTGGGTTTATGCTAATTACGGAAGCGGCGCATTTATCGCACACCGAATTATTTGGAAAAACGGTTGGAGCCATACCAAAAGGCTATCTGTATTTTGCTATAGCCTTCTCTATATTTGTAGAATTTTTAAACTATAGAATTGCTAAAAAGCGACAGAAAAAGGACCATTTAAATTAATGACATTGAATTATTAATTTAAACCAAGTGATATTATAAAATATAATAACATGAAAAAAGTAAGCCCAAAAGTTTTATACCTTATATCTACAGGTTTAATTTTAACTTCAATTTTCTTTAAGGAAAACACACCTATGCTTTACTACGCATGTATAATTGGAGGTATTTTAGCTTTTCTAATTGCTGCCGCCTCATATTTTAGAGATTAATTACTTTTTAAAATAGGGTAGCTTGACCTTTATCATCTATACTTCCTGAATTTGAATCCGTATCATCGTCATCATTTTTGGAATCATTGATTTCTTTAATTCTTTCAGGCTTCGACTCTTTATCTGAATCACCCGATTTTACTTCTGTTTCATCTATAACATCTAGCTCTTCGGCTGGAATATTCTCTGGAGCTTCATACGGCAAAGGCTCCATTAAATCAATTTGTTTTACTTTATCCTTGGTTAATTGATTTCCTAAAGCTGAAATACCTTTAACAGCAATAAACTCATCCAAATTCACTTCCATGTTATCTTTCCGGTCTTTACCGCGTTCCTTGGTGAATTCCACTTGCGCCATTGGTTTCCAGTCTGTTGAAACAATTTCTAATTGCGAATTTTCATGTTCTGAAATAAATAATTCCTCCCGACTTTCATTTTCAACTAAAAAGCGCTTCACATAATAGCGTTCTTTTTCACCGTCAAAATAAATTGCAGATATTGGTTTTTTAGGAATCCATTTTTCCATAACAATCATATCATCATCAAAATGAGTTGTTACTTCTGGGACAATGGTTTTTATTAATCCAGATTGTCTGATTATTAAAATGCGGTCTTCCCCTCTAAATTCGCCAACCAAATCACCACGACCATCCACATTTAAACGTCTAACCGTATCATCAAACCAGATTTTTCGCGGTTTTAAAGTAGAAACACCTTTCTCTTTGAGTTCCACTTTTTTAATGGCGTGTTTGGTAACAACATTCCCTTTAGAACTGCGACCTTTTATAATAATATCAGCAAAGTCCACATCCCATTTTAGCTTTTTAATACTTCCTACTTGGCGCAACGAAACGGTTACGACTTCGGCTTCACCATTTGGATTGGCTGAAAAATACCAAAGTTTGGAGTTTTTTGAACCGTTGGTCATATCGTATTCCTTGTCACGTGTCATAGAGGTTACCGCAAAACGTTTCACATAGGTTGGACCTGTTTTACCATCCCGATACATCATATTGTAAATAGTACGTTTGTCCTTCTTCTTGAAAACAGCTACATGAATAATGTCTTTACCAATAAAGGTTTTAGCATCCACTTTGGTCACCATCATTTTACCGTCATTAGTAAAAACAATAATGTCATCAATGTCACTACAATCGCCAACATACTCGTCTTTTTTAAGAGACGTTCCAATAAAACCTTCTTCCCTATTTACGTATAGTTTCGTGTTTCTGATAACGACTTTTGTAGCATCAACATCTTCAAAAGCACGAATTTCCGTTTTACGTTCTTTGCCTGCACCATATTCTTTTTTTAGACGCTCAAAATAAGTAATAGCATAGGCAATTAAATTTGCTAAATGATGCTTCACTTCGGCTATTTGATCTTCTAAAGCATCAATTTTTTGTTGGGCTTTATCAATATCAAATTTAGAAATACGTTTGATTCGAATTTCTGTTAAACGCACAATATCTTCTTCCGTGATTGCGCGTTTTAAATGTTTTATATGCGGTTGTAACCCTTTATCAATAGCCTGTATAACACCTTCCCAGGTTTCTTCTTCTTCAATATCACGATATATACGATTTTCAATAAAAATACGCTCTAAGGATGCAAAATGCCATTGTTCTTCAAATTCACCCAAACGAATTTCTAATTCGCTTTTTAAAAGCTGAACTGTATTATCTGTTGAACGACGCAACATTTCAGAAACACCAATAAAGAGTGGTTTATTATCTTCAATAACACATCCTAAAGGCGAAATAGACGTCTCACAGTTTGTAAATGCGTATAGCGCGTCAATGGTTTTATCTGGGGAAATACCTCCTGGCAAATGCACTAAAATCTCTACGTTGGCAGCTGTATTATCTTCAATTTTCTTGATTTTGATTTTACCTTTATCATTGGCTTTCAAAATAGAATCGATTAAGGACGATGTATTGGTTCCAAACGGAATTTCAGTAATCACCAAGGTATTCTTATCGTATTGTGAAATTCTGGCACGCACGCGTACTTTTCCACCTCGAAGTCCGTCTTTATAATCCGAAACATCCGCAATTCCAGCCGTAGGAAAATCTGGATAAATGGTAAAACGTTTACCGTTTAAGTGTTTAACCGAGGCATCAATTAATTCGATAAAGTTATGTGGTAATATTTTTGTGGATAAACCAACAGCAATCCCTTCGCCTCCTTGTGCTAATAAAAGCGGGAACATAACCGGAAGATTTACGGGTTCTTTTCGACGACCATCATAACTAGCCTGCCACTCGGTGATTTTAGGATTGAAAACAACATCCAAGCCAAATTTAGAAATACGTGCTTCAATATATCGCGACGCTGCAGCACTATCACCAGTTAAAATATTTCCCCAGTTTCCCTGTGTATCAATCAGCAAATCTTTCTGACCAATTTGCACCATCGCATCAGCAATACTAGCGTCTCCATGCGGATGATACTGCATGGTATGTCCCACAATGTTGGCCACTTTATTATAACGACCATCATCTAAATCCTTCATGGAATGCATAATACGCCTTTGAACGGGCTTAAAGCCATCTTCAATTGCGGGAACCGCACGTTCAAGAATCACGTAGGATGCATAATCTAAAAACCAATCTTTATACATACCAGTAATTCTGGTAATGGTTTCTTTAGTTTCTTCTGGTTCAGGTAGGTTATCGTTGATGTCGTCGCTCATTAACTCTGCTCTTTTCTATTTTGTTTTACCATTTTCCGCAATGACTGCTTCATATACTTCCGTTTCTTTTTAGCTACTAGCGTAATATTAAAACGCTCTTTTTTAACATGTTGGCCATTTTTGCTATCGATAAACAGCACCAATTCCTTGTAGATGATGTAGTTATTAATTTTAAATCCTGATAGTCTGGATTTATCAAATTCTACGGTATGTTCACGATAATTTAAATAATCAGACAGCAGCAAACCTTTGTTGGTAACGGTAACTTTCAAGCCGTCGCTGTCATATTCAAAATACTTGGATATAAAATGTACGGTTAAAAATAAGGCTATGAAGATTAAAAAAATCACAAAAAATGCTACAATGGGGTTATTGTCAATCTCACTGAACGCTCTAAAAATGGTTAACCAAAGCACAGCAAGAACTATCAGTATAAAATATACTGAAATAATGACGTTTTTTACCTTTTCATTACTCGTTCTCATTTAACCTCCTCCACAATGTCAAGTTCTACTT
The DNA here is from genome assembly GCF_023205095.1 of Bizionia sp. M204. Lineage (GTDB taxonomy): Bacteria > Bacteroidota > Bacteroidia > Flavobacteriales > Flavobacteriaceae > Algorimicrobium > Algorimicrobium hallyeonense. Next base: position 946,958 of record NZ_CP046242.1, on the reverse strand, counting down.
TAAGATTATTTATAATGAATTCCTGACGATCTGGTGTGTTTTTGCCCATATAGAAACTTAACAAATCTTCAATAGACATATTATCATCCAACATAACAGGATCCAAACGAATATCCGCTCCGATAAAATGCTGAAATTCATCAGGCGAAATTTCACCAAGACCTTTAAATCGGGTTATTTCTGGTTTTGGCTTCAATTCTTCTATGGCATTTTGGCGCTCTTCCTCTGAATAACAATAAATGGTTTTTTTCTTATTACGAACACGAAACAATGGCGTTTGCAAGATGTATAAATGTCCGTCTTTTATCAATTCCGGAAAAAACTGAAGGAAAAATGTAATCAATAATAACCGAATGTGCATACCATCCACATCGGCATCGGTAGCAATAACCACATTATTATAGCGCAAATCTTCCAGAGACTCTTCAATATTTAAAGCAGCTTGAAGCAAGTTAAATTCTTCATTCTCATAAACAATTTTCTTTGTTAAACCATAACAGTTTAGCGGTTTTCCTTTTAAGCTGAAAACGGCTTGTGTATTTACATCACGTGATTTTGTTATACTTCCAGAAGCTGAATCTCCCTCTGTAATAAACAAGGTTGTTTCTAAATTACGTTCGTTTTTAGTATCTCCAAAATGAACACGGCAATCACGCAATTTTTTATTGTGAAGACTCGCTTTTTTAGCACGATCTTTTGCTAATTTCCGGATTCCGGATAATTCCTTACGCTCACGTTCAGCTTGAAGGATTTTACGCAGAATCTTATCGGCAGTTTCAGGGTTTTTATGTAGAAAGTTGTCTAGATTGGTTTTAACGAAATCGTTGATATAGGTTCTTACCGTTGGCAAGTCGCCACCCATATCTGTCGATCCTAATTTGGTTTTCGTTTGACTTTCAAAAACGGGTTCCATGACTTTAATGGAAATAGCAGAAACCACAGATTTCCGCACATCTGATGCATCAAAATTCTTATTGTAAAATTCACGAAAGGTTTTTACTAAAGCTTCACGAAAAGCCGATAAATGGGTACCTCCCTGCGTGGTGTTTTGTCCGTTTACGAATGAATAATACTCTTCGCTATATTGTGTTTTACTATGCGTTAACGCAACTTCAATATCATCGCCTTTTAAGTGAATAATGGGATACAGCAAATCGTTTGCATTGGAATTTTCCATAAGCAAGTCTTTCAAACCATTTTCACTAAAATATTTTTCACCATTAAAAACTATGGTTAAACCAATATTCAGGTACACATAGTTTTTAAGCATTTTAATGATGTACTCATTACGATACTTATAATTCTTAAAAATGGTTTCGTCTGGAACAAACGATACTTTAGTTCCTTTTCGGCGGGATGTATCATCAAGTAGTTCTTGATTTGTCAGATTTCCTTGTTCAAATTCAGCTGATGCGGATTTGTTATCTCGAGTCGATTCGACTCTAAAATAACTGGAAAGCGCATTGACAGCCTTCGTACCAACACCGTTTAATCCAACCGATTTTTTAAAGGCTTTACTATCGTATTTTCCACCGGTGTTCATTTTGGAAACCACATCTACCACTTTACCTAATGGAATACCACGACCGTAGTCCCGCACCGTTACTTTATTTCCGTGAATAGATATTTCGATGGTTTTCCCAGCTCCCATGACATACTCATCAATGGAGTTATCTAAAACCTCTTTAATCAGAATATAAATACCATCATCAGCGGAAGACCCATCACCCAATTTACCAATATACATTCCAGGTCGCATTCGGATATGCTCTTTCCAATCCAGAGAACGGATATTATCTTCGGTATATTTGATTTCTTGCGACATAAATAGGGTAATTTTGGATATGACGCTAATATAAGGTTTCGTATGAAAAAATGAAACCCCTATTTTGTAAAGTAATTAACAATAATTTCTGAAAACTATTAAGGGCTATTTCGTTTATAGTTTTGGGTTTTTATATAATGAAATAAACACACCGCAATCGCTAAATGTTTCAAGTAATTCCCATGCATTCTGAACCTTTAAAAGCTCATCGTCTTTGGTATAATTTTCAATATTAGACAGAAGTATATACGCGTTAGATTGCATGTTAAAATACGCATATTTATCTGCTTTAGGTAACGGCTTTAAAGTTGAGAAATCCCGTTCATTTAATCGGATACGGGTTCCAATACTGCTACTTTCTAGTCCTGAATTTTTAATGTAATTTTCCATTTTTACTTCCAAGGGAAAATAGCGCAAATATGCTAAATTACTATCCCATGATTGTGAAATAGTGGCGGGATAAACCCAAAAGTGTCCAGTTAAAAAACAAATTACTACCGTGGACAGAATTAATTTTTTATATTTTAATTGAAACAAAAAAGTTAGATTAATTAATAAAACTATAGCCAAAATATAGCATATCATAAAATATCTATTGTCAATTGGATTTGAAAAAGGCACCATACCAAGAAACAGCAAGACGCTAATAACAAAGAACGCAATACCCATTCTGTCTATTTGCAAGTTTTTAAGCGATTTTTCTTTAATATATTTTAAGAATAGTGGAATGAGTACTATAAAAATAATAAAACGGCCATACTCTAAAAAACTTTTGACATATACAATACTATTAATTAAAACGTTTTTAATTCCTGTAGTTTGCCGATGCTGATTGTAATTGATGTTTTCAGTAATTAAAAACCACCCCAACTCCCGATACTGCAAAATACAGAAAAAGCCAAAGCTAACTGCCGATATGACGTAGGCACTAAACATTGCCTTATTGTTAGAAATAAGCCGGTAGCGAAGATAAATAGCATGAATAATTAAAATGGCTGTAAACAAGTAGATACCACGTAAATTGGTAAACAACAACCCTATTAAGGCTAGGGTAAACAAAAATGGCTTTTGATTTATTAAGTTATTTAAAGAAAAAAGTGTGAAAAACAGCAATAACATATCATTATTCAAACTCGTGGTCTGCGCTATTAACGTGGGTTCTAAACAAACTAAAAGCATAGCGCCTGCCGAAATACCGTTTATAAAGTTGTTTTTACATAATCTGCTAATTTGCCAAAAAACGCCTATATTAATAATAAGCAGCAATATTCTAGCACTGAGTATAGACTTCCCAAAAATCGTCCAGGAAATGGCCAACAATGAAATCCACAAAGGAGGGTGCCCTGAACTAAATTGGGTTGGAATAATAAACTGCTTTAAATCATTTTCATAAATCCAGTTTGCCCGTGCAGATTTACTAATCGCATCCCAAAAAAACGGTAAGTCTCGAAAAATAATTGTGGAAACAACTAGGGCACAACAGACTATAAAAAATACCTGTAAATAGCTTATTTTTTTTAGCTTTATTAACATTTGAGAAAGGTAAGATAAATGCAAAAAATCTAAAAACCTTAAAGCACTTAACAGGTAAAATATAGGAACCCAATTTTATACATTAAACAAGAAGTGCATGACATCACCATCTTTTACGATATAGTTTTTTCCTTCCACGCGCATTTTACCAGCTTCTTTTACTTTTGCTTCGCTACCAAATTGTACATAATCATCATACGCAATAACTTCAGCGCGGATAAAGCCTTTTTCAAAATCAGTATGAATAACACCAGCCGCTTGAGGCGCTGTTGCTCCAACTTCTACAGTCCAAGCGCGTACTTCTTTAACACCTGCAGTAAAATAGGTTTGCAAATTTAATAATTTATAAGCCGAACGAATTAATTTAGCAGAACCTGGCTCTTCTAAACCAATATCGGCTAAAAACATCTGACGCTCCTCGTAATCGTCTAATTCATTAATATCAGCTTCTGTTCCTACTGCTAAAACTAAAACTTCAGCATTTTCATCTTTAACGGCTTCACGAACCTTATCAACATAAGCATTACCTGAATTTGCGGAATCTTCATCCACATTACAAACATACATCACAGGTTTATCTGTAATAAATTGACTTGGTTTTACAAAATCGATATCTTCTTCTTCCGAGAATTCCAAAGCACGGACTGAAATACCAGCTTCCAAACCGGCTTTTATTTTAAGTAAAACCGCTTCTTCTTTCTGCGCCTCTTTATTTCCGGTTTTGGCAGCTCGCTTCACCTTTTCCAGTTTTTTCTCAACTGTTTCTAAATCTTTCAGCTGCAATTCCATATCAATGGTTTCTTTATCACGAATAGGATTCACGTTACCATCCACATGAACAATATTATCATTATCAAAACAGCGTAATACATGTAAAATAGCGTCTGTTTCTCGAATATTAGCTAGGAATTGATTGCCAAGACCCTCACCTTTACTCGCGCCTTTTACCAAACCAGCAATATCAACAATTTCAACAGTTGCAGGTAAAACACGTTCCGGATTCACCAAGGACTCCAATTTTTCAAGTCTTGGATCTGGTACATTAACCACACCAATATTAGGTTCTATGGTACAAAACGGAAAGTTAGCACTTTGCGCTTTGGCATTTGATAAACAATTAAATAATGTTGATTTTCCTACGTTTGGTAATCCTACGATGCCTGCTTTCATATCTCATATTCCTGCGAAAGCAGGAATCTCTTTTTAAAGTTGTACTTATTTTTACTGCTTTCACGTTTCGTTAAGCAGCCGCAAAGGTAACTAATTACTTGAATAGTTTGAATATGGTTTTTAGAAATTGTTAAAGACCTTAATAATAATGTGTTTATGCTTTATAAAACCTATAAAAATATAAAACCTCCAGCTTAAGCTGGAGGTTTTTATTACGAACGGGCTTACCCAATTCTTAATTCTTAATTCTTAATTCCTATTTACGCATCTGGATGCATAAAACGCTGCTTAGCGTTTAATTCCTCTTCCGTTTCAACATGTGCATCATCAGGCACACAACAGTCTACAGGACAAACAGCCGCACATTGTGGTTCTTCATGAAAACCTTGACATTCCGTACATTTATCAGGAACTATGTAGTAAATTTCATCACTTATTGGCTCTTGGGCTTCTTCAGCATCTACCTCTTTACCGTTTGGTAAAACCACCTTTCCGTTTAAGCTGGTGCCATCTTTATAGCGCCAGTCATCAGCACCTTCATAAATAGCGGTGTTTGGACATTCTGGCTCACAGGCACCACAATTAATACATTCGTCTGTTATTATAATTGCCATTGTTTTCTATATTTTTTAATCTTTCGATATAATTTTTAATAAAGGTTTCTTTTGAATTTCCAATAATTAATCTAGATTATCAGAATTAAAACCTTTTGTTGCTCACTTGCTTTATGTAAATTTGCAGTTGCAAAAATAAAGCCAAAACCATTCATAACCAAATCATACATGGATTTACGACAAAGAATTAACGCGTTTGTTGAATTAGGGAAATTTCTTAAACAATTTTCTACCGATCCCTTTGAAGAAAACAACGCAGTTTTACATAACAATTTGTTTTTTGACGGCTTTAAACATCAAATAAAAATTGCTCAAGAACATAATGCCTGGTTTACTAGAGAGAATCTTATTTTCTCTTTTAATGGCTGGTCTAAATCACTGACTGAAACCAATATTACCCAATGGCTTAACAACTATAACTTTAACAATGTTAATCCTAAAAAGGTCGCAATTATAATGGCTGGAAATATCCCTTTAGTCGGTTTTCACGATTTTTTATCGGTTTTAATTTCCGGACATCACGTGGTTGTAAAACAATCTACTAATGACAAACATCTATTACCTTTTTTAGCTAAATATCTTGAAACGGTAGAGCCAGAATTTAAAGGAAAAATTACGTTTACTGCAGATAAGCTCGATAATTTTGAAGCCGTAATCGCTACTGGAAGCAATAATACAGCTCGATATTTTGAATATTATTTCAAAGGAAAGCCGTCAATTATTCGTAAAAACAGAAATTCTTTAGCTGTTCTTTCAGGTGATGAAACGGAAGAGCAATTAGAAGCGCTTTCCGAAGATATTTTTAGATACTACGGCTTGGGTTGTAGAAATGTATCAAAATTATTAGTGCCTAAAGATTACGATTTTCAAAAATTCTTTAAGGCTATGTACAAGTGGCACCCTATAATTCACCAAAATAAATACGCCAATAACTACGATTATAATAAGGCAGTTTATTTAATGAGCGAATTTGATATGTTAGAAAATGGGTTTTTAATGATTAAAGAAGACAGTAGCTACGCCTCGCCTATTGCTACGGTTTTCTATGAATACTATTCGGATGCAAAAGCTTTAAAGAACAAGCTTCAAGCCGATTCTGATAAAATTCAATGTGTGGTTGCTAGCGGTTTAGTAGATTCTGAAGTTTCCTTCGGACAAACGCAAAATCCGCAGCTTTGGGATTATGCAGACAACGTAGATACCATTTCGTTTTTGTTAAAAATTAGTTGATAAGTTATTGATTTATTACCTGCTTTTTTATGAGAATTTAGCACCTTTGTAGCCATCACAGATTATATTAATTTCCGACTTTCTTCAGAAACACTGAAGGTTAAGCACGGAAATAACAAACTATATTATTCCATGAAAAGACATAATTTTAGTGCAGGACCTTGCATTTTACCGAAAGAAGTGATGCTTAAAGCATCAGAAGCTATTTTAGATTTTGATAATGGTTTATCATTAATCGAAATTTCCCACAGAAGTAAACCCTTTGTGGATGTTATGGAAAAGGCACGTGCTTTGGCTTTGGAATTACTCGGTTTAGAAGGTAAAGGCTACAAAGCTTTGTTTCTTCAGGGAGGTGCTAGTACACAGTTTTTAATGGTAGCTTTAAACCTACTTGAAAAACGCGCAGGCTATTTAAACACAGGAACCTGGGCAGATAAAGCTATTCAAGAAGCACGTATTTACGATGATGTTTACGAAGTGGCTTCATCTAAAGATGCCAACTTCAACTTCATCCCAAAAGGTTACGATATTCCAACAGATTACGATTATTTCCATTGCACATCTAACAACACCATTTTTGGAACACAAATGAAATCCTTTCCAGAATGTGATATTCCGATGGTTTGTGATATGAGCAGTGATATTTTTTCACGCCAATTAGATTTCACCAAATTCGATTTAATATATGCGGGTGCTCAAAAAAATATGGGTCCTGCGGGAACAACATTAGTGGTGGTTCGTGAAGATATTTTAGGAAAAGTATCTCGTAAAATTCCATCAATGATGGATTATAAGGTGCACATTGGTAAAAGCAGCATGTTTAACACACCGCCCGTTTTTGCCGTTTATACATCCATGCTAACCATGGAGTGGCTTAAAAATTTAGGTGGCATTCCAGCTATTGAAAAAGAAAACAACAAAAAAGCACAATTAATTTATAGTGAAATAGACCTGAACCCATTATTTAAAGGTTATGCTATGAAGGAAGATCGTTCCAAAATGAATGCGACTTTCAATTTGACCAACGAGGACTTAAAAGAAACTTTTGAAACCATGTTGGACGAAGAAGGTATTAACGGACTTAATGGTCATAGAAGTGTTGGAGGATATCGCGCATCTATGTACAATGCCATGCCGTTAGATAGTGTTGGTGTTTTAGTGGATATTATGAGTGAACTGGAACGTAAAGCGTAACAGTTAAATAAAATAACAAATTGTGTTTAATTATAAGCTCTCTTGTTTTTGGGAGCAAAAATCAAGTTTTAAATGAAAGTATTAGCAAACGATGGTGTTTCGCAAAGTGGTATAGAAGCATTAGAGGAAGCAGGTTATGAAGTATTAACAACCACAGTTGCCCAAGAGCAATTAGCAAATTATATCAACCAGCATAATATAGCGGTATTATTAGTTCGTAGCGCCACAACGGTACGTCAGGATTTAATAGATAGTTGTCCATCTTTAAAAATTATTGGTCGTGGTGGTGTAGGAATGGACAATATTGATGTAGAATATGCACGCAGTAAAAATGTCCACGTCATTAATACACCAGATGCTTCATCTCACTCGGTTGCTGAACTTGTGTTTGCTCACTTATTTGGAGGCGTGCGTTTTTTACATGACTCCAACAGAAACATGCCATTGGATGGTGATTCGCAATTCAAATCCTTAAAGAAAAACTACGCTAAAGGTGTGGAACTTCGTGGTAAAACATTGGGTATTATTGGTTTTGGTCGTATTGGTCGTCAAGTTGCTAAAATAGCATTAGGCGTTGGCATGAAGGTTATTGCTAGTGATAAATATGTTGGTAAAGCTACAATAAAAGTTCAATTTTATAATGGTCAATTTATTAATGTAGAGATTAAAACGAAACCTACAACAGAAATTTTAAAACAAGCTGATTTCATTTCACTACATGTACCCGCTCAAAAAGAATATGTTATCAGTGAGAAAGAATTTAGCATTATGAAAGATGGTGTTGGAATTATTAATGCGGCTCGAGGCGGCGTTGTAGATGAAGTAGCTTTAGTCAAGGCTTTAGAGTCTGGTAAGGTTGCCTTTGCTGGTTTAGATACGTTTGAAGAAGAACCATCACCAGCCATTCAAGTTTTGATGAATGGTAGAATATCATTAACTCCGCATATTGGAGCGGCAACTAATGAAGCACAAGACAGAATTGGAACCGAACTTGCCTCGCAGATTATCAGTATATTAAAAACAGAAAAACAATAAATATTTAAAGTTTTTACTACCTTGAAACCCTAACATTTTAAAATATAAAAAGCATGGCAGGAATATTAGATCTATTAAATAGTGATATGGGTAAAACCATAATAAGCGGTGTTGCCGGACAATCCAAACAATCAGAAAGTAAAACACAAGATGTTTTAACCATGGCTTTACCAGTACTTATGCAAGCTATGAAACGTAATGCTGCCACACCTCAAGGTGCTGAAGGATTATTAGGCGCCTTAAATAATAGTAAGCATGACGGTAGTATTCTTGATAACCTTGGAAGTCTTTTTTCCGGTGGAGTTGATGATTCCGTAACCCATGAAGGTGATAAAATATTAAATCACGTTTTGGGTAGTAAAAAAGCCAATGTAGAAAATGCTATTGGTGCCAGAGCTGGAATTGACGCCGGGTCTGTAGCCCAAATCCTTAAAGTAGCAGCTCCAATTTTGATGGGTGTTTTAGGAAAACAAACTAGAGCGCAAAATGTAAATAGCACGTCCGGTATTGAAGGATTATTAGGAGGTCTGTTAAGCGGAAACTCCAAAGAAAATGAACAAAGCTTTTTGGAGTCTATTTTAGATGCCGATGGCGATGGTAGTATTATAGATGATGTTGCCGGAATGGTTTTAAATAGCGGTAAAAAGAAAGGTGGACTTGGCGGAATTTTAGGTGGCCTTTTTGGAAAATAATAAATCAAACCTACTATACATTAATAAGTCAGACCATAACAGTCTGACTTTTTTGTTAAAAATAATTGAACCAACCTTAAATTCTACAGAATTTCGTAATTTTAAGAAAAGTAGATTTATGAAATTGCTATATAGCAGCCTAGTAATACTCTGTTTAATGGTTAGTTGTAAAACGCCTGAAACCGTTGGAAATATTTCAGAAACGGAAGTAACAGAAACTCAAGACACCATTAAGCTTGTAAATGATGAATTGGAATATGAAGTTATAATCATAGAAGCGGGATTTGAATCCTGGATGGCTAGACGTGCTAAACCTAGAAGTTTTTATACCCAATCCTTTTTGGAGGCAAAAAACATTCAATATGTTACGGAATGGAATAAACGCGTGGTGTCTTCACGTTATAATCAAAATTTATACGACATGAGTATTAATTATCAACAAGGCATCAATTATGGCTTTGAGCTTAATTATTTACTCTACCACTATTTTGTTTTTTTTCAAGAGAGGTATAAACAGAAATTATCCTCGCATAATCCTCAATTTTAAAGTATCTTTGCACCCAAATTTGCGGTATGAAAAAATTCAAAGAAACTTGGGAAATTCAACATAACTGGCAACTTATATTTCCTGCTTTAGGAATTATTGGCCTTCTGTATTCTTGTTTCAGACTTGCCTTTCTTTTGCCTTTATCTGAAATCCTACTTATTCAATTTGTATATACAATTATCTTATTTGTCCTTTTATTAAAAATAACCTTATGGCTTTTTACAAAACTTGAAAGTCGTTGGGAAGTTACATACCGTTGGGAAATTATTCGTATTTTCATTGTGTTTGCGGTAACAGGAAGCTCATCTTTAGTCGTAGGACGACCTATAATTGAACTCATGGGAATTACTAAAGAAAACTTAAATCCACTGCTCTACTGGATTTTATTTATTATTATTGGGCTTGTTTTCTATCAAATCCTCTTGATTACATTTGGTTGGCTTTTTGGGCAGTTTAAATTTTTCTGGGAATTTAAAAAGAAAATGCTCAAACGATTTGGTTTAAAACGCTTTTTAGATTAGTGCAGGAACTTAAGAAACATATCATTTTTAAAGGATTCACAATACTTTTAGTTTGTGCTATACTCTTACCTGCTGCTGTAAAGGTTGCTCATATCTTTGAAAACCATAAACATGAAGTCTGTATTGATAAATCGACAACGCATTTCCATACACTTGATTTAGAGTGTGAATTTTACAAATTTAAATTAGCAAATCAATTTTTTCATATTCCGGAAAACTTCAACATTTTAAATGTTACCGAGAATCATGAAGTTTCTACCTCACAATACTTTTTTTTAAGCCCATTTCAACAACTTCATTTTTCCCTTAGAGGACCACCTGTTTTAAGTTAATACCTTTTTTTTTTATTACATTTTAACTTAATACATTATACATGAAAACAATTTTATATCTATTGTTTTTATCCATGGCTCCAATAGCTATGGGTCAAAACAATATTACTGGCATCGTTACAGATGCTGAAACCGGCGAAGGTTTACCTTTCGTAAATATTTATTTTCCCCAATTAGAAAAAGGCACTACAACGGACTTTGATGGTAATTTCAACATTGAAAATTTACCGTCAGGATTATATTCATTAGTCTATTCTTTTGTAGGATATGGAACAAAATCTATGAATTTAGTTATTCCTACAACCGATACTATTTCATTAACATTATCTAGTTCAGCCATAGAAATGGAAGCGGTAATTATATCCACACCTTTCCATAAGCTTCAAAGTGATAATGTAATGAAGGTGGAGCGCCAAACTATTAAAGAATTAAAAGCTTCTGGAGCCGTTACTCTGGGTGAAGGTATTTCTAATATAGCAGGTGTTGAAGGTGTTAGCACAGGATTAGGCATTACCAAACCTGTAATTCGCGGTTTAAGTTCCAACCGTGTTCTAGTTTATACTCAAGGCGTCCGATTAGAAAATCAGCAATTTGGTGATGAACATGGACTGGGTTTAAGCGACGCTGGTGTAGAAAGTGTAGAAGTCATTAAAGGTCCCGCATCCTTACTCTATGGAAGTGATGCACTTGGTGGCGTTTTATATATTAATCCCGAAAAATTTGCGCATCAAAATTCGAGTAATGCAGACTTTGGCGGAACTTATTTCACCAATACTCAAGGTTACAGTACAAATGCTGGTTACAAAGCATCTGGCGAAGCGTTTAAGGTGTTATTTAGAGGTAGTGTTACAGAACATGCCGATTACAATACAGCCGATTATCGCGTGACCAACACACGTTTTAAAGAACAAGATTTTAAAGCGGGCCTTGGCTACCAATCTACGAACTTCAAGACAGATTTTCGTTATAATGTCAATCATTCCAAAATAGGAATTCCAGAAGCCATTGGTGAGCAATCAACTAATAAAACGCCTTTATTGCCATATCAGGAATTAACGAATCATATATTTAGTTCGCGCTCAACCGTGTTTTTTAATAATTCGAAATTGGAATTTAATTTAGGGTATATCTATAATAACCGTAACGAATTTGAAGATGAACATGATCATGATCACGACCACGACCACGATCATGAGGAAGATCACGATGAGCATGAAGACGAACATCATGACGAAGAACATGAAACCTTACATCCTGCCCTTCAAATGAAGCTTATAACTGCTAATTATGATGTGAAATACCACTTACCTATTTTGGGTAAATTTGAAACAATTGTTGGTGTTCAAGGTATGAATCAAGTGAATACTAATTATGGTGAAGAAGAATTAATTCCAAATGCCGTTACTAATGATTTTGGTATTTTGGCCATGTCACATATTCATTTTGAAAAATTCGATATACAATTAGGTGCACGATATGACAACCGCTGGCTACAAATTGACAATAACATAAATAAAACCTTCAATAGTTTTAATGGTGCTTTTGGTGTAAAAACGAATCTTACTGAAAATATAACAGCACGTTTAAATTTGGCAACAGGTTTTAGAGCTCCTAATTTAGCTGAATTAACTTCAGATGGTGTTCATCATGGTACAAATAGATATGAAATTGGGAATATTGATTTAAATAATGAACAAAATTTTCAAACCGATTTGGCTTTAGAGTTTAAAAGCGAGCATATTGAGTTTTTTGTAAACGGTTTTTATAATCACGTAAATGATTACATCTACTTATCACCAAACGGGACATCTATAAATAACACACCTGTTTACAACTATGTTCAGGATAACTCTGCATTATATGGTGGTGAAATTGGTTTGCATTTTCATCCACACCCTTTAGATTGGCTGCACTATGAAAGTAGTTTTGAAACAGTTACCGGAAAATTAGATTCAGGTGATTATTTACCTTTAATTCCTGCAAATAGTATAAACAATACCATTCGTGTAGAATTTGATTATAAGGAAGAAACAAATATGTATGCTTTTGTTAAGCTAAAATCCGTGTTTAGCCAAGATAACGTGAGTACTTTTGAAACAGCAACCGGTAGTTACAATTTACTAAGCGCGGGGTTTGGTGGAAATATTAAAGTGTTTAATAATGATTTGTCCATCATTATTTCAGGAACTAATTTAACGGATAAAACTTATGTTAATCATCTGTCACGCTTAAAACCGGATGGTATTTTTAATATGGGACGAAATTTCAGTTTAGGACTCACCTATTCCTTATAAACTATAAAAAAAGAGTGATTATTTAATCACTCTTTTTTTTTCTTCTTCTATTAATTCTACTGATTTTTCGTCTGTAGACAAATAAAAGGTATAAAACCACATAATTGAAAACGATGGAATAATATCCACAAAAGGCAAGGCCTCTTCCACAAAAGAGAAAGCAGCTGCAATTTTACCTTTCCTACCAGCATACATCTTGCTCATTAAATATGCTGATAATGGCGCCCAAACAAAATCGAAAGGCGGAAATACGTACGACACATATCCCATGGCATCAAAAAACAAACCGACTACCAGTTTTTTTGATTTACTTAATTTTTCTAAACTCATATATTTTAACTAATTCTAATATTAGAAATGCAAATAGTATTCCAAAAATAGTATTCCTCCAAATGTCAGTCGTTTAACGAATAACTCTAATTCATTTATTGTATTAAAAAAGTAATAATATAAAGACTAGAAACGTAAACAATTCATAATTAAAACCTTGTTTTTAACGTTTAATTATGATTCTTTTTTAATTAAGCCGTTTAGATTTGCAGCCAAAGTGTAACAACTTTAATTTTTTGTAGTCTATAAAACTATAAAATCAATCTTCCAAAAACCACATGAAAAACAGGCTGTTTCTTTTAGTATTCTCATTTTGCTATATAATCACCTTTGCGCAAGAGAAGAAAACCTTAAATATAACACGAACAACCTCCGCACCAAAAATTGATGGTATTCTGGATGATGAATCGTGGAAAAATGTAGAAGAAGCCAAAGATTTCATTCAGTTTGACCCAGAAATGGGTGTAAAAGAAACGCATGAAACCCGTACCGTTGTAAAAATAACTTATGATGATGATGCTATTTATGTTGGCGCTTATTTATATGATAATCCCAAAGATATTATGCGTCAATTAACCCGTCGTGATGACTTTGGTCAATCTGATTTTTTCGGATTTATTTTAAATCCAAATAACGACGGACAAAATAATACTGAATTTTTTGTTTTCAGTTCTGGCGTTCAAGCAGATGCAATTGAATCGCCAGGAATTGGTGAGGATTTTGGATGGAATGCTGTGTGGGAAAGTGCGGTGAAAATTGTAGATGATGGTTGGATTGTTGAAATGAAAATACCATACAGAACCTTACGTTTTTCTAACCAAGAAGTTCCAACTTGGGGTTTACAAATTCATAGACATTATCGAAGGAATCGTTCCCAGTTTACATGGAACCCAATTGATGTTACTAAAGGAAATGTAGGAATATACAACGGTCAATTAAAAGGTTTAACCAATTTAGATCCGCCAACAAGACTTACATTCTATCCGTTTGTATCAGGAATTGTTAATACCTATGATGGAGACACAGAAACTCAATTCAATGCCGGAATGGATTTAAAATATGGTATCACCGAAAACTTTACGTTGGATGCTACATTAATACCAGACTTCAGTCAAGCCGGTTTTGATCGAGTGGAATTAAATCTAGGCCCTTTTGAACAAACCTTTTCTGAACAGCGTCAGTTTTTTACGGAAGGTGTGGATCTTTTTACAAAAGGCGACTTATTCTTCTCGCGGCGTGTTGGAAATGAACCTTCAGGTTCGGTATCATTAGGTCCAAATGAAGAGGTTCAAGATTATCCAAGTCAAACCAAGGTTTTAAACGCCCTAAAAGTATCCGGAAGAACAAAAAACGGTTTAGGTGTTGGGGTTTTTAATGCTATTACAGAAAAAACATATGCTAAAGTTACCAATTTAGACACCTACACTAGTCGTAAAGAATTGGTAGAACCACTTGCAAATTATAATATTTTAGTGGTGGATCAACAATTTAATCAAAACTCATCTGTTAGTTTAATAAATACCAACGTTACTAGAAATGGCCATTTTCGGGATGCCAATGTTACTGGCCTTTTAGCAGATTTAACCACCAAGAAAAACACCTATAATTTGGAAGCCGAATTAAAAATGAGTAACGTTAATTTGGAGTCTGGTACGGAGACAGGATATAGTTATACTTTAGAATTAGCCAAAGTTTTTGGAAATTGGCAATATTGGGTTGGACATGAATTTGCGGATGACACATATGATATCAACGATTTAGGTCTTCAGTTTAGAAACAATTTCAGCAATTTTGGTGTGGAAGCGTCTTATCGCACATTTGAACCAACAAGTAATTTCCTCCGATATAATTTTAATACATGGATAGACTATAACCGTTTATCAAACCCTAGTACGTATACAGGAAGTACCATTGGCGCTTCTTTTTCTGCTCAATTAAAAAGCTTACACGGTTTTGGTGGAAATGTAAATTTTCAACCTGGAAAACAATACGATTATTTTGAGCCTCGTGCCGAAGGACGCTATTTTGTTTATGAAAACCGGTTAAATGGAAATGTTTGGATTTCTTCAAATTATAATAAAAAGTTTGCTATTGATGCCAATATTGGAGGTGCTACGTTTTTTGAAGATGGCAGAGAAACAAACAATATTTGGTTTGGCATTAGTCCGCGATTAAAATTAAACGATAAATTATTACTTATTTATTCTTTTGATTATGATAAAATTAATGGTGATCGTGGTTATGCAGATAATACAGCAGATGCTATTGTTTTTGGAAATCGGGATCAAAAAACAATGGTAAATAGTATTACGGGTTCTTATAGTTTTAATCCGTTCCATTCACTAAATCTAACATTTAGAAATTATTGGAGTACAGTTCTTTATGATGATAACATCTACCTATTACAAGAGGATGGCGGTTTACTGGAGACAAACGTTTCCTTTGAAGACGCAGGATTAGATGATCCTAATATTAACTTTAGTACTTGGAATTTAGACTTAAGTTATTCGTGGCAGTTTGCTCCTGGAAGCTTTTTAACGGCTTTGTATAGAAATCAGTTATTTAATTACGATTCAGAAGCGGAACTTAACTTTACAAATAATTTTGACAGACTACTAAATCAGCCTATTCAAAATTCATTTTCGTTAAAAGTTCAATACTTTATTGATTACAATAATGTGAAGAAAGTTTTCAACAAGAAATCAAATTCATAATTGTAAAGCGTTATTTAAAGTATTACATTGCTTGTTCATTTTACAGCAATGATTTCAGCAAAAAATATTCATAAATACTACGAAGATTTACACGTTTTAAAAGGTGTTGAATTACATATAAAAGCAGGCGAAATAGTTTCTATTGTTGGTGCATCAGGCGCAGGAAAAACAACGCTTCTTCAAATATTAGGTACGTTAGATAAACCGTCAAAAAAAGAAGATTTCACCTTTGCAATTAACAAAACTGACATCAGTAGTTTATCTGAAAAAGGATTAGCAAAATTTCGAAATGAAGAAATTGGATTCATCTTTCAATTTCATCAATTATTACCAGAATTTACAGCCATTGAAAATGTGTGTATTCCGGCCTACATTAAAAAAACCAATAAAGCTGCTGCCGAAAAACGCGCAACCGAATTATTAGATTTTTTAGGATTAAAAGATCGTGCACAACACAAACCCAATGAACTTTCTGGAGGCGAGCAGCAACGGGTTGCCGTAGCTCGTGCGTTAATTAACAATCCGAAAATTATTTTTGCTGATGAACCATCCGGAAATTTAGATTCCGAATCGGCTGAAAACTTACATAATCTATTTTTTAAATTACGGGACGAATTTGGACAAACCTTCGTTATTGTTACACATAATGAAGAGTTAGCTAATATGGCAGACCGTAAATTAACCATGGTTGATGGTCGCATAGTATGTGGTCATTAAAAATGCATCTGTCATTTTGGGAGATACAACTTGCCAAAATGCCTTTTTTATGATAAGTTTATAATGCACTAAACCGGTTGTCATAAATATGCTATTAATACTCCTTTCTTGGATTTACATCATTTTCATAAGTATCATTTTTGGTGTAAGCCTGAATCGAGTTTTAAGAATAAAAGCATGTAATTTTATCATTACCATATTTCATGGATTATTTGGTATCATGCTCTTTACAGGGTTTTGGGCTATTGGATTTCCTGTAAATGTTAACTATCATGTTGTTTTAATACTAATATCCTGTGTTTTACTAGGTCTTAATTTAAAATATATAAAGGCCCTTTTAAAGAGTTTCGTTCTTGAATTTAAAGGCTTATCCGTTTTTTTTAAGAGTTTATTAGCAGTAATTACAATCCTCATTTTAGCACAATGCGCTTCTGCTCCATTATTAGTGGATAATGAAACCTATTATATTCAAACCATTGCTTGGCTCAATAATTACGGTTTTGTAAAAGGGTTGGTGAATTTACATTTATTTCTAGGACAAACTTCCGGTTGGCATATTCTACAAAGTGCCTTTAGCTTCAGTTTCTTAACCAATTCTCTTAACGATTTAAGCGGTTTAGCTTTACTCCTAGCCAATGTTTACGCCATCGTAAACATAAATACTTATTGTAAATCCGGCATTCCCCCTAAAAGATATTTGCTTATTGGATTATTTCCTATTGTAAACCTCCTACTCTTCCAATTCATAAGCGCACCATCGCCAGATTTAGCCATTTATGTGCTTTCGGTAATTAGTTTTTATCAATTTATTACTACCTATGGCGAATACCAAAAAGATGTGTTTCTATCCCTCACCCTATTAACAGTATTTATGGTGTGCATCAAACTTACAGCTTTACCATTTATACTGTTCCTAATTGCTGTTTATGCGAAATTTTATAAACAAACACGATTTTTAAACGTAAGTATATTTTCGATTTTAGGAGTTTCAAGCTGCCTGTTAATCCTTAAAAATACAATCCTTACCGGAAATCCATTGTATCCTGTTTTAGGGCTTGATAGCCTTAAATTAGATTGGCATCTTCCTGAAACTATTGCCATTTATTTTAAAGAGTATGGTTTGGCTTATGGTTATCAAATGACTCCGGACGTTTTTGCCAAAACATCTTTAATAGAGCGTATGAAGCACTGGCTATTTGCCTCTGGAATTCATGGCATATTTAATAAAATATTAATAATTCTTTTAATTATTTTACCGTTTATCATTAAAAAATGGTTTCACCAAAAAGGCTATTGGGTTTTCTATATCATGCTTGTTGCAACTATGATTATTTTATGGAACACATCACCACAATACCGCTTCTTTTTACCATTTATATTAATATCCGGTTTAATGATTTTAAGTATTTTTAAATTAAAGAGGAGTATTATTAAAACTCTATTTGTTTTTAGCACGATGATGGCTTTTATCGCTGTGTTTATCCCGATTAATAAGCAAGCTTTAACAAATAATACACAACATCAACAAACTTCCATATTTAAAACAGCGTATATTCTCCTACCCCATAAGAACAGCAAATTTCAAGTAAAATATGACACTAGAGCAATTGGAAACACAACTATTAACACGCCAAAAAACAGGAGTTTTTTCTGGGAAACAGGTGGTACGCCAATACCAGCTGTTAGCAGCCCACAATTAAACTATTTTAAGAACAACTTTTCAGTTGTACCACAGTTGCGAACCGAGCATCTTAAAGATGGTTTCTACAGCCAAATAATTTTATACAAGTAAATTAGAGTAACTAGCGATATTCTGGATTTTCAAAATCCCAACGTCTTCCATCATCCCAATCTTCGCGAGAATTTCCATAATTAGGATATCCAATTTGTGCTTTCAACATAGTGGCTAAATGCAACAAATTATAGGTCATAAATGTCGTATTTCTATTAGTGAAATCGCTATCAAAACCAACTGGCGGATTTATTTTTTCATCTTGCCATTCTGTATCACCATAACTTGGACCAGGGCCTACTTCGCCAATCCAACCACAATCAGCTTGTGGTGGAATGGAATATCCAACATGTTGCATGGCGTATAAAATACCCATAGCACAATGTTTTACGCCATCTTCATTTCCTGTAATCATACAACCACCAACCTTTCCGTAAAAAATATATTGACCTTTGTCGTTGGTTTTACTGCTCATAGCATATAATCGCTCAATGAGTTTTTGTGCTTCTGACGATTTTTCACCTAACCAAATTGGTGTACCTATAATAAGAATATCAGCATCCATCACTTTTTTAAATAATTCTGGCCAAACATCGGTTTTCCATCCATGTTCTGTCATATCGGGATAAATACCAACCGCAACATTTTCATCAATAAAACGAATAACGTCCGTTTTTACGCCTTCTATATCCATGATGCTTTTGGAGACATTAATAAGGGTTTCAGTATGGCTTTTTTGTGGAGACTTTTTTAAAGTGCAATTAATAAATAAAGCTTTTAAACCCTGGAAATCTGGTTTTTTCATAAAATTAACTTTTTTTAAAAGGTACAAAACGTTTTGGAATTCTAATCAAAAGCGTGGTTTCACGTACTGAAACGTCCTAATCACGCATTCTCATTAGAAAACGTCTCAAATAACAAATAACTTGTTCTGTATCACGAAACCTTAAAGAATGCTGTTAGTTTGACCCTAATTTCTGTTAAATAGGAACGAATCAAATTCTTAATAATGTGAGAGTCTACGCCTTTTTAAGTATTGGCAATCCGTCAATAGACGAAAAATTCTTTAAGGTTTTTATTTCAAACTGTTTAGAATAAAATCGATTGTTGTATTGGTGTTTTTATTAGTATGATAAGATTCTGTATAATGCTTGGAAGTTACGGCCAATCCTAATTTTTGTAATCTGTAAATAGCATCTGAATACTCCAAGGTTACCTTTCCTGTTAACAGCACATCTAAATCACCATCATTTTGGGCGTATTGATAAACCTTTTTTAATCCAGACAAATACAAATGGTCTTTCGTAAAACCACCTCCCCTATGTACGCGCAATGTAATGGTAAATGCACTATCGCGTGGCACTTTATATTGATTGTGAAGCAAATCAAATGTATCTGCAAAACTGTAGCCTTTTGCTAACGAGTCGGCTGCAATAACACGATACGCTAATTCTTTTAAACGTTTCATGGTTAGACATCCTGACATATATTCCGCATAAACCGCTAAGCCTTCTTGAGTTTCTACATTATTTGGGAAACCACTTGAAAATATTTTTAAGGGCTGACTTAATCCATTAAACGTCGTTACCATGTGCACACCAACTTCGTGATTTGCAAGTACTTCTAACTGATTTTTACTAAACTTATGATTTTTCTTAAGCAATAAGGTTTGCGTATTATTCTGAACCATGGCTGCTGCCGAAATATTAGTAGAAAATTTCAGATGATATTTAAAATCGTAACGCTTGGAAAAATCTTCAAAATAAGTTTGGGCTTCCTGAACACTGTATTTAGATATTAAATCCTCGGAAGGTTCATCATCATCAAAACGCAAAATAAACTTGGCGTTTTCGATGTCTTTTTCCGTTGGAGTTCCAAAACTCTTTAAACTATTAAAGTAAAATTTTCGACCTTGATTTATGGTGTCAATACATTCTATTTTTCCAGAATACTCATAAATTATATCTTCATAAAGCTGTCTGATGTCTGAATCTTCAATGCGTTCCAGACGTTGTGAAAAGAACAATCTATGAAGTTTATAGCCGTTAAACTTCACTTTAGGATATTTAAAATTTGGCTCGTAATTATATTTTGAAGTGAAAAATTGCTTTTTTTCACTTTCAATATTTAAAGGGTTTATATAGTTAAGTAATTCTATCTTTTTTACCAATCTGTTTAAATTGGTATCTATATCAAATAAATCTTGGTAATCGTTCGTCATAATGCGTATTCAGTTTATTTTAAATATACTTCAAAAAATTAGAAGCTTGCTTTGGAATGTGCGTTTCTAATTGATCTGCAACCGCTTCCACAACTTCAGGGTAAATAACTTGATGATACTCATCACCATAAATTTTAGCAATTTCTGTGGCGAGAACTAGTGTGTTTTTAAAACTATGAGTAATGTATTTTAAGAAATAACCATTCCCTTGAAAGGTATCATTAACTTTTGCCGTTTGTGCAATTTTATGAGGAAGTTGAATTTGTGATAAGCGATTTCTCCATGCTTCCACCAAAGTCCCAAAACGTTTATTATCAATATTACTAGTTCCTATATTCCAAGTTGGCACTTCCCGGTCCCAACGTTGCCAATTGTAGCTATGCATATCAAAAACAATACAACCGTTGTATTTTTCTTCTATCTTCTTTATTAATGCCGAAACCACTTTATAAAAATTAGCGTGCTTTTGTAAACTTTTGGCCTTCATTGCTTCTGGGAGTGGCTGTTTCCATAGTTGTTTTCCCCAAGCAGTTTCAAAAATGGCTTCTTCCGGTGGCCGATTTAAGTCGTATTCAAAACGCGAATCGCATCCCGCAATAACAATAGGATGTGTTGCAATCATGGCCTTCGTTGCAGGATCTTCCTCGTACCAACGCTCATATTCCGTGTGCAAACAATTCTCCCAAAGTTCTGTTCTAAACTGATGACCATCGTGAATGGCCGAACATACATAATGAACGTAAGAATCTATTTTTAAAGTGAAGGAATAATCATCAGAAACAGCATAAAAACGTTCTTCATGTTCTATTTTTTTGATGATGGCTTCAATTGATAATTTTTCCATATCGCATTTTATTCTGGTATTAAACTTCCCCATTCTGTCCAAGAACCATCATATATCACCAAGTCGTGATAACCAGCCAGTTCTGCGCCTAGTGCTAAAACACAAGCGGTTATTCCTGATCCACAAGAAAACGTAAGCGCATCATGTGGTTTAGCTATTTTAGAAAAAATAGTCCGTAATTCACTTTCAGATTTCATAATTCCTGAATCTAATAAGCTTTCATAAGGTATATTTACAGAACTCGGTATCGTTCCACGACGCAAACCTACACGTGGTTCACGGACCAAGCTTTTAAACCGTAACTCCGAACGTGCATCTACAACTAATCGTTGATTCAATTGAACGTTTTGCTGCATATCGTCAAAAAACACCATATGATTTTGGGGTTTTTCCGCTTGAAAATCACCTATACTTTTGACAGATTCATAATTGTTTAAAACTTCAAATCCTGCTGTTTTCCACGCTGGTAATCCACCGTTTAAAACTGCAACATTATGAAAACCAAAGGCTTTAAACAACCACCAAACACGCGCGCTTGAATAGATACCTTTATCATCATACACAACGAGAGTGCTATTTTGTTGAATACCTAATTGTTGGGCTTCATATTGAAATTGTTCTAATGTTGGAAATGTGGTTGGAAATGGCGCAGACACATCACTAAATTTTTGTTTTAAATTGAAAAACAAGGTGTTTGGAATGACTTCCTTTTTATGAACTACATCATCTAACTCTGAAACTTTTGGAATGGTTGCATCTAAAACAATAAGGTTAGAAGCATCTAAATGATTATGCAACCAATTTACAGAAACTAACGGTTTTTTAAGAGGTGAAAGCAACATAATGAGCGTGTTTTTAACTAAAGCTAGTTAAGCATCTTCAACCGTTTTACGCAAACGCGATCTCCGATTAAACGCTTCTACATTATCCAGTACTTTACTTTCTAGAAAATCGATAACCTTCTCTTCTACCCGATATTTGTTCTTATAAACTTTGTTGATATACGTTATTCCACCTGGCGACATCACATTTACTTCCACCAGCTTTCCTCCTATAACATCAATACCAACAAAATACAGACCATCTTTAACTAATTTAGGTCCAATTTGTTTACACAAAGCTTTTTCAGCTTTTGTCAATGTATGTTTTTGAACCGATCCGCCAGCAGACACATTAGAACGATGATCATCTGAGCCGGGAACGCGCTTCATAGCCCCAATGGGTTCACCATTGAGCATTAAAATGCGCACATCGCCTTCATCTGCACCTTCAATATAATCTTGAAGAATAACATAATTAGAAGTTCCATCACTACTATTTATATAAAAATCTAAAAGTGAATTAATATTGCTCATGGCCGATTTCTCTATAAGAATCACACCCGATCCACCAAAACCATTCAACGGTTTGATAATCATTTTATCAGCTTTGGATTCCTTAATTTGTCGGACTAAATAGTTCTTATTTTTAGATACGTGTGTATTTGGAATAATATTGCTGTGTGCATCACCAAAAGCCGCTGTATATAGCTTGTTATTCGCTTCACGCATGCCTTCTAAAGAATTAATAATAAAGACATCATCCTTAACCGAATCTAAAAAATTAAGCATAATTGGATCTAAAGGTGGATTTGCGCGAAAAAAAATAGCATCAAAACCAGCAAGCGGTAACATTTCTTCACGTAAAACTGCTTTTTTATAAAAGGCTTTTAAGGAAGCCGGTACTTTCTCCATTCGGTTAATTACGGTACAAAAAGCATTTGTAACGCTATTACGAATTGTTAAATTTGCAGGTGAACATAGTGCTACACCATGACCTCGCTTTACACATTCTTTTATCAAAGCGAGACTGGTATCATTTTCTGGGTCTATTTTCTCCCAAGGATACATTAAAAAACACACATTCATAAGCGTTACTTTACATTAATTAGTTACTAAAATAAGGCAGTAAATCAATTTTTACTTATTTTTTCGGGCATAATTATCATCCCAATTTTTAACGTCGGGATCACCAAGTTTTCCAACAGATTTAGCCACTATCATAGAAACAGCTGCATCACCCGTAATATTTACTGTGGTTCGGCACATATCAAGCGGTCTATCCACGGCAAAAATTAAAGCCAATCCGGCTTCTGGAATTCCAGCTTGAGCTAAAACTATGACGAGCATGACCATTCCTGCGCCAGGTACAGCAGCACTACCAATTGAGGCCAAAGTTGCTGTAGCAATAATCCCTAATTGCACACCAAAACTTAAATCCATACCAAAAGCTTGCGCAATAAAAACAGCTGCTACGGCTTGGTATAAACTGGTTCCATCCATATTGATGGTTGCTCCAATAGGTAATACAAAGCTGGTAACTTCTTCATCAACGCCTAAATGCTCTTCAACACGTTCCATAGTTACAGGTAAGGTAGCGGCACTACTACTGGTTGAAAAACCTAATAATTGTGCAGGCGCTATTCCATTAAAGAAAAACTTCGGTGTTCGTTTAGTTATAACAAAAACTAAAGCGGCATAAACAGCCATCATAAGCGCTAAACCTAAAATGACACAGAATGCGTACCAGCCAAGGGCTTTAAATAAATCGGCACTAGGCGCTTCTACTACTAAAGCTGCTAATAGAGCAAAAACACCATAAGGAGCGGCAAGCATTATTAAATCAATTAGCTTGAGTATTACTTCATTAAAACTATCAAAAAATTGTTTTACAGGCTCTGATTTTTCTTCTGGAATTAATATCAATCCTAATCCAAAAAGAATAGCAAAGAAAATAACCTGTAGCATGTTGCCATTATCACTGGCTGCTTGGAAAATATTGCTTGGTACTAAATCCTCCAAAGCCTGCAAAGGTCCCGCATTTTTTTGCTTTTCAGCATCGGCAATTTTACCTTCAGCATCAGACTTATAACTTTCTACGAGTTCGGTTCGGGTTTCTTCGGAAATAGATTTACCAGGCTGAATGATGTTCACCACAGCTAAACCTATTGATACGGCTATGAGCGTCGTAACAATATAAATTCCAATGGTTCTGCCTCCCATTTTCGATAATTTGGAAATATCCTTTAAATCTGAAACACCTTTAATTAAGGATGCTAATATTAAAGGAACGGCAATAAGTTTCAATAAATTGATAAAAATTGTTCCGAAAGGTTTAACCCAATCCGTTATTATTTGGCTTCCAAATTCGAATTTGGACATAATTAAGGCGAAAGCAACACCTAAAACCATTCCGAGTATAATTTGCCAATGTAATGCGAGTTTCTTCATAAATCGTTAATCTAAATCGTTATAGTTTTACTGTATTATTATACTTTATTTAAGAGAAAATAATCCGCTAACACCAATGCTGCCATAGCTTCAACAATGGGTATTGCTCTTGGAACAACACATGGATCATGGCGTCCTTTTCCTTGCATGTCCACTAGTTCTCCACTTGAATTTAAAGCTTCTTGTTTCTGAATAACCGTTGCTACAGGTTTGAAGGCCACACGGAAATAAATATCCATGCCATTACTTATACCTCCTTGAATACCGCCAGATAAGTTGGTTTTTGTAGAACCATCTGCATTAAATAAATCGTTATGTTCGGTACCGGTCATTTTTGCACCACAAAAACCACTGCCATATTCAAAACCTTTTACGGCGTTTATGGACAACATGGCTTTCCCTAATTCAGCATGAAGCTTATCAAAAACAGGTTCACCTAAACCTATAGGTACATTTTGTAACACGCAGGTTATGGTTCCTCCTATCGTATTACCTTCTTTTCGGATGGCTTTAATTTTTTCAATCATCCGGTCTGCGGTAACGGCATCTGGACAACGGATGGCATTGGATTCAATTTTCGAAAAATCTAAATCCTGATATGGTTTTTCTAAAAATATATCCCCTACAGATGATGTATAGGCATGAATTTTCACCGATTTCAAAACTTGTTTAGCTAAAGCTCCCGCCACTACTCGAGAAGCGGTTTCACGCGCTGAACTACGACCACCACCACGATAATCCCGAATACCATATTTTTTATCATATGTATAATCCGCGTGACTTGGGCGGTAAACATCCTTGATATGAGAATAATCTTTAGATTTCTGATTCGCATTTTGAATAGTAAAGCCAATTGGTGTCCCCGTTGTTTTGCCTTCAAAAATTCCAGATAGAAATTCAACAGTATCCGGTTCTTTACGTTGAGTGACGATTTCAGATTGACCAGGTTTTCGTCTGTTTAACTCTTGTTGAATAGCATCAAAATCGACTTCCAATCCAGGAGGACAACCATCAATAATTCCACCGATGGCTAGGCCGTGCGACTCGCCAAATGTTGTTAATTTAAATAAATTTCCGAAGGAATTTCCTGCCATACAACCAATTTTTTGTAGCTAATGTAATTGTATTATCACAGAAACAAAAATGGATTTTTAATTAGCTGCCAAATTTATTTCCCTTTTTATAAAGAAACCATAATCAACTCTTTAAAAATAAGCAACTTACAACAACGCTTGTTTTAGTATAGATATGGGGTGAAATGCCACACGATTTGTACCATCTTTAATCTGATGTCTGCAACTAGTGCCATTGGCAGAAATTATAGTTTCTGCGGTAGCTTTTCTAACAGCCGGAAACAGTGTTTGCTCACCTATTTGCATACTCACCTCATAATGTTCGGTTTCATAACCAAAACTTCCAGCCATACCACAGCAACCACTTGGAATAATGGTTACACGATAGTTTTTGGGTAAATTTAAAATATCAAAACTTGTTTTCTGATTGCTTAGCGCCTTTTGATGACAATGCCCATGAAACTTAATAGTTTTGGTTTCTGTAGTAAACTGATCCGGTTTTATATTTCCTAATATGATTTCATTTTGAAGAAACTCTTCAATTAAAAAACAGTTTTTAGCGAGCTTTTTGGCTGCATCTTTATTATCTGCTAATTTGATATACTCATCACGAAACGTTAAAATAGCCGATGGCTCGATACCGATTAATGGTGTTGTTTCTGAAATAACTTCAGAAAAAATAGACACGTTTTTATTAGCAACTTTTTTAGCCTGTTCCAGAAACCCTTTAGACAAAAAAGCACGACCAGATTCCTTATGTTTTATAAATTTCACATCGTAATTAAGAGTCTTTAAAAGTTGCAAGGCGTCTTGACCAATTTCGGAGTCTAGGTGATTTGTAAATTCATCATTAAAAATATAAACGATTTTAATTGAATTTGAGTTAATGATTTTATTTACAGGCTTTTGACTGTATTTATATAAACTAATACTTGACAATAAAGGCAAGCTTCTTTTAGCAGCTATTCCTAGCATTTTTTTAATAATAGAACTTGTTACTGCATTTGAAAAGATAAAATTAGTAACACCCGAAAAACGCCTTCCATAGGCATTCAATTTATTGTTATATGCGAATAGTTTCGTCCGTAAACGACTTCCATTTTCCTTCTGATATTGATACTCAAATTCCGCTTTTAAACTCGCAACATCCACACTGCTTGGACATTCACTTGCGCATGCTTTACAACTCACACATAAATCAAAAACAGCCTTTAATTCATCATGATTAAACTTGTTCGCTTTATTGGAAGTCGTTAAAAACTCACGTAACGCATTGGCACGTGCTCGTGTGGTATCTTTTTCATTTCGGGTAGCACGATAACTTGGACACATGGTTCCGCCAAATTCAGGTAGTTTTCTACAATCGCCAGATCCATTGCATTTTTCGGCTTCCCGCAAAATCCCTAATGATGCCGAAAAATCTAAAACGGTTTCAATTTCAGGCTCATGACGTCCTGGAACATAGCGTAAATTGTCATCCATGGGAAACGCATCAACAATTTTACCTGGATTGAAAATAGCATTAGGATCGAAAGCGTGTTTTATCCGTTTTATAATGGCATAATTTGCATCACCAATCATAAGTGGTATAAATTCAGCTCGAACAATACCATCACCATGTTCGCCACTCATAGAGCCTTGATACGACTTAACAAGCTTGGCTACATCTGTAGTTATTTTTCGAAATAAAACAACGTCTTCCTTTTGCTTTAAATTTAAAATAGGTCGCAAGTGCAACTCACCGGCTCCAGCATGTGCATAATAAACCGCCTTTTGGTTATAGCTGTTCATAAGCTTGGTAAAATCTGAAATATAATGTGCCAAATCAGGTATGGCCACGGCGGTGTCTTCAATACAGGCTGCCGATTTTTTATCACCAATCATGTTTCCCAACAGACCTAGTCCAGCTTTTCGTAATTCCATAGCTTGATTAATGGCATTACCTTGAAGTACCACTTGCGCATAACATAATCTTAAATTAGTAATAGCTTCACGCAGATTTTGGATTTGTTGGTTTAAATCTGATTCTGAATGAGCTCTCACTTCACACATTAAAATAGCTTCTGGATCGCCTTCAACAAAATGTCTATTTTCCTGTTGTGTTTTATTGTGTTTGGTTAAATCTAAAATGGTTTTATCCATCATTTCGCAGGTATGCAAATCATGATACATAACAGCTTCAACGGATTTCAAACAGGATTCAATGGAATCAAAATGCAAGCATATTAAGGCAGATTCCTTTGGCGGCAATGCATCTAATTGTAATGTTATTTCAGTTGTAAATGCTAAAGTTCCTTCGCTTCCAGTTAATAGTTGACACATATTGAAGCGTTTATTTGAATTTGAAAACACATCCGAATCAATTAATTTATCAATAGCATAGCCTGTATTTCTACGATGAATTTCTGGTTTCGGAAATTCTTTTATAATTTCAGATTGAACAATTTCAGAAGCAAGTTCTTGATAAATTGATTTATAAATGTGTCCTTCCAATGTGGGCTGACGTTTTTTTATATGAAATTCTTCTTTTGAAATTTCTGAAAAAATAGCATCACTTCCATCGCTTAAAATAGTTTTAAGTTGCTTTACCTTATCTCGTGTAACACCATACTGAATGGACGTCGTTCCCGATGAATTATTGCCTACCATGCCACCAATCATGCAGCGATTTGATGTGGACGTATTTGGTCCGAAAAACAAGCCGTACGGTTTTAGATAATTGTTTAACACATCCCTAACTACACCAGGTTGAACGGTTATAGTTTTTTCAGTTTCATTAAAACGTATAATCTGATTAAAATGTTTGGACACATCAACTACAATTCCCGTTCCCACACATTGCCCAGCTAAAGACGTTCCAGCAGTTCTAGGAATTAAAGCTGTTTGATGCTTTTTAGCAAACTGAATCAGCGTTTTAAGGTCATCATTATCTTTCGGGTATGCCACTGCAAGCGGCAACATTCTGTAAACAGATGCATCCGTTGCGTATAATGATTTCATTAAATCATCAAAAAAGAATTCACCTTTTAGAGTTTGTTTTAATTCTAATAAATACTGCTTCAATGTATTAGTTATTTATGGCACTTTAAAGCTAACAAGAATTTCAATATAATAGCAGTTTTAACGTTATTTTTACAAAAAATATGGGCTAATATTTTATATTAAACGTAGATATAGTAATTAAACAATTAAAAAAAATTATGAAGAATACATGTATGGCTATTTTAGTCGGTTTAGGTTTTATTGCAACAGGTTTTGCACAGGAAATTTCTAAAAATGCTATTGGTTTGCGTTTAGGCGATAGCGATGGTTTTGGTGCTGAAGTATCCTACCAACGCGCCATAGGCGACAACAATCGTTTAGAATTTGATTTAGGATGGCGAGATGGAAGTGATTATGATGGTTTTAAATTAGCTGGATTATACCATTGGGTTTGGAATATTGAAGGAGGTTTTAACTGGTACGCTGGACCAGGATTAGGTTTTGGTGCTTACAGTTTTGACCATTATCACGGCCGAAAAGACAGTGATGCTTTTGTTTTTTTAGCGGGTAATATTGGAATTGAATATAGTTTTGACTTTCCTTTATTATTATCACTAGATTTTAGACCAGAATTAGGTTTTGGTAATAGTGATTTTGACAATAACGATTTAGATTTTGATATTGGACTTGGTGTGAGATACCAATTTTAATAGCTTATTACAACAATAACTTAAAGCACGTTTTAATTGACGTGCTTTTTTTTACATTTGTTTTATGGTAAAAAAAACTTTAGCAATTATGGCTGCTGGCATGGGTTCCAGATTTGGAAGTCTTAAGCAAATACAACCCGTTTATGGCAATTTTTCCATCATGGATTTTAGCATTTATGACGCCATGCAAGTGGGCTACAACCATATCGTTTTTATAGTTCGGGATGAAATTGTAGAGCTTTTTAAAGACCGCTATGCCAACAAATTACCTAAACATGTTTCCTTGGATTTTGTCATTCAAAAAAATGACTTATCAGATTCTCGAACACGCAAGAAACCGTGGGGTACTGGACATGCTTTATTAGCTTTAAAAAAAACTGTTACCACTGACTTCACCTTAATAAATGCCGATGATTTTTACGGTAGAAACGCCTTTCAGCTCATGCATGACGCGTTGTTTAAGGATACTAATTTGAATCATTATTTGGTTGCATATGCATTAAAAAATACCTTGTCCGACAATGGAACAGTTTCGCGTGGCATTTGTCATGTAGATAAAAATCAAAATTTAATTAGCATTGAAGAGCTTACGGCTATTATGAAGAATGATGCAGGTGAAATTATATCTCAAACTAATTTAATGTCTGAAACCCTAAATCCAAACTCCTTAGTGTCTATGAATTTCTGGGGCTTTAAACAATCCGTTTTTAATGTTGCAAATGATTTGTTCCTGAAATTCTTACATACGATTACTGATTTTGAAAAAGACGAATTTTACATCACCTATATTATTAAGCATCTAATTGAAAATAGTCCAAATAGTATTCAAGTATTAGCAACGGACAGCTCTTGGTTTGGCATGACCTATTCAGCGGATGAAACTTCAGCACGTGAAAATATTAAAACACATATAGACAGCAATTTCTATCCCAAAAAACTATGGTAGACCATGCATAAACTAGATAACATCTGCGAGGCTTTTGGAATAGAAACGCCATTAAAGTCAATTGAAACGTTACAATCTGGACATATAAATGATACATATTTGGTCACCCAACAAAATGACGAGAAGTTTATCATTCAAAAGTTAAACAGTCTTGTTTTTAAAGATGCCAAAGCTGTTATTGCCAATAAAATTGTGGTTTCAAAACATTTACATGCGAATTACAAAAAAACAAACTCACATTATCAGTCGGTAAATTATTTAAAAACGACGCAGAATGCCTATATATTTCAGGATGAAACGTGCTATTGGAATGTTATGCAATTTATTCCCAATGCTATTACTATGGATAGAGCAGAAACACCCGAAATAGCATTTGAAGCAGGAAAACTATATGGCGATTTTATTTTAAATACGGAGTCTATTTCACCAGAATCCATTACTGAAACATTAAAAGATTTTCATAATGTGCCTTTTAGGTTCACACAATTTGAAACTGCTCTAAAACTTGCAAAATCTAATCGGTTAGAAGCGGCTGCCGATTTAATAGCGTTCATAAAAAAGCATGCAACAAGCATGAGTGCTCTTGCCAGTTTGCAGGGTAAAAACCACTTCCCTATTCGGATTACACATAATGATGCTAAATTATCCAACATTCTATTTGATAACCAAAATAAAGGTTTAGCGGTTATTGACTTAGATACGGTCATGCCTGGATTAGTACATTATGACTTTGGGGATTCTGTACGTTCCATTTGCACCAAATCAACGGAAGATGAAACAGATTTATCTGAAATTTACATTGACTTAGAGTTGTATGAAGCCTATTGCAAAGGCTTCGCTTTAAAAACAAAGTCTATTTTAAAACCAGAAGAAATTGAAAATCTACCTTTAGGAGTTCAAACCATCATTTTTATAATGGGTTTACGTTTTTTAACCGATTACTTAAATAACGATATATATTATAAAACGACATATGAAAATCATAACTTGGATCGCGCATTAAATCAATTTACTTTGTTACAATCCGTACTTGACAATTTGGAATCCATAGAGCTTATTACGAAGCAACATTTTACATAATATCGCGCAATATTTCATTTTTCCTAGGTGTTTCCCAGGTTCCTCCTGTAAAATCAGGGATTTTTGTACTCGCGCTATTATTGGCTACAGACATTTCGGATAACGGTGTAATAGCACTCCACATAACACTATCATATAAATTAATATCTAAACGTAATCCTTGATTTAAGCAACGCATCATTCTATAAATCATTACGAAGTCCATTCCGCCATGACCAACGGCATTAGCATCAATTTGCGTTCGTAATTTTTTCCAAAGTGGATGATCATAGCGTTCGCGATAATCTTTGTATTCTTCATCTTTTAACCATGAATGTCCCCACTGCAATTCCTCATGACCAACATATAATCTGGATGGATATCCTTCATGAACTGCTTTTGTTCCTGTAACCGTGTTTAGTCTGGAATAAGGTCTTCCCGTATGTGTGTCAAATTGAAGCATAATGGTTTTACCTTTTTTCGTTTTAATTAACGAGGTATTCATATCCCCACAAGCAAATTTTTGGGTTTTATAATTTTCTGTTTTTGCAGCTTCACTTAAACTTTGTTCTCTAGAACTCATACTCACCAAATGATCATAGTTATCACCACGACCAATATCCATATAGGCGCTCACAGGACCTAAACCATGACCCGTATAAAAATTCCCATTATTGGTTTCATGATGTTTTATGCGCCACTGATTTTCATAATAATTTGCATCGAGCATATGCTTCCGTAAATCATGAATATAAGCACCTTCCGCATGATTAATATCTCCAAAGATGCCTTCATTAATCATATTTAATATCCAGAGTTCTTCGCCATTAAAGCAGCAATTCTCCATATACATGCAATGTTTCTTGGTGCGTTCGGCTACTTCAATAAGTTTCCAGCAATCGTCCAAGGTCAAAGCCAATGGCTGCTCGCAAGCAACGTGCTTATTATTTTCCATACCATATACGCACATTTCCGTATGGAAATTCCATGGCGTTGCAATAATTAGAATATCAATATCGTCCCGTTTGGCCATTTTTTTCCATGCCTTTTCATCACCAAAATACAGATCGGCACCTTCGGGTTGGATTGTTTTTAAGTAGTCGTTATTTTTTGTGACTTTGTCTTCTTTTAAATCAGAAAGGGCTACAATTTCAGCATGATTGTGTTTGATTAAATATTCAAACATCTGAATTAATACAGAGCCTCTATTTCCCATACCAATCATACCAACACGCACCTTATCAATAGGTTTGTCGGCAAAATTCACCATATTTCCTTGCGCTTTATTGGATCCTAATAAGGCATTTACAGCATCGACTTCTTGAAGATTTTCGCGATTATTTCCAGCAAGTAATGTGGGTGTAAGACCTAAAAAAAGCCCAGCTCTTGCTGATAGGTTTAAAAATGATTTTCTATTCATTTTATAGCGGTTTTGAAGTTTACCCCAAGTTATAAAATAAAAGTAAATAAAAAATTTTCTTTCCTAAAAAGTAAGTTAGTTTAGGCCTTTACTATTGGCTAGCGTTTTTTGATAAATAGCCTCATATTGATGAACTATTTTAGAAATCTCAAATTTACTAGCTTGTTTTGTAGCCTGAAGTTTAAAAGTATTAAGTGTCTCTGTATCCTTTAAAATAGCCAATGCATTTTTACTCATGTCTTCAATATCGCCAACATCACTTAAATATCCAGAAACACCTTGGATATTTACTTCTGGTATTCCTCCTGAATTACTAGAAATAACAGGCACTCCAGAAGCCATAGCTTCTAAAGCTGCTAAACCAAAACTCTCGGTTTCCGAAGGTAAAATAAACAAATCTGAAAAACATAAAATACGGTCAACTTCATTACTATTTCCTAGAAATACGACTTTATTTTCTATGCCTAAATCAATTGCTAATTGTTCTGCTCCTTCTTTTTCTGGACCTTCACCAACCATCATGAGTTTGGCAGGTATTTCTTTCTGAATGTTGTAAAATATTTTAACAACATCGGCAATGCGCTTTACTGGTCTAAAATTACTTACATGCGTTATAATCCGTTCATCTTCGTGAGCCATCATAGCACGCTGGCAATCGGAAAAAGGGCTGTTATATTTCCCAACATCTATGAAATTGGTAATAACTTCAATGTCATTTTTTATATCGAATAACCGAAGCGTATCACGTTTTAAACTCTCTGAAACGGAAGTTACCGCATCCGATTGATTAATACTGAATGTGACAGCTGTTTTATAAAAAGGATGACTCCCCACCAACGTTATATCTGTTCCGTGCAAGGTTGTAACAATGGGTACGTAAATACCTTCTTCCTGAAGCATTTTTTTCGCCATATAGGCTGCATAAGCATGAGGAATAGCATAATGAACGTGTAACACTTCTATTTTATGAAGCTTTACCATGTCAACTAACTTACTAGATAGCGCTAACTCATAAGGCTGATAATGAAATAACGGATATTCTGGGACTGTTACCTCATGGAAATGGACATTACTACCCAAAAGCTCTAAGCGAACCGGTTGTTTGTAGGTAATAAAATGGACTTCATGACCACGTTTTGAAAGCTCAATTCCTAATTCTGTAGCTACAACGCCACTACCTCCAAACGTTGGATAACACACGATTCCTATTTTCATTCCCTTACTTTTCTATTAAAATTTCAATTTTTGATATCTATCAAACTTGGTCGTAATAAAACGATTTTCTATACAAACTGATTCAAAATTAATCGATAATCGCCTCATAAATTAATTCCTGAATGTCCGTTCTAATATTTTCCTTTAATAGCGTGTTTGTTCCAGCATTAGGATAGGTTCTATTGGCTAAAAACACATATACAATTTCCTCTTCTGGATCTGCCCATGCGTAAGTACCTGTAAACCCGGAATGTCCAAAACTAGACATAGAAATACAACCACAAGTTGGGCCAGACTCCCCTAATTGAGGCTTATCAAAGCCAACGCCTCGACGGTTATCTTTATCGCAATAAAAACACGTGTTGAATTTATCTAATGTTTCTGGTTTAAAATAGCGCTTTCCGCCATAAAAGCCTTTCTGCAAATAGGTTTGCATAATTTTAGCAACATCATTAGCGTTACTAAAAATTCCTGCGTGACCACCTACGCCTCCTTGCATGGCTGCTCCCATATCATGCACATAACCTTGTACTTTTTGATAACGGTAATAATCATCTATTTCTGAAGGCACAATATTTATATCACTAAATTTACTATTTGGATTGTACGTGGTGTGATTTGCACCTATTGATTGATAAAAATGATCCTGAACCAATTCATCTAACCCCTTTTCGTAGTGTTTTTCTAAATATTTTTTAAGAATGTAATACGGTAAATCACTGTAACGATAGCGGAGGCTTTTTAATAAATCACTTTCTCTAATTATTTTTTGCATACTATCCTGATAATCGGCGCGCATGTATAATTCATTAGCCACTTTCACCGTAAATTTCCCGCCAAATTCTTTTCGATAATATTTAGGGTCTGGTTGTTTATTAGCGTCTAATGTTGCAAAATAAAATGGAATCCATGGACTTAAACGTGCATAATGAGACAGCATTTCCTTGATCGTGATATTCTTTTTATTAGAATTGGCATATTCCGGAAGTATTTTGGATAGTTTGGTATCCAATGAAACAATACCTTTTTCCTCCAATTCCATTAATAAAGGTAGGGTTGCCAATATTTTTGTTAATGAAGCTACATCATACATATCATTAAACTTCACAGGTTCTGCGTTGGCATCATAGGTATGTTTTCCAAAGTTTTTATTATAAATAACTTTACCTTTTCTGGCGACAAGTAACTGTACACCCGGTGTCATTTTTTCATCAACAGCACGTTGGGCTATTGCATCAATTTTATGAAGCTTTTCTGTGCTCATACCAACACGTTCTGGAATAGCATAACCCAATCGCGATAAGCTTGACAACGTTAACCCGTTGCCAACAACATAACCATTGCCAATAGAAACGGGTAAAGTGCCTTGTGCTTTTACAGCGCCAAAAATAATTTGGGCAGACGCATCCTGCGCAATTGGACTATTTTGATAACTCACGACAAGACCTTCAATGTTTTCTAATGTTTTGACGTTTAGTAATGCGTAAGGTCTTACAAAAACATCAAGTATAACGGTATTGGTTCGGGCTATTTCATAAAGCCAAACTAATTCTTTATCCGAAAACTCAAAACTTTTCCACGGATTATCATTGGAACGATGAAAACCAATGATTACGGTATTGTACGCCTTTAGTTTCTCTATAATTTCATCTAAATTATCGCCAGAAATTTCATGGACTTTTCCATATTTCTGAAGGCCTTTAAGAAAATGAGAACCATCATCATCTCCTAATTTTACATAGGCGATTTTTTTAGTTTCCAAATTGCGAATTGGTAAAATATCACCTTTATTTTTAACAACCGTAATGGCATTTTCCATGAGCTTTTCATAAAGCACATCATCTTTTGGTCTGTTTAAATCAGCCAATAGGTTTTCTAGTGCAACTGGTTTAAACTTATTTAGTCCAACCTTATACTTCGATTTTAATATCTTTTTAACTGAATGTGCTAATCGCTCTTCCGTAATTTCACCGGAATTGTAGGCATCTCTTATTTTATCAATTGCTTTTGGTACATCTTCAGAAATTAATAAAATATCATTTCCAGCTTGAAAAGCCGCTAAATCAATATCACCAGGGCTATCAAAGTTGGCAACCCCTTTCATATTCAGGGCATCCGTAAAAATAAGTCCTTTAAAGCCAAGTTGCCCTTTTAAAATATCTGTAATTACATGTTTGGATAATGAAGTTGGCAAACCATTTTCAGATTCCAAAGCAGGCACATTTAAATGCGCCACCATAACACTAGAAACACCATCTTTTATAAGTCGTTTGTATGGGTAAATCTCTATAGAATCTAATCGTTTTAAATCGAAATCTAAAGTTGGTAATGCTTTATGCGAATCGGTATCCGTATCACCATGACCAGGAAAGTGTTTGGCACTTGATAAAACACCAGCACTATGCATACCTTGCATAAATGCCGTAGCTTTTTCAGTTACATTATCACGATCTTCTCCAAACGACCGATTTCCAATAATGGGGTTTTTAGGATTGATATTGATATCTATATCTGGAGCAAAATTAAAATGTACGCCTAATCGTTTGCAATGCTCACCAATGTGGTATCCAGCTTTGGCAACCAATTGGTTGTCTTCAATAGCACCAAGCGTCATATTCCAAGGAAATGCATACGTAGAATCTAAACGCATACTTAACCCCCATTCTGCATCCATACCAACTAATAGTGGCACTTTTGAAACAGCTTGCAATTCATTATTAAACCGAGCTTGATTGATTGGATCTCCTTTTGAAAAAATAATACCACCAATATGATTATTCATAACCATTTGGCTGATTGTATTTTCATGTCTTAAATCCATGTTTGAAAATGCTTGAACCATAAAAAGTTGGCCAATTTTTTCATCTAGGGACATACCTCCGTATATACTATCCACCCATTTCATCTGCGCTTGAGCATCAGCGGTTAATAGTGGATCTACAGCTTGTGCATAAACAAACGAGTTTGAAACACTAAAAAGAACTAAAAGAATTAGTAAACGCATATATAAAAAGGAATTATTATTTAGATGTACATTAAAAACAGTGCCAAATTACCAATTTTAGGCAAAAGTAACATAGACTTTAAGATAGATTTATAACGGGAATAGCATTAAATTATTGACATTGTTTTTCGTATTCATCAAGAAATTCATGGTAACGCTTTAGCGCATATTTAGTATCCAAATCCCACACAAATAATTTTCGTTTGGATTTATCTAATTTTTTAGCTTCTGCTTTCTTAAACTTATTGTGTTCCTTTAAATCCTGTCGTGTTT
Source organism: Bizionia sp. M204 (assembly GCF_023205095.1). Lineage (GTDB taxonomy): Bacteria > Bacteroidota > Bacteroidia > Flavobacteriales > Flavobacteriaceae > Algorimicrobium > Algorimicrobium hallyeonense. The sequence continues at coordinate 909,462 of NZ_CP046242.1, read as the reverse complement.
TTTTCCTGTTTTCACTGGACTGCAAAATAACGGATTGCTCTTTTAAATAGGTTTGAAAAACGTCGCAATCTTTAGTAGGTACAGAAAAGGCTTTTATAAATTTATCATCCAAACTCCAAAAACTAAACAAGGAACCTACGGTAATGTCCTGCGGCATATAGGCATACTCTTGATCCTCATGCTTTAAATATACAAGTGGCGTTACAGACATCCCCGTATAAAGCGGTTTTTTACCACTATTTGGATCATGAAATAATACAGTAAGCACGTACATTTTTATGGTTCCATCACGCACTAAAGGCACGAGAATATCACGATTTTTGTAAACCGGATCCAAATTATTAGTAATTGTTTTTACTTTAATCATATCAAAAATAACAGGCTCCGAATCTATATCAAAAAGAGTAAGCGTCTTTATTGTACTTGTAGGAATTTTATAGGGTTTGGCATCTATAGATTCTTTTGCAATGAGGTTAGATCTGCCAGCTCGATTAGCTTCTAGATTTCGTAAACCCACTCCAAAACCACTAAACTCAAAGGTGCTCGCCTCTAAAAAATCTTTTAGAAGTAGCCGTTTGGTTTCGTTGTTGGTAAAGGTAATTTCTGCTAGATAAAAATCCTTTTTAATAAAAAAGATATCTATTTGCGCAAAACTATTTGCGGTGAAACAAAAAGTAATTATATATAATAACCATTTAATTTTCATGACGATAATATGCTGATGGATAGTTTATTTAACAAAACGTGAATGCCAGCTTTCACTTGCCGGAACTTCCCAATATTCTTTAAATTCAGCAATATTATTTACCAAGTTATTAAATACAATTGTGTTTTTAGAAACAGCTCTATCTTTAGCCATTTGTCGGAAATCGGTTAAGGTTTTATAAGCAACAAAATCGCCTTGCTTATAAGACACATTCATTTTATCCATTAAATCCACATTATATTCCTTTTCCAATCCTTGAATAAAATGAACAGATGCATCAATAGAACAGCCCGTTGCTTTGTTTAAGTTTTGATTTAATGCTAAAACAATAAATCGCTTATATTTAATGGTATAACCAGCCTGCAAATCACTTCCGTGAGCCGTCCAGTTTTCTACAAAAGTATTGAGTTTAGCCTCAATTTCTTCCAATTCGACCTCTGTGAATGTGCGATTTGCTTGGTATATCCAAACACGTGATTCGTCTGGTAATGTATTAAAGTCTACTAGCATTTTTTATTTTTTTTAGTATTACTAAAAACTGTTGTAAGTCCCATTATTAATCCAAAAAAGAAAAAATAGAACAAAAATTGATTTAAATTGAAGGGTTCCTTATCTAGATAATCGAAAGCAGCCATGCCCAGGGCAAATATAAAACCTTGGATTCCACCTGAAATTAACCCTTTTTTTATATTTTTTGAATTAATTTTCATAATAATCATGGTTTGTTATTTTGATTCTGCAAAACACCTCTCGGTTTTCAATTCCATGAAATTTATTTTTTCCGGTTACGAAGACGTACGAAATCAAGAACCAAAACGCCAATACCAAAAAACACAAATTGATAAATATATTTTACAAAGTGGGCTACATCATCAACATAATAATCATAAGCATAAATAGAACCAGCAACTGCCAATGCTGCTATTACGGCAGAAATGTAGTTTGCTTTTTTCACTACTGATCCTTATTGCGTTTCTGTTCCTCTTTTTGCACCTTTCGGTACGCCATATAGGCGTTAAAACAGCCAAATAGGACAAAGTGTAATGCAAATTTTAATATTGAAAATTCGCGTCCCATAAAATAATCGAATGTCACCATGACAAGGGCAAACATGATTCCAGAAATAACACCTAATTTTATATAAGTTTTATTTTTTTCAAAAAAGCTCATAATTCTATAAATCTTCAGCGTTAGCAATTAGTTCCGCAATATCCATAACTTCAATATTAGCTTCTTGGTCTTTGGCTTTAACACCATCGGTCATCATCGTATTACAAAATGGACAACCCGCAGCAATAATTTCAGGTTTGGTTTCCATGGCTTGTTCTGTACGTTCTACGTTTATTTCTTTATCGCCTTTTTCAGCATCTTTAAACATTTGCGCACCTCCTGCTCCACAGCATAATCCACGACTTTTACAGCTTTTCATTTCTACTAATTCAGCATCCAATTTACGAATTAGATCACGTGGTGCTTCATAAACACCATTAGCGCGACCTAGAAAGCAAGGGTCATGGAACGTAATTCGTTTGCCTTTAAATTGGCCACCTTCAATAGTTAAACGTCCATCTTCTAATAAGGATTTTAAAAATTGAGTATGGTGCATAACGTCATATTGCCCTCCAAGTTCTGGATACTCATTTTTCATGGTATTGAAACAATGCGGACAAGTGGTTACAATTTTCTTGATTTCGTAAGCATTCATTACTTCTATATTAGTAACGGCTTGCATTTGAAATAGAAATTCGTTTCCACTACGTTTTGCTGGATCGCCAGTACAACTTTCTTCGGTTCCCAGAACAGCAAAATCGACATTTGCTTTATTTAAAATTCGGACAAAAGCTTTAGTTATTTTCTTGGCTCTATCGTCAAAACTTCCAGCGCAACCAACCCAAAACAATACTTCTGGTTGTTTGCCTGCTGCCATATATTCTGCCATAGTTGGCACTTTTAGTTGTTCGCTCATAATAAATTCTTATTCATGTTGACCATCATCAAAAACTTGGATGGTGACTTTTTTATCGACTAAATCTGTAAATTTCCCTTTGTATTGCGTGGCCTTTACCAAATGGTTATCTATCCAGTGATAATTGCCGCCTCTTGGTTTGCCCATTAATAGGCTATGGAATTTAAATCCATGTTTATGTAGCCATTTTTCAGTAACATCCCGGTGGTCTTCAGTTCTGGAAGTGAAGAAACAAATTAAATGACCTTCGTCATACCATTTATTGCAGGTTATTAACGCATCTGGATAGGGTTCACATGTTCCCATGCGTTCAGGTTCTTCATTTGGCACATCTTCTGTAATGGTACCATCAATATCTATTAAATAATTTTTTACGCCTTCCGGTAAAATAGGACTTACTTTTTCGCCTGCTTCAACCTTTTCATGCAATAATTTATCTGCGTCTTCTCTTTTCATGCTATTCCTGCTTTATTCACTATTTTTTTGAAGGCTATCATTTTCGGTTTCCTTATTCATTTCTAAAAAATCATCTTTAGAGATTCGGATAATTATAGCGAGTTTCTTAATGCCGTTTTCCAAAATATTATCTGGATTGTAGCGTTCATTATAGGCGCGATTTAAGGCTTCGTTTCCAATATTAGTTGTTTGTTTTTCAGAACAATAATCGCAAAAAACCGTGGTTAATTTAATATCCGCTGCTTCCCTATTTTGATACGTGATTTCCGTATAAACTTTTATTTGTAAAGAATCCTTAGCATAACCTTGTGCGTGCATACTATTGATTCCAATAAAAAATACACAAACTAAAAGGCAATATGTTATCAGGTTATTTTTAATGATACTTCAATTTTAAAATAAGGGCTATTCGTTTTTCCAGTTTAAGCGATCCATTTGGTTATAAGGCCAAGGTGCCGCGTTATTTTCTATATTTGTCATCATATTATTTAATTCCATTGGGGCTGCACTTTCTTCCATTACCAAATAACGACGCATATCCATAATAATAGATAGTGGATCAATACTTACCGGACAGGCTTCCACACAGGCATTACAGGAAGTACAAGCCCATAATTCTTCACGCGTAATATAATTGTCTAATAATTGTTTTCCATCATCTTGAAAAACACCTTTATTAGCATCTATATTTTTACCTACTTCTTCCAGTCTATCTCGCGTATCCATCATAATTTTACGAGGCGATAGTTTCTTGCCTGTTAAATTTGCAGGACATTCACTAGTACAACGTCCACATTCTGTACAGGTGTAGGCATTTAATAATTGTACCCAATTTAAATCCTGTACATCACTAGCACCAAATTTTGCAGGCACCTCATTTTCATCTTCTTCAGCTGGTGCAGCATACGGATCGGCATCGGGATCCATCATCATTTTAACCTCTTTAGTAACAGCTTCTAAATTATCAAGCTGCCCTTTTGGCTTCACCTTACCATAATAAGTGTTAGGAAATGCTAATAGAATGTGTAAATGTTTTGAAAAATATAAATAATTAAGGAACCCTAAAATCCCTAAAATATGCAACCACCAAGCTGCGCGTTCAATTGCGTGAATCGTTGCCTCTGGTAATCCGTTAAATAGTGGAGCAATAAATTGGCTAATAATATTTCCCGATTCCATACTTTGGAATTTAAGATCTGTTGCGTTCATTACCAGGAATAATGCCATTAACACCATTTCAATATATAAAATAATATTACCATCATTTTTTGGCCAACCTGTCATTTCCGCTTTCCAAAAACGCTGAATTTTAATCACATTTCTACGCAACCAAAAGATAATAACAGAAACAAATACTAAAGCCGCTAATATTTCAAAAGATCCAATAAGGAAGCCATACACCGATGTCGGTAATATTTCAGAAAAAATTCTGTGTGAACCAAAAAGACCATCAATAATAATTTCCAAGACTTCAATATTAATTATAATGAAACCCACATAAACAATAACATGGAGAAATCCAGAAACGGGGCGTTTCACCATTTTACTTTGGCCTAAAGCAATATTAATCATGTTTTTCCAACGTTGTGATGTATTATCACTCACGTCCACATCTTGGCCTAGTTTAATGTTACGAAGTAGTTTTTTGACATTTTTAGCAAAATAGCCAATACCAATAATTAAGGCAATGGCAAACAGTATGTTTGGAATATAATTCATGGTTGGTTTGGTTTATTCTCTTGGACTTTCAGGCTTTTCGTAATCGTCTTTATTTTTTCCTCCAAATACAGATACATTAACGTAACGTTTTGGATTAAGTTTAACATCCTGCAACAGTTCTCTTAACTGTAGAGACGCTATTTCCAAGTTATTGTAAAGTTTATCATCCTTAAGTAATTTCCCCATTGTACCTTTTCCTTGTTCCACATCAGACAACAAAGCGTTCACGTTTGCTAAAGTGTTATCTAAATTAGCAAGGGTTGTTGAAAGATCCACTTCTTTTAAGCCATCTGTAAAAGTTGCTAGATTTCCACTTATGGAATCGAAGTTTTTTATTACTGCCGATAAATTTTCATCGTTTTTTTGCACCAAAGCCGTTACGGAATTAGATAGCATATTAAACGATTTAATAGTTTCATTTAATTCCGCAATAGCATTTCTTAATCCTTTTTCCGAATCATCTCTTAAAATATCATTAACACCGATGAGCAAGGTGTCTGCCGATTTTAAAGTTGTACCTAAATCTTGACTTATATCTGAAAAATTACCAGTTAATTGTTGGACCAATCCCATTTCCACTTCAGATGGGAAGGTCGTGCCATCTTCTGCAATTTCGCCGTCATTAGGGTCCACAATTGCAATAGCATTATCGCCTAATAAACCTGATGAATACAAGCGGATTTTACTATTTTTAGAAAGTTTCAAATCATTATCAACCGTAAAAGTAACACGGGTTTTAGCGGTTTCTGGAACGTATTTAATTTCTTTAATTTGACCAACCGAATTTCCTTTTATTGTAACGGGAGAAGATGATGCTAGCGCATTATAATCAAATTCTGTATAGTAGGTATTAGCGCCATCCAAAAGGTTTTTGCCCTGAAGGAAATTAATTCCAAAAATTAGAAAAACGATTCCTGATAGGACTAATATGGCAGTTTTAACTTCTTTAGATAGTTTCAAATTGATGATATTTGGTTATTAAACAAAATTAGAAATAAATTAATAAAGAATGTACTTAATTAGAAGATGTTTTTAGCACATTTGCTAAAGGTATGAGTTCTCCGTTTTTAAAAGCCACAATAAAACAGCCATTATAACCCTTGGCATCCGCTTCATTTTTATACCGCTTAGCCACATTATAATCTGACGTATCACCAAAATAATATTTATAAAGATTGCCTATTTGTTCTTTCGATATGGGATCCAACCCTTTAAAATTATAAGGTTTAGTCACAATATTACGCGAGCTTGCAGCAATTTGAATTTTAAATGTTATGCCTTCGTAAACATCAGGTATCTCTGTTGTTTTAATTGCATTTGCAATAGATTCATTCAATATTTCCGGTTGAAAAGAATCGCCAACATTACTGTCTAAATTGTTTTTATAATGCAGAATGGCGTCTTTTATAGCCATAGACATTTCATGTTGTCCTTTACCTGAATTGAGATAAGCACCTTCTGGTTTATAAGTTAAAAACCCCGTTTCAATTAATACACTTGGCATATACGTATTATGCAATACCCAAAATCCTGCTTGTTTAACACCACGACTTTTTCGGTTGAGTTTTCCTGTGAAATTAGTTTCAATATAACTCGCCAATTGTATGCTTTGATCCAAAAACTCCTCCTGCATAAGTGTTAACCCTATTAAAGATTCTGGTGAATTAGGGTCGAAACCTTCATAATGCTTCTCATAATCATCCTCCAAGAAAATAACTTCATTTTCTTTTTTAGCAATATTAAAATTTTGTTCATTGGCATGTAAACCCAACACAAAAGTTTCCGTTCCATGAGCACTATTTGTAAAAGCATTGCAATGAACAGACACAAATAAATCGGCATCGGCTTTATTTGCTATGGCAGCACGTTCACGTAATTTCAGGAAGACATCTGTTTTTCGCGTGTAGATAACTTCAATATCTTTATTTTTTTCTAATTCCTTACCTACTTCCAAAACAATATTTAAAGCAATATTTTTTTCCTTGTAACCATTCCCTAAATTACCGGGATCATGACCACCGTGACCAGCATCCAAGACAACTACAAATTTATCGGACTTGCTTTGCGAAAAGACGGAATTAACAGAAGAAACTGTTAAAAGCAATGTAAATAATAAGAAAGATATATAGGTATTCGTTTTCATATAGGATATAACAACTTTTTTAATAGTTTATTTTAATTTTGGAATTTTTGGATATATTAATTTAATCACAAAAAATATATGTAATTTTGGCAATTCAAAAACCGAGCCATACTTTTACAAAAATACATTTAAAAGCGTTGCGTACAAACAACTTTCACATACTTTTTGCCCTAAGTTTTACAGTGTTTATCAACACGTTTGGCTTTGCTCAAGATTTGCCAAAATCGGGAATACAGGTAGAATCAAGCACCGATAACGATAGCTTAAATGTGAGTGTTGGTGATGCTTTAAAACCAATAACCTCTGAAAAAGGACAAGACTCCACGCTTAATGATACGGTAAAGCCTAAGCAAGAGTTGCTTACGGGCCCCATAAAATACAGAGCTACAGATTATACATCCTTTAATAATAAGGAACAAAAATTGTACATGTACAATGAAGCCGAAGTGTATTATGAAGACATGGAACTTAAGGCTGGAATTATTGTTATTGATTATAATACCAATACAGTTTTTGCAAAAGGAATTATAGATTCCACAGGGTTATACACGCAAGCGCCTATTTTTAAACAAGCAGAAAATGAGGTGAAACCCGATTCTATAAAATTTAATACGGTTACAGAAAAGGCTTTAATTTATAATTCCAATACCCAACAAGGCGATATTAAAATATTTGCGCCTATTACCAAAAAAGTAAACGATTCTGTTATATTTCTCTATAAAGGTCGTTTTACAACAGCAAAAGATATTGAAAACCCAGAGTACTATTTTCAAGCGAGTAAAATAAAAATTGTACCTGGCGAAAAAATTGTGGTAGGAGTTACTAATATGGTAATAGCCGATGTACCAACACCTTTAGGTTTACCATTTGGTTTTTTTCCTTTAACAAATAAGCAAACATCAGGTGTTATTATTCCTACTTTTGGAGAAGAAAGTAATCGTGGGTATTTTATTCAGAATGGTGGTTATTATTTTGCGTTAAGTGATTATTTTGATTTGGCTGTCCTCGGTGACTATTACACAAACGGTAGTTATGGTTTACGAATGGAAAGTGCTTATGCCAGCAGGTATAAATTTCGTGGTAACTTGGGATTTCGGTATGAAAACCTCATTAATAGTGAACGTGGTTTTCCGGACTATGGAAAATCCAATATTTATAATATTCGTTGGTCCCATGCACAGGACCAAAAGGCCAATCCAAACTCACGGTTTTCAGCATCCGTCAATTTAGGAAGTAGTAAATATTACCAAACATCTATAAATCAGGTTAATGCTCCTAGTTTTTTAAATAATACATTAGCATCATCTGTATCCTATTCCAAAACCTTTCAAGGTGAACCCCAAGTTAATTTAAGTGCTACTGCTACCCATTCGCAAAACACAAATACTGAAGTCATTAATATGACATTACCTACTGTTCAAGCTAGTGTAAGTCGAATTTTCCCTTTTGCACCGAAAGAAGGAATTAAGAAAGGTATTATTCAGAATGTTAATTTTCAGTATAATGTACGTGCCGAGAACAGAATTCAAACTACGGATTCTCTATTTTTTAAAAAAGAAATGTGGGATAGTGCGGAAAATGGTGTTAAGCATACCATTCCTTTAACTACAAACTTTAAAGTTTTCAAATATTTAAGCTTAAGTGCTAGTACCTCTTATGACGAGACTTGGGTTTTTGAAACGGTTAATAAGTATTATGATCCCGATGAAAAGAAAGTAGTAACTGAATCTGAAAAAGGTTTTGATGCATTCCGTACATACAATTTTAATACCAGTCTAGGAACTACATTATATGGAATGTTCGATTTTAGAAAAGCAGGCAAAGACCCTAAAATTCAACAGATCAGACATGTTATGCGACCATCCGTGAGCTACAATATTAATCCGTCTTTCAGTAATTATTATCAAACTTATGAGGTGGTAAGTGCAGATGGTTTAACCGTTACAGAAGAGGAATATACGCGTTTTGAAGGTGGTATTTTTGGTATTCCAAATAACCGCTATTCAAGCTCTATTGGCATGAGCTTATCCAACAATATAGAAGCCAAAGTACGAAATCGTGATTCCACAGCAACCGAAGGTAAAAAAATAAAGCTCCTTGACAACCTGAATTTTTCAACAGCTTATAATTTGGCGGGAGATTCATTAAACTGGAGTCCATTAAGAATGTCTGGAGGTACACAGATATTAAACAATAAAATGTCTATAAACTTTGGGGCCACGTTGGATCCGTATGCTTTAGATAATAACAACTCCAAAATTGATAAGTTTAATATTGATAATGGTGGCAGTTTATTTCGATTAACAAGTGCCAATATCACCATGAGTTACTCCATTTCTAGTAATGATTTTGATGGCACAGAAAACGACCGAAGTACAGCAGAAAATTTGCGTAGTGGTGGTCGTGCCGATGATTTATTTGGTCGAGCACAAGATTTTTCAGACCAGAGCTATTATGACAAAGACGATGATGATAAGGAACGAACCCCTAGCAAGTTATATACCAATAAAATTCCGTGGAATATAAGGTTAGCTTATGCTGCAAACTACACGAATACACGAAGAGAGAATGAAATATCATCACATTCACTCATGTTTTCTGGTGATGTAGAAATTGCGCCCCAATGGACTTTTGGAGCTTCATCGGGTTATGATTTTAAAAACAATGGTTTTACTTACACCCAATTACGTTTTGAGCGCGATTTATTAAGTTGGCGCATGAATTTTAGCTGGGTTCCTTTTAGTACTAGAAGTTCGTGGTATTTCTTTATTGGGATTAAATCCAATATCCTGAAAGATATTAAATATGATAAACGACGCCAGCCTGACCAACGACTATAATGTATTCCAACACGATTAACTAATATACTTTTACGATGAAAACAATTATCAACACGAAACACGCTCCTGCTCCAATTGGACCTTATAACCAAGCCGTTTTAGTAGGAAATATGCTTTATACCTCTGGACAAATTGCTATTAATCCCGTAACAAACGAATTAGTTTTGGATACTATAGAACTGGAAACAGAACAGGTTATGCAAAACATGAAGGCTGTTTTAGAAGCTGCTGACATGACTTTTGAAAACGTTATTAAATCAACCATATTTATAAGTGATATGGGTAATTTCTCAAAAATCAATGCGGTTTATGCAACATATTTTAATTCAGATACAGCACCAGCCCGTGAAACCGTAGAAGTTGCCAATTTACCAAAATATGTAAATGTGGAAATTAGTATGATGGCTGTCAAATAGCAATCTTAAAAAGCCATAGACCAGGCAAAACCCAACGTATTACTGTCCGAACCAATATCTTGAAAAGTAACCGAGCGTAAATAAGACAACTTTACAGCTTGTGCTTTTGTAATTGGTGCTCCAAACGATATGGCTCCTAAAAAATCGCCACGTGCATCATTTTGTGATACACCATCAATTATTGCGGAACCACCACTTCCTAATCCAGCACTTGCAGAAACCCACATCCTATTTTTAAATCGGTGAATTAAATGCGATTGCACGGCATATAGTGGATTTTGTTTCTTTTCTTGATGATTAAAAAACAGGTTGTTCGCCGTGAAAATAAAGACGGAAGTTGTTAGTTCATAAGACCACGCCCCCCCAATTATGAACCATTCCTATTTGCGGTCTAATAATAAAACGATTATTACCCAAATTAATTAAGCGATCCTCCGCATACTGCCCCAAAGGAAAATTAACGGCTAATGACACACCTAACATGGTATTTACTGGGTTGGCTTTTATATATTCCATCATTTCAACCCTATTCATGGCATTGGGTCCAATTAAATTTAAAGAAACACGAATTCTAGGATCCGCAAACCCTTGTCTGTTAAGCGTTTTAGGTTCTCCAGAAATTTTACCTTCCCATTTTCCAAAAACATAAGGAATTGTAACATCCACACGCGCTAATTTGTTCCCAATTTTAAAAGGCTGTACATAAGAAACGGCAATAATGTCCATATTTTGTTTTACATCTTCAGTTTGCAAAACCGGATCAAAATAAATATCACTGTTAGCAAAGGCATAACCTGCACCAATAACATGCGTTCCTAATGGCAAAGGCGTCCAACGACGTGGCTCTATATCCTGTGAAAAAACATAAGAATTTAAACCCATTAACCACAGAATAATCCAAAAATTTCTAAATGTATTTTTACTCATAAAATTATTAGATTTATCAAAAGATCATTTGTTTATAATTACTTTGTTTTAAAGCAACACAAATTAAAAATTTATAAATTAGAATTCTATCAAACACCTTAAAATAATACATAGAATTTCAGCCACATGAAGTTTTACTAATTTGGAACATGTATATTTGAATAATTCTTATTACAAATTAATATGCGTATAGAACACGATATAAAATTAGGTTTTAAAGACGTGATGATTCGTCCAAAACGATCGACCTTAAAAAGCAGAAAGGACGTGAGTTTAGTGCGTGAATTCACCTTTTTACACAGCAAGAAAACATGGACAGGGATTCCCATTATGGCTGCCAATATGGACACTGTTGGAACCTTTGACATGGCCAAAGCATTATATAAACACTCCTTATTTACTACCATCCATAAACATTATACGGTAGAAGAATGGAAAAACTTTATAAATACGGCGCCAAAAGGAATTGAAAATTATATTGCGGTTAGTACAGGAACGGGAGGTGAAGACTCTAAAAAGTTAAAAGACATCCTAAATGCTTGTCCACACCTCAATTTCATATGTATTGATGTTGCCAATGGTTATTCGGAACATTTTACCAATTTTGTTAGAAAAACGCGAAAAGCACACCCTGACAAAGTTATTATAGCCGGAAATGTGGTTACTGGTGAAATGGTAGAAGAATTATTATTGTCTGGAGCCGATATTATTAAGGTTGGAATTGGTCCAGGATCTGTTTGTACCACACGCGTTAAAACGGGCGTTGGCTATCCGCAATTATCCGCTATCATAGAATGTGCGGATGCTGCCCACGGACTTGGTGGACAAATAATAAGTGATGGTGGTTGTACGACACCGGGTGATGTTGCCAAAGCCTTTGGTGCTGGTGCAGATTTTGTTATGCTTGGAGGCATGTTAGCTGGGCATGATGAAAGTGGTGGTGAGTTAATAGAACGTGATGGCGAAAACTATAAACAATTTTATGGTATGAGTTCTGAAACCGCTATGGATAAACACGTTGGTGGTGTTGCTGAATACCGTGCTAGTGAAGGTAAAACGGTTGAAGTTCCGTATAGAGGCTCGGTAGAAACAACGGTATTTGATATTTTAGGTGGCTTACGAAGTACGTGCACCTATGTTGGCGCACAACGCCTAAAAGAGCTTACCAAACGAACAACCTTTATTCGTGTGGCAGAACAAGAAAATCAAGTTTATACCAAGTAAGTTTGCTGAAAAACAAACGCTGTTTTAAGGATAAATAATTTACAATCCCTTAATTAAAAGCAAGGCAGTTGCCGGATTGGTTGCCAATGGTACATCATGCACATCGCACAAACGCATCAGCATTAACACATCAGGTTCATGTGGGTGTTTTGCTAATGGATCTCTGAAAAAAAGTACCATCTTGCACAATCCTTCGGCTACACGTCCGGCTATTTGCGCATCACCGCCTAAAGGTCCTGATAGTAATTTTTTCACTTTAAATCCTGCGCTTTCCACCTTATTTCCGGTTGTTCCTGTAGACACTAAAGTGATGTGATCTTGATGAAAAAACGCCTTATGTTCATTTAAAAACTGAACCATTTCCGCCTTTTTTCCATCGTGTGCTATAATTGCTATTTCCATTATTCGTTTTTATTGGTGTGATAATTAACCAAACCATCAATTGGTCGTTTTACTATGTTGCCCACTTTGTAATGATATTCTTCGGCTATTTCTAAAATTTCATCTTTTGAAAAATACGAGATAGAACCGGCAAAATGAACAGGAACGGTTTTAATTTCTTCTTTAAACTGAAGAATCATATTTTCAGAGAAAAGTCGCAAACCTTTTTTTATCAAATTTTTAATATACACGTTTTCCTTATGTAAAAACATAAATTCAGCAAAACTGGCTAAATAGGCATTCGGATTGGGTTGCTTATATAGGTTGTGTTTAATAAAATCTGTATCCATATTATAGGTCTCGGCAAAAGCAGTCCGGAGGGTTTCTGGCATATGATAAAAATAATAATCCCGAATTAACTGTTTGCCATAGTAATTCCCAGAAGCATCATCCATTAGCGAATATCCCAACGAGTTAACGCGTTGATGCACATGGCTTCCATCAAAATAACTACAGTTAGAACCTGTTCCTAAAATACAAACTACAGCTGCCTCATTTGGTTTATTAACGGTGGCTCGAATGGCTGCATAGGTATCTTCCTTCACTTCGATTAAAGCATTTGTAAAGATAGATGCCAAAACCTGTTTTAAAAGTAATCGTGGCTTTTCAGTTCCGCAACCGGCTCCATAAAAATAGACATGAGAAACATTTAATTTATGTTTATTTAAATCTGGTTGCTCATTGATTATTTTATAAAGTTCTTCCGCTTGTAAAATGGCTGGGTTTAAACCTTTGGTTTTTATTTTTTCTAATAAATGATTGCCATTTTTATCAACGGAAAGCCAATCACATTTTGTAGAACCACTATCAACAATTACTATCATATTTCTAAAAATAAAAAATTCGCAGTCTACAATTTAAAATTATAAAACTGCGAATTCAAATGTAGTATTATATTTATAAACTGTTAATATGCTCGGCTAATTCTACTAATTTATAAGAATAAGCATACTCATTATCATACCAAGCTACTAATTTGAAGAATCGAGAATTCAATTCAATAGCTGAATCGGCATCAAAAACACAGGTGCGATCTTCACTAACAAAATCTTGTGAAACCACAGCATCTTCGGTATAACCTACAATTCCTTTTAAAGAACCTTCAGCAGCTTCCTTAAATACTTTTTTAATGGCTTCTAAAGAGGTTTCTTTTTTAGTTCTCACTGTTAAATCAACAACAGATACATTAGCTGTAGGCACACGAAATGCCATACCTGTTAATTTCCCATCTAATTCTGGAATAACTTTACCAACGGCTTTAGCGGCTCCAGTGGTTGTTGGGATAATATTATTTAAAGCAGAACGCCCTAAACGGTAATTTTTGGCGCTTGGACTATCTACGGTATGTTGCGAGGACGTTGTAGCATGAACCGTTGTCATTAAACCCTCTTCAATACCAAAATTATCATTCATAATTTTAGCCATTGGTGCCAAACAATTTGTTGTACAAGAGGCATTTGAAACTATGGTGTCCGTTGCTTTAGCATCTAAATGATTAACACCCATTACAAACATAGGTGCATCTTTACTTGGTGCAGAGATTACCACTTTTTTGGCGCCCGCATCAATATGAGCTTGAGCCGACTCAATAGTTTTAAAAATCCCAGTACAATCAGCAATAACAGCTGCTTCTACGGCATCCCATTTTAAATTTTTCGGGTCACGCTCTGCTGTTACACGCACCGTTTTTCCATTAACAACTAAATGGCCATTTTCCACTTCAACCGTTCCATCAAAACGACCATGAACGGAATCATACTTTAATAAATAGGCTAAATGGTTAACATCAAGCAAATCATTAATTGCTACTACCTCAACATCTGGCCTTTCCATTGTTGCTCTAAATACAATACGACCAACACGTCCAAATCCGTTTATTCCTAATTTTAATTTTGCCATAATTTTGCTATTTTTTTATTACTATTATTGTTACGTGGTCATAATATCGGACACGCGTAATAATTCTTTATTTATTTCTGTTTTGCCTTTAACGGCTTTTTCTAATGGTGTTAATGTAATTTTATTATCTAAAATACCAACCATAAAATTTGTTTTCCCTTCTAATAAGGTTTCCACTGCCTTCACACCCATTCTACTGGCTAAAACACGATCAAAACAGGATGGTGATCCACCACGTTGCATATGCCCTAATACCGAAACACGCACTTCGTATTCTTCCATGTTTTCTTCAACGTAATCTTTCAATTCAAAAACATTTTTTCCAATTTTATCGCCTTCCGCTACCACAACAATACTAGATGATTTACCAGACTTTTTACTGCGTCTTAAGGATTCTAAAAGTCTATCCAACCCTAAATCTTCTTCAGGGATTAATATTTCTTCAGCTCCTGCTCCAACACCTGCATTTAAGGCAATGTGACCAACATCGCGACCCATAACCTCCACAAAAAACAATCGTTTGTGTGAACTTGCTGTGTCTCGTATTTTATCAATTACCTCAACAACCGTATTTAAAGCGGTATCAAAACCCAACGTAAAGTTGGTGCCAAAAATATCATTATCTATAGTTCCTGGGATACCAATAATAGGGAAATTAAAGGCTTTATTAAAAACTAAACCTCCCGTAAAACTACCATCACCTCCAATAATAACTAAAGCATCTATACCTGCATTAACAAGGTTGTCATGCGCTTTCTGCTGACCTGCATCTGTTCTAAATTCTTTAGATCTAGCCGACTTTAGCATGGTGCCTCCTTTATTGATAATGTGGTTTACACTACGTGCTGAAAGGGATTTAAAATCGCCTTCAATCAATCCTTCGAAACCGCGATAAATACCAATACATTCTATTTCATGGTATGCACAGGTTCTAACAACGGAACGAATGGCGGCATTCATGCCTGGCGAATCACCACCAGAGGTTAAAACACCTATTTTTTTAATATTTTTTGACATGATTTTATACTTGATTATGTAAATCTACTAAAGAAAAACTATAAATAACATGCTATTTGTCACTGTTTTTAATTCTTTTCTTCCTCATCCTTAAAGCCGATGTAACCCGGTAGGTTTTTATTATTTTCTTCAGCTTGCTCTGCTTCTTTGGCTTTTTCTTCTTCGTATTCGTGTTTGCCTTTAAAAATAATTTGAATTAGCTCTCTAAACGTGTCAAAATCCACATTCCATGCTATACCAACACCTTGTGTATAGCCAATTTCTTCACCAAAATTCCGGATACTATTTTCACGATTGAAAACTTTAGCTGTTAGGGTTCCTTCGTCATTTAATAAAAAGTCAATTTGAACATCTCCAGCAATAACCGTTTCACTTACACCTCCAACAGGCACACCAACTTTACCATTAATTAAAATGCGGTCGCTTATATTGGTTTGAAGGGTCACCCCTAAACGATCATCGGTTTGATAGTCGGGTGTATTTTCGCCAGCTTCGTAATTTAAACCTATGTTCACTTTATTATCACTAGTTGAAAAGAAACCGTTAATAATACCATTTAAACGTTCGGTAATAGTTCCGGTTATATTTATATCGTTTAATCGGTTTGAGAAGGCGCCGGTTGCTAATAAATAGAGCGCTTGATTATCTCGGTCTTCTTTGGAATCGAGTCGGTAATTTAATTCTGATTTCACCGTAGAACTCACGTTTGGAAATTCGAATTCAAATTCAATGTCGGGCTTTTCTAAAGGTCCACTTAACATGGTTAACACGTGAACAGGTATACTCCTATTAATAGGATTATCCAACAAAGGTGATGGATTTGCTTGCGTTTTATAAATAGCGCTTATTTCAATTTGCGCTGAAAATGGATCGCCTTCCCAAGCCAAAGTTCCACCGGGTTCTACAATAAATTTCTTTTGAACAATGCCACCATACATAAAGTTATAAACACCATCAAAAACCGAAAAATCACCATAAATATTAAATTTACCATTGGTGTTAATATCAATTAGCAAGCCACCAACACCACTTCCTTTTATGGTACTTCCAGACACTTTATCAATTACTATTTCTATTTCGGCATCTTGCGTTATATCCAATTCAAAATCTAATTCTAATCCCGAAATATTCTGTGTTCGCACCTCCTGACCCAATGACTTGGCAAGTTTTTCTTCAGGTGTTAAAAAGTGAATAAAGGAATTATCACCAAAAGTGGCAGAGTCCGTTAAAGGAATAACAAAGGTTGTTCCTGGCTTGGTTTCACCAATAACGCTAATCACCAAATTATTAGCTGGACCTTTTATGCTGGCAATACCACCAATAAATCCTGTTCCGTAATACGGTGCATCTTCAGTTTCTTCTTGGGTATCTAAAACCAATAAGCGTTGTGTATTAACATCTAAATCCAAACTCCAATCGCCAAAATTAACATAATTAATGGAACCATCTAAAATGCCTTTGGAGTTATATTTAGTATCTGTTATTCGGATATTATTAAACACAAAACTTTGATTATCTAGCGTTACCGATGATTTATTTGCAAATTCAAAATCCACATTTAAATACGGAACCGTTAACCCGGAGTTGTTTAATACCAAATCGCCATTTAATTGCGGTTTTTTCAAACTTCCTTCTACTCTTGCAACACCCGTAACGTCTCCTCTAATATTTGTTAAAATACCAGACAAGAATGGGTTTAATGGTGATAGGTTGAAATTATTAAAGTTTAAATCGACATCTATGGTTGAAACATTTGATGCCACATCAATAATACCAATAGCTGAAAAGGATTCATTGGCATCATCCTTAATTTTGGCGTATACTGAATAGTTTGTAAGCGATTCATTACCGCGAATCTGCGCATCAAAAGAACCTAGGACAAGCTTATTAATTTCCAAATCATCCACGGTAATATTGGCGTCTGGTAGGTAGAGTCCGTTTTGCTGAAAAACATCCAACTTACCATTTACGTTTCCGCGTAAATCCAAACTATCTATGGATGGTGTTATTTTAGCCAAATCAACATCCTTAAAATTTAGTTTAATATCCTTATAGGTAGAGTCTCGTAATTCTCCAAAAAGCTTTATCTGCTCACTATTATGACTCATTAAAAATGAATCTATTTTTACGTTTTTAAAGTTATTGTCAAAAACGAGCCGGTTATTCCGGTTTCTATTTTCATTTAAAATCCATTTATTCCCCTTAAAAGTGATATCTGATTTACTAAAACCAACAACGGATTTATTTTCTTTATTAATGGTATGGTAAAAACTTAAATTATAGATATCGTTATTGTTTTTACCGCCATTAAATTCCGACCTAATAAACAATGTGTCCTTTAGGGTTACGTTAATTAAGTTGAATTTAGAAATATTATAAAAATTGGTATTGATACTATCTACTTCTACATAGGTATTAAAAAGTGGGTTTTTATTATCTACTTGTAAAGAAATTTGATCTGCAAAATAATCAAACAGCTTAATTTTAGGTGATTTAAAGGTTAATTTAAATTCATCCTCTTGACTTTCCACATGGCCACGAATGTAGGTGTTGGATCCTAGCTCGATATCGGGAACAAATACTTCAACTATTTTATTATAGATATTAAAATTAAAATCAATGTATTGATTTTCTACTACTTTATGCGGTTTATAGTTCGCGTAAATGCTTCCTACGGCATTTTCAAAAAGCTTTCCAATATCTTCAAATAGGAAAACACCACTTAACTGTCCCGTAATAATATCTGGAGAATTTACATTAATATAATGCA
Source organism: Bizionia sp. M204 (assembly GCF_023205095.1). GTDB lineage: Bacteria > Bacteroidota > Bacteroidia > Flavobacteriales > Flavobacteriaceae > Algorimicrobium > Algorimicrobium hallyeonense. The sequence goes on along the minus strand of NZ_CP046242.1, from coordinate 890,938 downwards.
CCTCTTCTTGGAAGGTTGATGTTATTTGAAAATCTTCAAAGAAATAAGAATCATGCTCATTGATATACGATGTATTCCTAAATTGAATGTTACCTACGGCATTATTTACAGTTGTACCTGAAGCCTTCATAACCACCACACCTTTAAACGTTGATAGGCTATCATTTTTCACAAAATTCATGGCTTTTAAGTTGGCATAGCTTACATCTGCTTCAAAATCAAACTCACTTATTTCCTTTGAAAAATCGGCTAACCCATTAAATGTTAGTTTTAAATTTTCATCATTGGAAATGAGTTTTCCATCATAAATATTATTTCCTAGCACACCTGATACTTCCAAGTTGTTATATTCATAACCGTTATATACAACCGCATACACATCACCCAAAAGTTTGGTGTCTAAGCCTTCTAAAGTAAAACCTTTACCATTTACATTCAGGTTTAATGAGGTTTTTCCCCAATTCGGGTTTTCCATGAATTCCCCAATTTCAAAATCTTTAAACACTATTTTCCCTTTATACGTGGCATTGTCCACATCATTAAAGGTTTTCATTTCTAAATTAGAATCTATAAAGCCCAAATCCGTTTGAATTTGAAGATTCGCCTTTATTTCAGATGTAGTAATTTCAGATTGCCCAACAATAGTAAAACGGCCTAACCTATCAAAAGCTGAAGGAATAGAATTCCCTAAAACATTTGGCAAAAGCGCCTTTAAATCCTTGTAATTGGATGATAGATTGGTAAATTTTCCATTCATATAAAAATTATCCGTTTCTTTATTAAACAGATTCTTAAAATATAAATCACCATAAACACGACTATTACTACTCGTGTTCAATTTTAAGTTATTTAGTTTTAAATCATTTAGTGTTCCCGTAACGTTTGTCGTAAAAGTGGCATGTTGGTTAATACCAAACTCATCATAAAAAGTATTCAACTCATTTAAGGCAATATCCGCTTCTGTAAAATTGGCATTCACTTGAACTTTATCTGTAAAAAACTGTAAATCTTCTCTATTGTACGAAAATTTCACATCGCCTTTTAAAATAGAATTCTCCGTTTTAATATCTAAATTATCTAAACGTATTTGTTCTTTGGTATACGAAAAATTGGTGACTAAATTTTTCATTTTAAGACCACGACTATCATCAAATGCCAAAGTATTAATCCGCATACTAACATTTGGACCATTAATTAATAAATTAGTTGCATTGGTAAAAACGTTAGTAAATTCAAGAATTTTAGGCGTTTCATTATTTTCATTCGTCATTCTAAAAATACCATCTCTAATGGTAACATCACTCGAGGACATTAAAAATGTACTTTCGCTAACCTCCTGGTTATCTTCATCAAAACGTGCCACAAACACATCTAAATTGGTATCGGTTTCGCCCTTATAGGTCACCAAATTAAAAATAACACCTTCCAAATCTATATCACCAAAAACCAATTTACCGTTGTATAAATTTTTAAAACTTAAAATAGAGGTATTTAAATTGGTGGCGCTAATTAGGGTGTCTTTTTTAAAATCGCGAATTAGCACGCCTTTCAGTTCCACATCACCAGTGATTTGCAAACCGATGCGTTCAATATTTATATTGGTTTTGAAATCTGAATTTATTCTGTTCGTAACATGCTTGGCAATGCCAGTTTGAACGGCAGGAATGGACAATAGTAGTACCAAAATAATAAATAGTAGCAATAAGGTTGCTACTAATCGTCCGAGTATTTTGAAAAATTTTTTGATACGTTTATAAAGTTATAACTTTGACATCAAAATTAACAATTATTATGCCCAATTATTAGAAATGGCTACAGAAAATATTTACATATTAGGAATTGAGTCATCCTGCGATGATACTGCGGCTTCCGTACTGTTAAACGGTCGTGTTTTGAGTAATGTTGTAGCAAGTCAAAAAATACATGAAGAATATGGTGGTGTGGTTCCTGAATTGGCTTCTAGAGCACATCAAAAAAACATTGTTCCCGTGGTTGCTCAAGCACTTAAAAAAGCAGGCATTACTAAAAACGAGTTACATGCCGTGGCCTTTACTAGAGGGCCTGGATTAATGGGCTCTTTATTAGTAGGCACCTCCTTTGCCAAGTCTTTGGCTTTTGGTCTGGATATTCCATTAATTGACGTTAACCATATGCAAGCACATATTTTGGCGCATTTTATTGAAGAAGCCGATTATACAAAGCCACCCTTCCCTTTTTTGGCCATGACTATATCAGGTGGCCACACTCAAATAGTTAAAGTTTCCAGCTATTTTGATTTAAAAGTAATAGGTGAAACAATTGATGATGCTGTTGGTGAAGCCTTTGATAAGAGCGGAAAAATTCTTGGCCTTGGGTATCCCGCAGGTCCAGAAATTGATAAACGGGCTAAATTAGGAAACCCGAAGGCGTTTAAATTTACCAAACCAAACGTGGACGGTTTAAACTTTAGTTTTTCGGGATTAAAAACGGGAATTCTATATTTCGTTCAGCGAGAAACCAAAGCAAACCCCAATTTTGTTAAAGAAAATCTGAATGATATCTGCGCCTCTATCCAATATACTATTATCGGTATATTAATAGATAAGCTTAAATTAGCCACCAAGCAAACAGGTATTAAACATATTGCTATTGGTGGCGGTGTTTCCGCTAATTCAGGTATTCGTCAAGCTTTAAAAGATGGTGAGCAAAAATTTGGATGGACCACCTATGTGCCAAAATTTGAATACACCACAGATAATGCTGCCATGATTGCTATTGTTGGATATTTAAAGTATTTGGAAGGTTATTTTAGTGAGCAAGACGTAACAGCCTCTTCTAGATTGAAAATTTAATAGCCAATTGTTAAAACATCTGTTAATAATGTTTTGGCAATTCGTTCATTGAAGCCTTATTTTTTGTTTTTTTGTTTACTAAACAATCCCAAATTATGAAAACACTACTAATTTTTTTAATTGGTTTCTGTGCAGTCCTACATGCACAGGAAGCCGTAACACCTACTTTTGAAACAATTACCAATGCTGACGAAGCCCAATTGTTTTTAGATTCCAACCCAAGCAAAAGCAACACGTTTATTGTTTTTAATGAGGAGAACCATAAAACCGAATTAGCGCGAAACCTATTTAGCTCGGGCCAAGCCACAGTTGATGGTCAAATGGAACGAACCCGTTATAAAGTTGTAGATCGTTTTACAACCACGCATTATCGGGCGAATTATATTTTTATTGATGGCAACAAAATAGATGCCGAAGCGGCAGAAAGCCTAATTAAAACCATTTCCAAAAAATACAAAGATGGTGTGCCATTTAGTAAATTGGCGCAACAATATTCTATGGATAGAAATGCGAATAGAAATGGTGATACAGGCTGGTTTGCTCCTGGTAAAATGCATCCGGAATTAGAACGCGTCATTATTAATGTTCCTATTAGCAAACGCGATTTGTTTTCATTTGAACTCAAAGATAAATCCTGGTATTATTTGGTGTTGAATTCCTACCAGCCAAAAGAAATCAAGGAAATTAAAGTGCTAAAAATAGTCGAAAAAAAATAATCATGCAGCTGTTTTACAATCCACATATTTCCGAAACTACCGAGAACTTTACGTTTGACAAAGACGAAAGTCGTCATATTATAAAAGTACTTCGGAAAAATGTGGGAGACATCCTTCAAATTACCAATGGAAAAGGTTGGTTGTTTTCAGCTGAAATTACAACAGATGCCATAAAAAAATGTGAAGCTAAAATTATAGCTAAAACAGTACAGAAACCCTTAAGTTACCAATTACATTTAGCGGTTGCGCCTACCAAAATGAACGATCGGTTTGAATGGTTTTTAGAAAAGGCAACTGAAATAGGCATCACTACCATTACGCCTATTATTTGCGACCATAGTGAGCGTCAGGTGATAAAATTAGATCGCTTTGAAAAAATAGTTCAATCAGCTATGAAGCAATCCTTAAATTGCTATTTACCGACGTTAAATGAGGCCATTCCGTTTTCAGATTTTATAAAGCAATCTTTTGAAGGACAAACTTTTATTGCACATTGTGAGGAACTGGATAGGAAATCTTTAAAGCAAGTAATTAAACCCGAAATGGCAATTACCATTTTAATTGGACCAGAAGGCGATTTTAGTGTTAAAGAAATTGAAACAGCCATTAAAAACAAGTTTATTCCTGTAACTTTGGGTGAAACCAGATTACGTACCGAAACCGCAGCAATTGTTGCATGTCACAGTGTGGCATTTGTAAATGAGTAACTATGAAGCAACGCATCACCATTCTTTTATTAATTATTACGTGTAGTATATCTGCCCAAGAAATTGCCGTTTTAAAATACAAAGGTGGTGGTGATTGGTATAGTAATCCAACAGCACTTCCAAATCTTATTGCGTTTTGTAATACGAATATCAACACCAAAATCAATGAGAAACCAGAAACTGTAGAGGCTGGTAGCATGGATATTTTTCAATATGCCTTTATCCACATGACGGGTCATGGTAACGTTTATTTTAGTGATGAAGATGCTGAAAACTTACGAAACTACCTGCTTTCGGGAGGATTTCTACATATAGATGATAACTACGGCATGAAACCCTATGTTACAGAAGCTTTAAAAACGGTGTTTCCCAATGCAGAAATGATAGAAATACCAGCAAATCACGCTATTTTTAATACAGCCTATAGTTTACCTGAAGGTTTACCAAAAATCCATGAACATGATGGAAACCGACCACAAGCTTTTGGCATTTTCCATGAAAACCGATTAGTAGTTCTGTTTACCTATGAAAGTGATTTAGGTAATGGCTGGGAAGATGAAGTTGTGCATAATGATCCACCAGAAGTTCGAGAAAAAGCATTAAAAATGGGTGCCAATATTATTAAATATGCGTTTGAGCATTAGAGTAAATAGAATTATGCAACTCACACATTACACCTCTAAATTTTCACCACACACCTTCCCCATTACTGTAATTTGCGATGGAATTACCAATGCGCCAAACATTGGGAGTTTATTTAGAACGGCCGACGCCTTTGGAGTTGAAAAATTAATTTTCTGCGGAAAAGATATCGAGTTTGGAAGAAAATCAGCTAAAACCTCACGCGCTACAGAAAAATATGTGCCGTTTGAAATGAATACGGATACGTTAGAATCCATTTTACACTTAAAATCAGGTGGATATCGTATAGTCGCTTTAGAAATTACCGAAGACAGCCAAGCCATTAATCAAATAACATTTGAGACCACAGAACCTATTGCTTTAATAGTTGGTGCAGAAAATTTTGGGATTTCGGAAGCTGTTTTAGCATTAGCAGATTCGGTTGTTCACATAAATATGTTTGGGCAAAATAGCAGTATGAATGTGGTTCAAGCTACAAGCATTTGCCTATACGAAATAACCAAACAACTTAAGGAAAATTAATTGGTAACCATTTCAGTTTCAATCAGTATATTTGACGCATGAATTCTAAACAAGTTTCAAACGGTATTTTAAGAGCAATTGGCTATCTATTAGGTGTAGCTATTCTTTTGTTTTTTCTTTATAAAATACAATCTGTCATCGTTTACATTGCCATTTCTGCCGTTATATCCTTAACAGGAAGACCTATTGTAGCATTTTTAAGACGTCGTTTAAAATTCAATAACCTATTAGCAGTTATAACAAGTATGATAATGCTTTTAGGATTGATACTGGGTTTAGTAGGTCTTTTCATTCCTTTAATTGTTGAACAAGGTCATAATTTATCACTTTTAGATATTGAAAAATTACAGGTAAATATTAATAATATATATAATGAAACGGCTTCCCATTTTAATTTGGATAAAATAAATACGGGAGACTCACTTGAAAATTCCGAATTGTTTTCAAACTTAAATTTTAGCGTTATCCCGGAATTTTTAAACTCCGTGGTAAGCGGTTTGGGAAGTTTTAGTATTGGATTATTCTCCGTATTATTTATATCATTTTTCTTTTTAAAGGATAGTAAACTTTTTGAAAACAGCCTACTTACACTCGTTCCAGATAGTAAAGTAAGTCGCGTAAAAAATTCAATCGAAAAAATTAAAGACTTACTCTCGCGTTATTTCGTGGGACTTGTATTTCAAATTTCAGTCATTTTTGTTATTTACACCATTGGTTTGTTAATTGTGGGTGTTGAAAATGCTGTTGTAATAGCCTTCTTATGTGCCTTAATTAATTTAATCCCGTATTTGGGACCCGTAATTGGTGGTTGTATTATGGTATTACTGACTATGACTAGTAATTTAGGTAGTAGTTTTAGCGATGTTATTTTACCAGAAACACTCTATGTTTTAATTGTTATTGCCATTGGCCAATTAATTGATAATTTTATTAGTCAACCGGTTATTTTCTCAAGAAGTGTAAAATCGCATCCACTTGAAATATTCCTGGTTATTGTTATTGCTGGACTCCTTTTTGGAATTGTAGGTATGATTATCGCTATTCCTGCTTACACCGCTTTAAAGGTTATTTTAAAGGAGTTTTTAGCCGATAATAAAATTGTTCAGAGTTTAACAAAGAATCTTTAAGCCGTTTTGAATGTCGCCATTTTAAATACCGAAAATCAGGAATTTATAGACGCCCATTTAGAATCCGATAGTACCAAACTACTGTTTGGAAAAGCACCTCATTCGTCTGCTACAATTAAGGAATTAGTAGCGCAAATTGAAGCCAAAAAACGTAGTAAAACCAAACTCCCAACCTGGTTTAAAACACCATTCATTTATTATCCAAATAAATTGAATATTGAGCAAACCTCTTCGGAAACTACGGCGCAATTCAAAGCCTCTCTAGTTTCAGGAGAAAACCTATTGGATATAACTGGTGGTTTTGGTGTAGATTGTTTTTATTTCGCAAAAACAATGCAACAGGTTATTCATTGCGAAATAAATAACAACTTATCTGAAATCGTTACTTATAATTTTAAACAGTTACAAGTCACCAATATTCAAACAATTTCAGAAGATGGTATTGGGTTTTTAAAAAGTCAAAAAACGCGCTTCGATTGGATTTATATAGATCCTTCCAGACGTCATGATAGTAAGGGTAAAGTGTTTTTCTTAAAAGATTGTTTGCCCAGTGTTCCAGATCATTTGGATGATGTATTCAAGCACACCAATAACCTATTAATTAAAACGGCGCCTTTATTAGATATTTCATCTGGTATTCAAGAGTTACAGGCGGTTAAAGAAATTCATGTGGTTGCCTTGAATAATGAAGTTAAAGAATTACTTTGGATTCTGGAAAATGGTTATGAAGGTGCCACTGCTATTAAAACCATCAATATCAATAAATACCAGAATCAAACCTTCAATTTTCAACTAAATCAAGAAACATTAGCACAGACAACCTACAGTTTACCAAAACAGTATTTGTATGAGCCCAATGCTGCTATTTTAAAATCGGGTGCTTTTAATAGTATTTCCCATCAATTACAACTTGATAAGTTACATCAGCACACCCATTTGTACACTAGTAATGATTTGGTTGATTTTCCTGGACGTTCTTTTCAAATTTTAGAAATCGTGCCTTACAATAAAAAAGCGGTTAAAAAACTAGGGATAACACAAGCCAATATTACAACGCGTAACTTTCCAGATGCTGTGGCAACCATCCGAAAGAAATTAAAAATAGCCGATGGTGGTGATATTTACCTATTTTTTGCGACAAACATGCAAGAGGAACGTATGGGAATAATTTGTAAAAAAGTAGAATATTTAAAAGCTTAATCGCTTAAACATAAATAAGAGAAACATGTTAAAAGCAGTATTATTTGATATGGATGGTGTAATTGTAGATACGGAACCGCTGCACCACAAAGCCTATTATGGGATGTTTAACTCACTGAAGTTAGATGTAACAGAGCAGCAATATCAATCGTTCACGGGGCAATCAACCATTAATGTTTGCCGACAGCTTTGTAATCATTTTAAGTTAGCAAATGCACCCGAGGAATTAGTGCAGATTAAACGCCATATTTTCAAAGATTTATTTGTGTCGGACAGCAGTTTACAGCTTATTGATGGCGTATTAGAATTAATTCAGGACTACCATAAAAACAAAGTAACGTTGGTGCTGGCTTCATCCGCTTCTATGCAAACCATTGAAAGTGTTTTCAACCGATTTGAATTGGACCCCTACTTTAAAGCCAAATTAAGTGGTGCCGATTTAAAAGCATCCAAGCCACACCCCGAAATCTTTTTAAAAGCTGCGGAAAGCTCCGGGTTTAAAAAAGAACAGTGTTTGGTGATTGAAGATTCTACAAATGGTATTAAAGCAGCTAATGCTGCGGGTATTTTTTGTGTTGGATATAAAAGCTTACACTCCAAAAACCAGAATTATGAGACAGCAAATCTCGTGATAGACGATTTTAAAAGCATTTCCTACCAACGTGCAAAAAACTTCTTATCAGTTCACTAATAGGTTGTTAATTGTTGAAATTTTAATCAGTAAATAAAAATTGCATTTTTTAGCGTAAAAAGTTTCAAAAATAGTTGCGTTCTTTATAATGGATGGTTACATTTGCATCCGCATTAAAAGAATGTTCTTTTATATTTAATGGAGAGGTGCCAGAGTGGTAATGGAGCAGATTGCTAATCTGTCGACGCGTAAGTGTCGCCAGGGTTCGAATCCCTGTCTCTCCGCATTTTTTTAGGTAACCGTTTTTTCATGTTGCAGACACTCGAAATTTTCGAGTTAAACTGCATTTTTGAAAAAAAGTATCGGGGTGTAGCGTAGCCCGGTTATCGCGCCGCGTTTGGGACGCGGAGGTCGCAGGTTCGAATCCTGCCACCCCGACAATTTTTTTGTAGAGTTACGGGCTCGTAGCTCAGCTGGATAGAGCACCTCCCTTCTAAGGAGGCGGTCACAGGTTCGAATCCTGTCGGGCTCACTTAAAGACTTACTGTTTTCAGTAGGTCTTTTTTGTTTTTAGGCATTTCAATTAGTTTGCAATAACGTCCCTCCCATTTAAGCTTATTTATCCCAAATGTTAAGCGTAATAATTTAAGTATCTTTGATTTGCTTTTAAGCTCACAAATTATGAAAACGCATTTAGTAACTTTCTTTTTATACCTCGCTATACTTCCACTTTTTGCTCAAATTATACCTTCCAATCAAAATCCGAAATTTAATTCCAGTTTAAACCCGAAGTATAATTCCAACATAAATCCGGTATTTAACTCACAAATAAACCCGAAGTATAATTCCAATATCAATCCGAAGTATACAGCCAATATAAATCCCAAATACACGTCTAGCACTAACCCGAAATATAATTCCGATTTAAACCCGGCATTCAACTCAAAAATTAATCCTAAATATAATTTCCAACTCAACCCAAATTACGGGAATTGGGAGGGTTATTATATGTTCAATCAATCGGCTGAAATTATTGGGTTTCTCATTTATGCGAATGCCGATGTGTATTGTATTATAACAATGATGGTACTTGGATGGGATTTTTTGTGCGTGCTGAATCCAACTTCAACCTGTTTACCTTAAATGGCCAATGGACAGGCAGCTATTTGTGCTCCGATTCCGAAAATGGTCATAACCTTTTTGATGAAGGCGCCAATTGGACTAAAAACTATGTAAAATAACAGCATCTAATCATTTAGATAAACTTAATTTCAAATATCCCATTCGCGCTATTTTTAAACCAATAGTTTTCTATATTTGGTAATAGGCTGTTCTTAATCAAAAAAACTAACCAAACAAGGCTTAAAAAATTCATGAAAAACTTTAAAGGGAAAACAGTATTAATCACTGGTGGAGCATCTGGAATTGGAAAAATCATGACACGCCTCATGTTAGAACGTCAAGCTCGTGTGGTTATTTGGGATATTAGTCAGGAAAATATAGATTTCACAACCAGCGAGTTGCAAAACAATCCGGCGCTTTTTAGCTATACATTAGATATTTCTAACATGCAACAGGTTCAAGAAACCGCTAAAAACGTCAAGCAAGAAATTGGCATCGTAGATGTGCTTATCAATAATGCGGGAATTATTGTCGGTAAGTTTTTCCATGAACATACAGAAGCCGATATAGAAAACACCATGAAAATTAACAGCCTAGCGCCTATGCATATTTCTAACATATTTCTAGACGATATGCTTCAACAGAATTCTGGACATATATGTAATATTGCCTCTTCTGGTGGTTTAATCTCCAATCCTAAAATGTCAGTTTACGCATCCAGCAAATGGGCCCTTATTGGTTGGTCTGATAGTTTGCGTTTGGAAATGAAACAACTCAAAAAAAACATACATGTTACCACCATCATGCCTTATTATATAAATACAGGAATGTTTGACGGTGTGAAATCTAAAATTCCCATATTAGAACCAGAAGCGGCATCTCTAACCATTATCAAAGCCATAGAAACAAATAAAAGAATGGTAACCATTCCAGGCTATATTTACCGAGTAACTAGATTTGGTCAAGCCGTTATGTCTGTAAATGTATTCGACTGGTTTACGGGCAAGGTATTGGGTATCTATAAAACCATGGAGCATTTTGTAGGGCGCCAAAAATAAGCGGGTTATAAATTCAGATCAAGGCAAGTTTGTGGTATAAAAGTTTAACCCATTCCAATAAAAAACGCATCCTGACTACCGTAAAGTGCCAACTGTTTTTTAATTTAACCCACAATCTCTCGCTATGCGTTTTAAAAGAACTTACGTTAAATTCAGAAATAGTGCCTTTAGAAATTTTATTCGGAGACATGAAAAATATGCGCCGTTACTGTTCTTTATTGGTGGTTTTATTTTCGATACCTTAACACTTGGCCGTATAGATCGAGTTTACGATTTAACGGTCCTATCCTTACACATGACATTTTTAACTACCATGTTATACTTGTTTAATTTAGCTGAAGATGGCAAATGGGTAGGCACCTTTTTAGAACGTTTTCAAGAGTATTTTCCATTAGCCGTACAATTTTCGTTTGGTGGACTTTCCAGCGCGTATGTCATATATTTTTCCCGAAGTGTGTCCATGTCGAAAACCATTTCATTTTTTGTTATCCTTGTTTTACTACTTCTAGCCAACGAAGTATTAAAACGGCGAATCTCCAATAAATACTTACAATTCGGAATTTACTTTTTTATAAGCTTTACTTTTTTTGCGTTCATGATTCCTGTAGTATTCAAGGAAATGAGCACAACCATTTTTATAATTTCCGGATTATTAAGCCTCTCTATTACTTTAGGTTTAATTATTTTGGTATATGTAAAAAGTCCGAGTACCAAAGCTGAAATTAGTATAACCAAAGTTATCGGGCTTGTTTTAACCTTATATCTGAGCATCAATCTATTTTATTATTTTAATTTAATTCCACCAGTACCATTAGCTTTAGATGAAGGTATTGTTGCTCATAGTGTTCAAAAAGAAAATGGCAACTATCTGGTTACTTACGAACGTGATAACTGGTATATTTTTTGGCGCGATCACCGATTAGAGTTCATTCAGCAACCCGATGAAAAGGTATTTGTTTTCACGTCTATATTCGCGCCTACTGCCATAAAAAAAGCCATCTTTCATCGCTGGAAATGGTATAATCCAGACAGCGAGGAATGGGAAGAAACTGATAAAATTGGATTTGATATCACAGGTGGCCGAAATGCCGGCTTTCGTGGCTACACCTATAAAAACAATGTCAAGCCTGGCACCTGGCAAGTAGATGTTATTACTGAAGAAGAACTAGTACTAGGTGTTATTGATTTTGAAATTATTATGAATCCTGATTTACAACCGAAACGGGTGGTTGAGCGGAAGTTTTAAGACATTCATCTAAAAGCACTTACAATTTACGGGTATCCGTAAACTACTTGTAACTATTTATGGTATTTTCACTTTTGGAAAAACATTGCAGGTGTAAAAGGTTGTATTTCTATCAGTGGAAATATAGATGCTACTAACTATATGCACTTGTTGTGCCTAATTTGAAAAATGAAACAGGATAGCCTAATAAATCTTGCAATTGACATTTTAAATGACAAACCTGAAACTCATATTTCAAAGTTTGAGAAACTAATGGATATACTTCTCTCATTGTTTACAGATCGAATTGAAAATAAAAAAATTCAATTTGACAGAGAACGATTTTATTACATCAATCTTTTAACTCAGAAATTCATTGTTCATGGATTTTCAGTCAAAAAACTAATTGATGGAATAACTCTAGATTCACCAAGTAAAAACTTAAAAATTGAAATGCTTGACCCATTTTCAATTTATTCTTTGGTTAGAACAGTAATTGAAAATTATTTAGTTCAAAACTATCTATCCAATTCAAATATGGACGACGACATGTTACAATTAAGGTTTGAGATTTGGATGAGATATGGTTTACTTCAGCGAAATATAGAGCCTGAAAGTGATGAAGAAAAAAGAATAAGTGAATTAGATAAAAAAAGTATTGAGAATTTAGAGAATTCCATAAAAACTAGAAAAGGGTATTTAGAACTTTCAGAAATAAAAAAAGCATCATTGCATAAAACTATAAACAAAAAATGGAAAATAATATTTGACAAAGAAAAATTCTATCCTGTAAGTTGGAAAAGGTTAATGAAAGAAGCTGGAATTAAAGATGAAACAAATGACCAGATTTATAACTTTCTTTCATGGCACGCTCATTCTCAAAGCATTTCTATTCTTCAATTAAAAAATATGTGGGACAAAGATTTTGCTAAAAAAAATGTTCTAACTTCTGTCAAGAAATTAAATATGTTTACTGGATTTATAATTTCAGATATAATAAAATCGGATAAAGAGTTTAGAAATTCTTATGAAAATTTGAGTAATGAATACAAAGATTTAATTAATTTCTACAATATGACCTTCAGAGGAACTGAATATATGATTGAACAATTAAAAAACTAGGCACAACACCATGTATAATTAATTGCTAGTTCTAGCCTACTTCTGAAATTTCTCGCGGTTTTTTATTGGATTTATGTGCGCTAATTGAGGACTGTATTACACAACCTCTCTTGTAAAGCACTTTTTAAAATTCTATTTAAAAAGACATGCGCTTTAAATCATAAAAAAAGGCCAAACCCCTTAAAAGCTTCTTTAAAAAAAGCTATTTTCCATACCTTGCAACCCTATTTAAACCTAAAAACATGCAAGACCCAAAAATGCTAAATTATATTGAAACTGTTATTGAAAACATGCCACCAGACTGGCTGAATCTAACAACCCATCGACTAGATATTTATGATGAGTCGTTGGCAAAAACGGAATTTCTAAACGCGTTTGAACACTTATATAAAACCAATAATGCCACAACTTCCGCATTAAGTAAATTACCAACGGCTTATGATTATATCCGCTTGGGTCATCCCCTATCTTGCGTGCTAGAATGGGGACTTGCAAATTTAAATCAGATTGATTCTAAACATGTTATCAGTTTTGCATCGCTAACCATTCCGATTTTGGCCATTTTAAGAACCAATTTATTGGAAAATAAAAAGACACAAATCCTTTATACGGGAGACTTACCAGACTGTTTTGATGCGGAAACCATTAAAGAGGTGTATGGTTATAATTTCGAATTAATCCATGTTGATAATTCAAAGGCGATTCTCGATTTTAAGGGAAGCACCATTTTCATAGCACATCAAGACACCATTGCGCAAACAGATTTAAACGCGAATATTGATTTTTACGTGAATCTCCATGACCATTTAGGCAGTATATTACTCGTAAATGGCGAACAAAACACATCATACATTTCGGATATTCAGCATGTACGTCGTCGTGAAACCATTGCCATGACTCCTGAAAATTCGCTTATGGCTTTAAAAGCGCTCGTCAACAAAACAGCTTTTCAGGCACCTTCCAATAAAATTGAACCCCATAAAAAACAGGTTTTAAAAAACATCAAAGACATTACAGGTACCACGTCCAAACCTTTGGTGGCTTCTAGTGGTTTATCTATGCAATACGCTATTATGATGGGACTCATTCACGACGCCCAAGAAAATCATAAAGGAAAAGCCATTAAATTTATTGTACCACCAAATTGTTATGGTGGCACCAATGACCAAGCCAGACGTGTGGCAGATTGCTTGGATCAAGTTGACGTTGTTGATTTACCAGTAGATGGTGATAACGATATGGTACAAAGTATTGATACCGTTTTGGAACGCATTGCCAAACAAGATGCGGTTCCATACATTATAGCCGAAATTCCAACAAACCCACGAGTGGAAGTTCCAAACGTTCAGGATTTAAAGGCTGCTTTAAGTAAAGTGCGAAAAACAGCAACGGGTGAAACAGCAATCGATCCTGTTTTTATTTTAGATCAAACCTTTTGTCCGAATGTGCACTTTTTAGGTGACGGGGAAATTCTATCCACGGTAAGAACCATTTCTTATGCCAGTGGCTCCAAATTTCCTAGTGGTGGAAAATGTACTGCGGGATACGCAGTAGGAAATAGCAAAACAGACGCCTTAATGGATAAAATAGCGAAGCATTTGATGCTTTGTGACAATGAAGCAACCGCATTGCAATATAAGTTGCTAGCCCAACAATTACCATCCATGAATCAGCGTATTGCAGACGCCTATGTATACACACGCCACTTTGTAAACTTTATCCATGAGGTTTTACCAGAAGCGAAAATCAATTTTGTGTCTGATGACTTGGCAGAGCAAGGCTTTACACCATCCGTATTTTCATTAGATTTACCTACAAAAGGAAACACAGCTGAAGAAAAAGAAGCCCATAAACGCGCTTTAAATTTGAAATTAATCAACTTGATGATTACTGAAATCCCTGAAGAAAGCAAGTTTTGTGTGAGCTATGGTCAGTTAAAGGGTTGCTACTGGACTATTCCAGCAACATCCACCCAGGGCACTACCAAGGAAGGCGACAAAGATTATATTGTTCGTGCGTCTTTATCCGGTAACATGGATTTGGAACGTCATAAAGAGGTGTTTTTAGAGTTTGTTAAAAGCATGTAATATATTGCCATTAAAATATATAATGTCATTCCGACAAAGGAGGAATCTCAATTATCAAATTTAAGATTCTTTACCGTTCATGCTTCGTTCTGAATAACAAAATCAAAAAGCCCAAACAAAAGTTTGGGCTTTTTCTATAAGATACAATATCAAAAAGTTTATTTCAACTCCTTCACTCCCATATTATACAAAGCAAACGCTTGAATATCTACTTGCTCGTTAATAGTAGCTTCAGTAGATTTTCCGGCACCATGTCCGGCATTCACTTCAATTCTAATTAAGGTCGGATTCGCTCCTGTTTGTTTGTCTTGCAGTTCAGCAGCAAATTTAAAACTATGCGCTGGTACTACACGATCGTCATGATCACCTGTGGTTACTAACGTTGCTGGATATTCAACACCTGCTTTTACATTATGCACTGGCGAATACCCTTTAATATAATCAAACATCTCTTTACTTTGTTCGGATGTTCCATAATCAAAGGACCAACCTGCTCCTGCCGTAAACGTATGGTAACGTAACATATCTAAAACACCCACTTGTGGAATAGCCACCTTCATTAAATCTGGTCGTTGTGTCATAGTTGCACCAACTAATAATCCACCATTAGATCCGCCTTTTATTGCTAAATAATCAGATGATGTATAGTTTTCTTTGATTAGGTATTCGGCTGCTGCAATAAAATCATCAAACACATTTTGCTTTTGCATTTGCGTTCCTGCATTATGCCATTTTTTACCGTATTCACCACCTCCACGTAAATTAGCAACAGCATACACACCACCATTTTCTAACCACACAGCATTGGCAATACTAAACGACGGCGTTAAACTAATATTAAAACCACCGTAAGCATATAGCATAGTTGGATTCTTGCCGTTTAATTCTGTGCCTTTTTTATAGGTGATAATCATTGGTACTTTGGTACCATCTTTAGAGCTATAAAATACTTGCTTAGACTCATAATCATCCGATTTGAAATCGATATTTGGCTTTTGGTAAACCGTTGATTCGCCAGTTTCAGGATCATACGCATAAATAGTTCCTGGTGCCGTATAATTTGTAAACGAATAGTATAAGGTAGTTGCTTCCTTTTTACCACCAAAACCACCAACAGAACCAATTCCTGGTAAGCTAACATCACGTACTAAAGTGCCATCAAATTTGTATTGTTTTACAACAGAAACCGCATCTTTCATGTATTCCGCAAAAATATAATTTGCACCTTTAGATACTGATAGTACATTTTCAGTTTCTGGAATCACATCTTCCCAATGGGCTTGTTCAAATTTATTTAAATTGAATTTTACAATGCGTTTATTAGGTGCTTCAAAATCCGTAACCACGAAGAATGTTTGACCTTCATTATTTATAACATTATTACTACTTTCAAAATTATCAACCACTTTTACAATCGGTCCATTTTTCCGTAGGTCTTTAATATACAACTCATTTCCATAGGTAGAATTTGCTGCGGTAATCACCAAATAGTTTTCATCCTGCGTTACAGAACCTCCTACATAGCGACGCTTTTCAGTATCGCCAAAAATAATTTTATCTTCACTTTGAGGTGTTCCTAATTTGTGATAAAATAAACGGTGTTGATCGGTTTTAGCTGATAACTCACTACCTTTTGGTTTCTCATAGCTGGAATAATAAAACCCTTCATTTTTGTACCAAGACATACCACTGAATTTAACATCCATAATGGTATCGCCAATAATTTCTTTATTTTCAGTTTTTAAAACGATAATTTTTCGCCAGTCACTTCCACCTTCAGAAATAGCATAGGCAGCCATAGAACCATCTTCCGTAAAACTTAAACCACCTAAAGACGTCGTTCCATCTTTAGAAAACGCATTTGGATCTAAAAACACCTCTTGGTTTCCATCTTTATCTGTTCTATATAAAACGGATTGGTTTTGAAGCCCATCATTTTTATAAAAATAGGTGTAATCACCTTCAATAAATGGTGCAGAAATTTTTTCGTAATTCCAAAGCGTTTCCATCCGTTTTTTCAACTTGCTTCGGAACGGAATTTGATCTAAATAATTAAACGTCACTTCGTTTTGAGCTTTTACCCATGCTTTGGTATCTTCAGCATAATCATCTTCCAGCCAACGGTATGGATCTTGAACTTGAGTTTCAAAATACGTGTCAACCGTGTCAACTTTTTTAGTTTCTGGATAAGTAATAGTCATTGAAACATCTTCTTTTTCAGTTTTGTTTTGGTCATCCTTACAAGCAACAATTGTTGAGAGTGCCAAAACGCATATTAATGATTTCCTCATATTATAATTGGTTTTAGTGTAATGAACAAAAATAAGGAAATACTTATAAAGTAATGTTAAAGAAAATACAAGGTGATAAATAAATGACCTATTCAGGATACTCTAGTGACCTATTCAGGATACTCTATACGTAAGTGGTAAATGTTGGTCAGCTTTTGTTTCAATATCTTTTTAATAGATTGAATTTCTTTAAAGGTAATATTGGCATTTAAAAACTGATCATCATTCATTTGTTTGTTTAAAATGCTTTCTACAAAATCGTCAATTTTTGTGGACGTAGGTTCTTTTAAACTCTTGGAAGCCGCTTCTACACTATCACACATCATTAAAATAGCCGTTTCTTTACTGAAAGGTTTTGGACCTGGATACATGAAATCTTCTATTTCTATGAGCTCGTTGACTTCCTTTTCTTTCATATAGAAATAATATACCAAACTCGTTCCATGATGGGTTCTAATAAAATCGATAACACGATCCGGAAGATTATTTTTTCGGGCTATTTCAATTCCATCAATTACGTGATTGATAATAATTTGAGCACTTTCGCTTGGTGATAATTCATCATGCGGATTAATTCCTGTAGATTGGTTTTCCGTAAAATACGTTGGGTTTTTCATTTTCCCAATATCGTGATACAAGGCGCCAACGCGAACCAACATAGCATTGGCTCCAATTTCGTTAGCAGCAGCTTCAGCTAAATTGGCCACATTTAAAGAATGGTGAAACGTTCCTGGCGCTTTATTTGATAATTCTTTCAATAATTTGGTATTGGTGTCTGATAATTCTAATAAAGATACATCAGACACTAATCCGAAGAGTTTTTCGTAGGCATAAATTAGCGGTTGCACAAATAAGGTTGCCAAGCCACAAAGCACAAACAAACCAAAAGTTTCCCATTGTAGGGTTTCAACACTTCCTTCATGAATAACGAAGAATGCAAAATAGGCAACAATATATATTAAGGTGATTTGCCCAACGGAAATAAATAAATTCGCTCGTTTGTATAATTCCGACACGGTTAAAATAGTAACGATTCCTGCAATAATTTGTAGGAACATATATTCGTAACTGTTAGGTACTACTAGTCCTAATAGTAAAACCGTTAAAACATGTGTAAACAGGCCCAAACGCGCATCAAAAAAGGCTTTTAGCACCAAGGGCAAAATACAAATTGGGACCACATAAATGTATTGCGAATTGTAATTAACCACCAAGGTTGTGATTAATACCATAAAGGCTACGTTAAAGAAAATAAAGGTCACTTTTACATTATTTTCAAAAACAGACATCCGATATTTTCTTAAAAATAACAACAGCATAAGTAAGGCTAATGCCACTAAAAGAGTGTAGGCAAAAACAATCCATATATAATTAGATTTGTTCCAAACTTGCGATTCATATTCGGATTCTAACGATTTTAAAATTTGAAACTTAACACCTTCTACAACTTCACCTTTAGAGATAATAAGCGTTTCCCGCTCAACACTTCCACGAATATATGAGACTTTATCGAGCTCTTCTTGAAGTACTCGGGATGAAAATTCCTTGTTAAATTCTAAATTTGGTTCTACTAAATCGAAAAACAACGATGTGAATTCATTTTTATAAGTCAACAAATCCTTACTTTCTAAAACCTTGACAATAATTGCTTTTAATTGATTTTCCTTAACTAGGTTTACAAATTGGGTTTGCTCCTTCTCGACGCGACCTTCTAAAATAATGACTTTTTTGGTGTCCGAATAATTATGTTCTTCGTTTAAAACACCAAAATGGTAGAGTTTATCAATTATTTGAATTCCAGCATCCTTTAAATCGTTTCTTGTATAGACGGGAATCGTATCTGAAAAAACCGATTTAAATTGACGTTGAAAATTATTAGTTATTGTGTTTGGAACCGATGCATCTAAATTAAAGTATAATGGTGACGCGTCCTTAATCTCTTGTTTTTCCATGGTAATTTCAGCATCCGTTTTCTTAATGGCGAAATTAAAGGGTGCATAAAGGTTTTCTGATTGCCAAGGTTTTCCTTTTTCGAAATTGTATTTAAATTTACCACTTTTAGGAAATAAATACACAATTAAAAATGTAGTCGATATAAAAAGCAACAGCTTATAGCCTAACGAATGATTTCTATATAGTGTATTTATAAAGTCTTTCATAGATTGGTGAAATATTTTCAAATGTAGTAAAATATAGTCGAAAATTATGGGTGTATAAAATGCTAATCATTCTACATTCTATTAAAAAATGATTAATTTTGTGGGATTAAAAAATTAAACTAGAAAAACATGAGTAAAGAAGTCGTCATTGTATCAGCAGCCAGAACACCAATTGGTAGTTTTTTAGGATCCCTTTCAACTGTTCCTGCACCACGTTTGGGTGCTGTAGCTATTAAAGGTGCTTTGGAAAAAATTAATTTAAAGCCAGAATTAGTTCAAGAGGTTATTATGGGTCATGTTGTTCAAGCCGGCGCCGGACAAGCGCCTGCAAGACAAGCGGCAATTTACGCAGGAATTCCAAACACGGTTCCATGTACCACAGTAAATAAAGTGTGTGCATCTGGAATGAAAGCGGTTATGCAAGCAGCACAAGCTATTGCTTTAGGTGATGCCGACGTTGTGGTTGCTGGTGGAATGGAAAATATGAGTTTAATTCCGCATTATCTGCATGCTAGAACAGGTACTAAATTTGGTCCTGCTAAAATGGAAGACGGGATGCAACGTGATGGATTAGTTGATGCCTACGACCAAAACGCCATGGGTGTTTGTGCCGACGCTTGTGCTACTGAATATAAATTTTCTCGTGAAGATCAGGATGCCTATGCTATTCAATCGTATAAACGATCGGCTGCAGCTTGGGAAGCCGGGAAATTTGATAATGAAGTGGTTCCAGTTGAAGTTCCACAAAGACGTGGTGATGCATTAGTTGTGGATACAGATGAAGAGTTCACCAATGTAAAATTAGAAAAAATACCAGCTTTACGTCCTGCTTTTACCAAAGATGGAACTGTTACAGCTGCCAATGCCTCAACTATAAATGATGGTGCGGGTGCTATGGTTTTAATGAGTCGCGAGAAAGCAGACGAATTAGGATTGAAAGTTCTAGCAACCATAAAAAGCTTTGCCGATGCTGCTCATGAGCCAGAATGGTTTACAACAGCGCCTGCTAAAGCCTTACCTAAAGCGTTAGATAAAGCTGGAATTAATATCAAAGATGTTGATTTCTTTGAATTTAATGAAGCATTTTCGGTTGTTGGTTTAGCCAATATGAAAATACTAGGCTTAAACGATGCCAATGTAAACGTGAATGGTGGAGCTGTTTCTTTAGGACATCCATTAGGGTGTTCAGGTGTTCGTATTTTAATTACATTATTAAATGTTTTAGAACAAAACAATGCAAAAATTGGTGCAGCCGCTATTTGTAATGGTGGAGGTGGTGCTTCGGCAGTTGTTATCGAAAGAAACTAATACCTTACTTTTTGCATGCAATACGGAATTTGTCATTTAAGCATTGTTCCATTACGATTGGAACCTAGTGATACAAGTGAACTTGTGTCCCAAGTATTGTATGGTGATTATTTTAAAGTGCTTGAAAAACGGAAGTCTTGGAGTAGAATCCGATTGGGTTTTGATACCTATGAAGGTTGGATTGATAACAAGCAGTACCTTGAAATTACAGAAGACAATTATAATACATTGCATGACGAAGCGCCTATTCTTTCAACGGATTTAGTTGAATTTATTGAAGACAGCGAAAATCAATTATATCCTATTCCGTTGGGCTCAAGTTTAAACGGATTGGATTTATTACAACATACACATGATGGGAATGCGGTTAGTGAAATAGCTACTAAAGCGCATATTTTAAAAACCGCATTTTCATATTTAAACGCTCCTTATCTTTGGGGTGGAAAAACACCCTTTGGTATAGATTGTTCAGGGTTTACCCAAATGGTTTATAAATTGAATGGTTATAAATTATTCCGCGATGCCTCACAACAAGCCACACAAGGCGAGGCGTTGAGTTTTATTGAAGAAAGCGATCCAGGCGATTTAGCATTTTTTGATAATGACGAAGGACAGATAGTCCATGTTGGTATTATTATGCCGGATAATTTTATTATTCATGCACATGGTAAAGTCCGCATTGATAGATTAGATCATTCCGGAATTTATAATGTAGATACACGCATGCATACTCATAAATTACGCGTTATTAAGCGGATTGTGGAGGGGTAAATAAGTTCAAGTATTATTTAAATATTGAATCTGTTATTATAAAACGAACCCAAAAATCACCACTTTAAACTCAAGAACCAATGAATATCATACCAATAGCAATTGCAATATTCTTAAATATCGCTTTCCTTTTTTGGAAGCTTACCAACGGTCATTTCAAAAAGGAATATGGCAGTACATTATGGAATAAATGGGGAACACGGCTTTTTTATTGGCAAGGTGTTATATATACAAGTACCGGAATTACAATTTTAATCTTGTTTATTTTAAAATGGGCAGGCATTTTGACTTTTTAGTTTTCTAGGAATTAAGTATATTTAGCATACCATGGTTCTTATCAATTAAATTTGTTTCAAGCGCTAGTCATGGAAATCGAATTATTGGATTAACATAAAACAAAAAAATGCTACTGAATTTCAGTAGCATTTTTTTATTCAATTAAACCTATTAGAATTATCCTCCTAAAGCTTCAACTTTAGCTTTCATTTTCTTGTACTTTTCAGTTTCCGCAATGGCACTATAAATATTCATTAGTGTTTTAGAAACCTCTAAATTTTCTGAATCTACTTCTAAAACAGCTTCTAAATAAGGAATAGCTGTTTTATAAAGCTCTTTACGTTCCGCCTTTAGTTCATCATAACGTTTGTTATCAGCAGCGGATGTTCCTAAACCATTCATTTCTTCAATAAGACCTTGCTCCTCACCTAGTATTAAAGCTGCAATATTGGTATGTGCATTTGTATACGTAGGATCCATTTCAATAACCTTGTCATAATATTCTTTAGCTTTGTCATTATACCCAGCTTCAGCCGAAAGAACACCTAAATTGTAAAACAAATCTACATTAGTTGGATCTAAATCAATTGCCTTTTCAATTAGCAACTTATATTCGTCCTTATTACCCAATTTGTATTGTAAGTTAGCTTCTGTTAAAATAATATTAACATCTGTCGGGTTTTGATCACGCGCCAATTTTATAGCCTTTAAAGCTTCTTCGGTTTTCCCTAAATTAACATAAATAAAGGCAATATTTTTTGTGATTTCATTTGCTTTCGATTCTGAAACGCGTTCACCTGGTTTAATGTATTCACCAGTCTTCATATACAAGTCCAGATTTTTTTTGGAAAAGACTTCTTCTTCACCAGTTTCCTTATTAATTGCAAAATACTCCTTGGTAACACCTGTGTATCCAAGTTTATTTAGTTCTAAATAATGGTTTAAAGCCGTTTCATAATCCTGACCACTTACGGCACTAACAGCTGCATAATAAAGATACGTTGTATCACTTGGTACTACACGGTATAATTGTTCGAATTTTGTTTCAGCTTCAGCAAAATTGTTAGCTGTGTACATACTATTGGCTTTAGTTAAAAGCTCGTTTTCTATAGTAGTTGTTAATTCCATTGATTCGGATTCGTAATCCTTTCCTACCAAAATTAAACTTTCAATAGCTTTGTTTAAGTCGGAATTATTTGCTGTACCTTGAGCATACAATGCTTCAGCTACTAATAAATGATATTGGGATTTTTGCTTATCATCCATTCCAGACATCATAGATTCTGCCTGGTTCAATGCTGTTTTGGCTTCAGCATAATTTTTATTTTTTATTGCTTTTTCAGCTGTACGTAACTCTTTTTTTTGAGCAAAAGAAACAGTACTTACTAGAATTGCCAATGCAACTAAAATTGGGTTTCTCATATTATTATCTTAATTATTGTTATTTAATTCGTTTTCATCCGTATCAAAAGTTGTGCCATTATCAGTATCTTGTTCAGTTTCAATAATGTTACCATCTTCATCTAGCAAGGCTTCGTTTTCATCTTCTTCTTCCTTCATTACTTTTGCAACAGCCGCAATAGAGTCACTTCCTTTTAAGTTTATAAGTCTTACACCTTGTGTAGCTCGACCCATAACTCGTAAATTAGCAACAGCCATACGAATGGCAATACCAGATTTGTTAATAATCATTAAATCCTCTTCATCTGTCACCGATTTTATAGCCACCAAATGACCAGTTTTTTCAGTTATAGAAATAGTTTTAACTCCTTTTCCACCTCTGTTCGTTATTCTGTAAACAGCTTCACCATCTTCTGGATCATCAATATAAGTACGTTTTCCATATCCTTTTTCAGAAACAACTAATACGGATTCTTCTTGCGGATTTTCAATAGCAATCATACCTATAACTTCATCGGTATTCTCGTCTTGTAAGCGAATACCTCTTACACCAGACGCATTTCTACCCATTGGTCGAGTTTTGGCTTCTTCAAAACGAATAGCTTTACCAGATTTTAAGGCCAACATAACTTGACTGTTTCCAGTAGTTAATTTGGCTTCTAGTAATTCATCATCCTCTTTAATTGTAATGGCATTAATACCATTAGTTCGTGGACGTGAGTATTGCTCTAGAGCCGTTTTTTTAACTTGACCTTTTTTGGTTGCCATAATGACATAATGGCTATTGATGTAGTCTTCATCTTTTAAGTCTTGCGTACAGATAAAAGCTTTTACTTTATCATCCTGCTCAATATTAATCAGGTTTTGAATAGCGCGACCTTTAGATGTTTTACTTCCTTCCGGAATTTCATAAACACGCATCCAGAAACACTTCCCTTTTTGGGTGAAGAATAACATGTATTGGTGATTAGTTCCTACGAATAGATGCTCTAAAAAGTCTTCATTTCTTGTAGTAGATGCCTTTTGTCCTACACCTCCTCTATTTTGTGTTTTATATTCTGTAAGTGAGGTACGCTTAATATAACCAGCATGCGAAATGGTAATAACCACCTGCTCGTCTGGAATCATATCTTCAATACTTAAATCGCCTCCAGCATATTCAATAACCGAACGACGCTCATCACCATACTTATCTTTTACAACTAATAATTCGTCTTTAATGATTTCCATACGACGTTCTTTTTTCTCAAGAATATCTTTTAAATCAGCAATGGTAATCATTAACTCGTCGTATTCCGAACGCAATTTATCTTGTTCTAGTCCTGTTAACTGACGTAAGCGCATTTCTACAATGGCTTTGGCCTGAATTTCGGATAGTTTAAAACGTTCAATTAACTTCTCACGCGCTTCATCCGCATTTGATGACGCACGAATAAGCGCAATTACTTCGTCAATATTATCTGAAGCAATAATTAAACCTTCAAGTATGTGAGCACGCTCTTCTGCTTTACGCAATTCGTAAGTAGTTCTTCGTACAACCACATCATGTCTGTGTTCCACAAAATGGTGAATCATGTCTTTCAGATTCAATAATTGTGGACGACCATTGACTAAAGCAATGTTGTTAACACTAAATGACGACTGTAAAGCCGTGTATTTATATAAGGTATTTAATACAATATTAGGAATAGCATCACGCTTTAAAACGTAAACAATTCGCATACCGTTTCTATCGGATTCATCGCGAATAGACGCAATACCATCCATTTTCTTTTCGTTTATTAAATCGGCTGTTTTTTTAATCATGTCAGCCTTATTCACTTGGTACGGAATTTCGGTAACAATAATAGATTCACGACCTTGTACTTCTTCAATACGTGCTTTTCCACGCATGACTATACGACCACGACCTGTTTTGAACGCTTCAATAACACCATCATAACCATAAATTGTTCCTCCAGTTGGGAAATCTGGTGCTTTAATATGTGTAATTAACTCATCAACTTCAATATCGGTATTTTCAATATAAGCTGTTATACCATCCACCACTTCACTTAAGTTATGAGGCGGCATATTAGTAGCCATACCAACGGCAATACCTGATGCACCATTAACTAATAAACCAGGAATTCGTGTTGGAAGTACGGTTGGTTCGTGTAAGGTATCATCAAAGTTTAATTTATGATCTACGGTTTCTTTATCTATATCTGCCAGCATATCTTCCGATATTTTACGCATACGAGCTTCCGTATAACGCATTGCTGCAGGACTATCACCATCAACAGATCCAAAGTTACCTTGGCCATCCACTAACATATAACGTAAACTCCATTCTTGAGCCATACGAACCATAGCATCATAAACAGATGTATCACCATGTGGATGATACTTACCTAGTACTTCCCCAACAATTCTTGCTGACTTTTTATGTGCTCCAGTTGCTCTAACACCTAGTTCGTGCATACCAAAAAGCACACGTCTATGTACCGGTTTTAAACCATCTCTTACATCAGGTAAAGCACGTGACACAATGACTGACATTGAATAATCAATGTAAGCCGATTTCATTTCATCTTCAATGTTAATTGGGATCAATTTTTCTCCTTCTGCCATATATATTACTAATTAGATTTTTGTAGGTTTACAAATCGTGCTAATATAACCATTTCATCAGCTACAGCAAGGGTTTCTTTTGTGTTTTTTCGGTTTTTTTATTAACAATTCAAACCCTGCTTTTCGTTAATAAGTATGCTGTTAAATATTTTGTCTTTATAAACATTTTTTTGTCTATTAGCATACAAACTATTATTTAAGGTATGGTTTTTGTCCTTACTAATATGTTTAGTACATTTAATGCAGAAAGGAATTATTTATGGATGACAATTTTTCACCGAGAGTTAAAGACGTAATTGCGTATAGTAAAGAGGAGGCTTTAAGGCTTGGTCACGATTTTATAGGCACAGAACATTTGATGCTTGGATTATTACGAGATGGTAGCGGAAAGGCTATTGATATTTTAAGTGCTCTAGAAATAGATTTAAACCATTTAAGACGCAAGGTTGAAATTTTAAGTCCTGCAAATCCTAATATGGCAGTAACTTCTAATAATAAGAAGAACTTACATCTAACCAGGCAAGCTGAACGTGCCTTGAAAACCACGTTTTTGGAAGCGAAACTTTTTCAGAGTAGCTCCATTAATACAGCACATTTGCTCTTGTGCATTTTAAGAAACGACAACGATCCCACAACCAAGCTTCTAAATAAGCTGAAAGTGGATTATGATAACGTAAAAGAACAGTTCAAGTTTATGATAACAAACGACGAAAATTATCCTGATATTACAGGAGAGCCGAAATCAGAATCTTTTCCGGATGATGATTCAGCTTCAGATGACGACACATCAAAAGATAATTTATTTAATTCACCAACTGGAAAAACGAATAAGAAATCTAAAACCCCTGTTTTAGATAATTTTGGACGCGATTTAACAGCTATGGCGGAAGAAGGTAAACTAGATCCTGTTGTAGGTCGTGAAAAAGAAATAGAACGTGTATCTCAAATTTTGAGTAGACGTAAGAAAAACAACCCACTGCTAATTGGTGAACCTGGTGTTGGTAAATCTGCCATTGCTGAAGGTTTAGCAAATAGAATTGTAAGCAGAAAAGTATCACGAATTTTATTTAACAAACGCGTTGTAACATTAGATTTAGCGAGCTTGGTTGCGGGCACAAAATACCGTGGACAGTTTGAAGAGCGTATGAAAGCTGTAATGAACGAGCTAGAGAAAAACGACGATATCATTCTGTTTATTGATGAAATCCATACCATTGTTGGTGCTGGTGGTGCCACAGGTAGTTTGGATGCGTCCAACATGTTTAAACCAGCTTTAGCAAGAGGTGAAATACAATGCGTTGGTGCCACGACTTTAGATGAATACAGACAGTATATTGAAAAAGATGGTGCTTTAGAAAGACGTTTCCAAAAGGTTATTGTAGAACCAACAACCGTTGATGAAACTATTGAAATTCTAAATAACATTAAAGATAAATACGAATCGCATCACCATGTGGAATATACACCGGAAGCTATTGAGGCCTGTGTGCGATTAACGAATCGGTATATGACAGATCGGTTTTTACCAGATAAAGCTATTGATGCTTTAGATGAAGCTGGTTCGCGCGTGCACATAACAAACATTAATGTTCCAGATCAGATTGTTGAATTAGAAGAACAATTAGAAGCTGTAAAAGCCACAAAATCTAGTGTAGTTAAGAAACAGAAATACGAGGAAGCAGCTAAACTTCGGGACGATGAAAAACGTTTGGAAAAAGAATTAGCCATTGCTCAAGAAAAATGGGAAGAAGACACCAAGTTGCACCGTGAAACCGTTACGGAAGATAATGTGGCTGACGTTGTTTCTATGATGACCGGAATTCCTGTAAATAGAATTGCACAAACCGAAAGTAATAAATTAGCCATTTTACCAGAATTAATTAAAGGTAAAGTAATCGGTCAAGATCAAGCGGTTGCCAAAGTAGTAAAAGCTATTCAGCGAAATCGTGCCGGACTTAAAGACCCAAATAAACCAATTGGATCATTTATATTTTTAGGTCAGACAGGTGTTGGTAAAACGCAATTAGCAAAAGTACTTTCAAAAGAATTATTTGATAGTGAAGATTCCTTAATCCGAATCGACATGAGTGAGTATATGGAAAAATTTGCGATTTCAAGATTAGTTGGTGCGCCTCCAGGATACGTAGGTTATGAAGAAGGTGGTCAATTAACTGAAAAAATTAGACGCAAACCTTATGCTGTCGTGTTACTTGATGAAATTGAAAAAGCACATCCAGATGTATTTAATATGCTTTTACAAGTATTAGATGATGGGTATTTAACGGACAGTTTAGGTCGTAAAATAGACTTTAGAAACACTATTATTATCATGACCTCCAATATTGGTTCTCGTAAACTAAAAGATTTTGGTACAGGTGTTGGTTTTGGAACGTCTTCACAAAAATCTCAAGAAGACGCCAATGCTAGAAGCGTCATTGAAAATGCGTTGAAAAAAGCTTTCGCGCCAGAATTCTTGAATAGAATTGATGATGTGGTAGTATTTAATGCACTTGAAAAAGAAGATATCAATAAAATTATTGATATTGAATTAGATAAACTCATCTTACGCATTAAGGATATTGGCTATACGCTTAAATTAAGTAAAGCTGCCAAAGATTATATTGCAGACAAAGGCTTCGACAAACAATATGGCGCTAGACCATTAAAACGTGCAATACAAAAGTATGTGGAAGATGCCTTGGCTGAAGAAATAATCAATTCGAAAATTTCTGAAGGCGATAAAATCTCCATGGATTTAGATGCTAAAACCAACGAATTGAAAATTAAAATTGAGTCTGGAAAAAAAAAGACTGAATCTTAAAAAATAAATCGTTTAATATTGAAAAACTCCACTTACATTTGTGGAGTTTTTTTATGTCCTAAATTTTACTTAACTTTAAATATGTCTGTTGTAAAAACATATCCGTACGGAACCATTACCTGCCATAACCATTACATGATAGCAGTCATGAATGAAGGCATAACCGTTTTAATTGATTTAAACAATGAACTTTATGATATTGCTAGAAACTATTTTGGCAATAGAAAGTTTGTGTATATTACACACAGAATAAACTCCTATTCGGTAGACCCTAATGTTTATTTCGAAACTTCTAAAATTAAAAACCTTGTTGGTTTTGCTGTTGTCTTTGGCGATTCTGTTAAAATTGACAACACAGATTTTGAAAGTACTTTTATAAGTATTCCCTTTAAAGCATTTCAGACTTTAGATGAAGCTATTGCTTGGTCTGACCAATTATGCAATGTATAAACTTGCCTTTCCTATAAATCCATAGAAACAGCAAAATTTTACGTAAATTTTAAGCGTAGATTTCTTGCACATCTATTTCTAAATTCGATAAAAACGAAACTGAATTTTTAATATCAATATGTAATTCTCTATCATTAGAAACAAAGGACACATCTTGGCGGTAAGCCATTAAAACGGACTCTATAAATGCTGAAGATTTTAAAGGTTTTCTAAAGTACAAAGCTTGAGAGGCATTAAACAGTTCAATGGCTAAAATACGTTCTACATTATGTACTAAAGTATAAGCTTGCGTGGCGGCATTGGCTCCCATGCTTACATGATCTTCTTGACCATTACTAGAAACAATACTATCTATACTTGCCGGACTCGCCAATTGTTTGTTGGCACTTACAATACTAGCAGCTGTGTATTGCGGGATCATAAAACCCGAGTTTAAACCTGGATTATCAACTAAAAATGTTGGCAACCCTCGTAATCCAGACACTAATTGAAACACACGTCTTTCCGATATATTTCCTAATTCAGCCATGGCAATTTTCATATAATCTAAAGCCAAAGCTAAAGGTTGGCCATGAAAATTTCCGCCAGAAATAATTAAATCATCTTGGCTAAAAATGTTTGGATTATCAGTGACAGAATTAATTTCTGTTATAAATGTTTTTCTAACAAAATCTAATGTATCCTTGCTCGCTCCATGAACTTGAGGCATGCATCTAAATGAATAGGGATCTTGTACATGTACTTTATCTTGACCAATTAATTCACTACCCTCTAAAAACTCACGAATACGTTCTGCCGTTTTTAACTGACCTTTATGCGGACGCACCAAATGCACTAATTCATTAAAGGGCTCAATTCTTCCATCAAAAGCTTCTAAAGATGTACTTCCAATCAAATCTGATAAATAAGATAATTTATAGGCTTTCATTAATAAATGAATGCCATAAGCTGACATAAATTGTGTTCCATTTAACAGAGCCAAACCTTCTTTAGATTGCAAGGTTATGGGTTCCCAATTAAATTTCTTCAAAATAGATTCAGCAGTATGAACAGCGTCTTCAAAATACACCTCTCCTTTTCCAATTAGCGGTAGTGCCAAATGTGCTAAAGGAGCTAAATCCCCCGAGGCTCCTAAAGAACCTTGAGTATAAATAACTGGTAAAATATCATGGTTATAAAAATCCAATAAGCGTTGTGCCGTTTCTAACTGCACACCACTATGTCCATAACTTAAAGACTGCACCTTTAAAAACAACATGAGTTTCACAATGGGTTTTGGAACCAATTCACCAGTACCACACGCATGAGACATTACCAAATTTTCTTGAAGTTTGGTTAAATTTTCTTTTGATATTTTTACATTATATAATGAACCAAATCCCGTGTTTATACCATAAATAGGAGAATCTTGATTTTTAAGTTTCTGGTTTAAATAATCCCGACAAGCTTGAATTTTTTTAACAGAACTATCTGCTAATTCCAGTGTTTTGCCTTCTTCTAAAATGGCTGAAATAGTTTCTAAATCAATGGTTTCTTGCGAAATATAATGGATTGGTCTCATGTGCATAAATGTTATCCCAAAATTCCACATTCATTATGTATTATGCAAACAAAAAATGACATTTCATTTATAATTCATGATAATATTCTATTTTTGAATAAACAAACTATTTTAACCATGAAAAAAACCTTAATTTTTGTTGCAGCATTATCCATTTTTGCCTGTAAAGAAGAAGCACCTAAAGACTATGTGACTTTCTCTGGAAAAATAACAAATAAAAACAGCGATTCATTACTTATACGAACCCGTGATTATGCTAAAACAATATCCGTAAATGAGGATGGTACTTTTAGCGATACTCTAAAGGTTGATGCTGGTATATACAACCTTTTTGATGGTGCCGAATCTACATCTATATTTTTAAAAAATGGTTATGACATTGACATGACAATCGATACAAAAATGTTTGATGAAAGTATCAAGTACACAGGAACAGGTTCTGAACACAGTAATTTTTTAGCGGAAAAATCTTTAAAAGAAGAACAGCTAATTGATTTTGAAACTTTAAGTAAAATTTCGGATATGGAAACGTTGGAAACCGAGCTTGATAAGATTAAAACAGAATTAGGAGAGTTTTATAATTCCAATAAAGCCATAGATACAAGTATTACCAATAGTGCAAATAAGAGTTTGGAGCCTATGCTAAAATCTTATAAATCCTTTATTGGTCAAGCTATTGCTTTAAAAAAGGAGTTTCCAAAAGGCACGCCTTCCCCAACGTTTAGCGATTATGAAAACTATGATGGTACAACAACCTCGTTGTCTGATTTAGCTGGAAAGTATGTATATATTGATGTATGGGCAACGTGGTGTGGTCCTTGTAAAGCAGAAATTCCATTTTTAAAAGAAATTGAAAAAGAATACCACGGAAAAGATATCCAATTTGTAAGTCTATCTATTGATGATGATAGAAGCCATAAAGGTTCATGGGATAAAGCGCACGAAGCGTGGAAAGCCATGGTTGCGGATAAAGAATTAGGCGGTATTCAGTTATTTGCTCCAAAAGGATGGCAAACTGAATTTATCCAAGCCTATAAAATAAACGGTATTCCACGTTTTATTTTAATTGATCCTGCAGGAAATGTGGTATCTCCAGATGCGCCAAGACCTTCAAGTGATGAATTAAAAGAACTACTAACAGAATTAAATATCTAAATTCTGAATACTTTCAAAATTAAAGAGTCGCAAAAAAAATGCGACTCTTTTTTTATAATAAAGTTTACCGTCTGCTTTAAAACAATGTCTTACAAATTAGAATATGAGATTCTGCAACCTGTTAAGCATAACAACTAAGAATCCTTATAAATTAGCTCATGTAAATAAGGTCTATCCTTTATTTGGTTTTAGACTTTTTTTCTTTTTTCTCTCCTTCCTTCTCCTCCGCTTCTACTTTGGGAGGTTCAGGCTGTTCAAACAAATTCAAATAGGCATCACCTAATGTATCAATTACATGTGTAGCAGTCATTGCTTCATAACCCAAACCTTGTACCGCAATATCCGCTGATTTTCCGTGTAGATATACTCCAAACACAGACGCAGCCAAAGAATCATAGCCTTGTGCAATGAGTCCGGTAATAACTCCCGTTAAAACATCACCAGTTCCGGCAGTTGCCAATCCTGGGTTTCCGGTTGAATTAATATATATTTTATCTTCTAAAACGGTTAAAGTATAAGCGCCCTTAATCACAACAATTAGGTGATATTTTTTTGAAAATGCTTTAACCTTTTTCAGTTTATCAAAATCATCTTTCCACACACCAATTAGGCGTTCCAACTCTTTAGGATGTGGTGTTAAGACCGTATTCTGTGGCAATAACTTTAATAAATCTTTGTTTTTAGACAGCAGATTAATACCATCCGCATCAATAACTAAAGGTGTTTTGTTGGTAGTTAGAAACACTTGTAAAGCTTCAGCAGTTGCTTTTTCAGTTCCCATACCAACACCTAGACCAATAACCGTTGGAGTAATTGTAAATTGAATATTACTAATCCACTCCTCCTGTTCGTCGGTAATAATCATGGCTTCTGGAAAACTAGACTGAATTGGTATATAACCACATTTAGGCACAAAAGCCGTTACCAATCCTGCTCCAATAGATAGAGCCGAGCGGCTAGCTAAAATAGCGGCTCCTATTTTACCATAACTTCCACCAATTATAAGTGCATGACCGAAGGTTCCTTTATGCGAAAATTTATCACGGGGTTTATAAATGGGCAATACTTCCTGCTTACCTATTAAATCTACAGCTGTTTGGGTTTTTATTAAATATTCACGGTCAAAACCAATATCTAAAACTTCCCATTGTTCCGTAAATTTAGCGGTGTCTGGTAAAAAGAAAGCGAGTTTTGTGGACTGGAAACTCAATGTGTGATTTGCCCAAACCACATTATTATCGTCAGCTGGAACAGCATCTGTTTTCATTCCGGAAGGAATATCAACGGATAGCGTAAATGCTTTAGACACTTTAAAATGTTGAAACAAATTAACCACCCAATCGTCTGCCGGACGATTTAATCCAATACCGAAAACGGCATCAATGATAATATCATCAGGACCAATTTCAGGAAAATCATCATCTGGACCTATAAGCGTAGGCCATTTTTTTGTGGTTTGTTTTATTAAGTCATAATTACACAGAAAATCCCGTGTTCGCTTATCACTGAAGTTAACCACATAGGTATTCACATGGTAACCATGGTTAATTAAATGCCGAGCTACCACCAAACCATTACCGCCGTTATTTCCAATGCCACAAAACACGTGAATAGGTACTTGAGCGCCTTGCATACGTAAATGCAACCAATTGAAAATTTGTATACCCGCACGCTCCATGAGTTCGGTGGATGTAATGTTTTGCTTTTTTGCCGTGAGTTTATCACCTTCGTAAATCTGCTTATCTGAAAATATTTTCATGGGTATTTATTACTTTATTTATATTAATAAAACGGACATGCTTTCAAAAATACAGTTAATTTTATTGTCTTTAAAATTATACTTTTATAACCTATAAAACAGTTACATTTTTTACCAAATGATTAAAATTATTAAAGCGAATGCCAACCATGCCGAAACACTCTCCTTAATTGGAAGGCAAACATTTTTGGAGTCTCATGGTATGAGTGCTTCTAAAGCTGATATAGATTCATATATCAATTTAAAATTCACTAAATCTGTTTTTGAAGCAGAACTGCTGGACACTAACACTATTTTTCATATTCTAATCTATAACGAAACACCAATTGGCTACTCTAAAATAATATATTCCATTTCTGAAAAGAACATCCCGTTTAAAAATGTAACCAAACTAGAACGTATCTATGTACTGAAAGCTTTTCATAATTTAAAATTAGGGAAAGAATTATTTGAATTTAATGTCTCAGTTTCACAAAAACACAACCAATCTGGAATGTGGCTATATGTATGGATAGAAAACCATAGAGCCATTAATTTCTATAAAAAAGCAGGGTTTAAAATTGTAGGGAGTTATGATTTTAAAATTTCACAAACCCATTCCAACCCCAATCATCAGATGCTTTTAACGTATTAATCTAATGCAGGTAATACAAAATCATCCAGAGCGCTTTTCTCTTTCATCAAGGCTTCAATGTCTTTAGATGTTCTAGGCGCCTCTGCTGATAAATTAACGGGACCATTATTAGTAATTAAAATATCATCTTCAATCCTTACGGCAATTCCCCACCACTTTTTATCACAATTACTGCCATCTGGGATATAAATTCCTGGTTCAACAGTAATAACCATATTGTGCTCAAAAGCTCCATAAAGCCCAGGATCATGAACATCCAACCCTAAATAATGAGAGGTGCCATGTGGAAAGTACTGTCTAGCTTCTTTATCATTTTGGGCAATTCCTAAAGCAATTAATCCTTTATGAATAACAGCGCGACTAGCCACATCAACTGCATTAAACCCATTGCCTACCTTGGCTGCTGCAATACCAGCTTCTTGAGCTTCAAAAACTAAATCGTATATAGTTTTTTGCGCTTTGGTAAATTTTCCATTGGCTGGAATAGTTCGTGTAACATCTGCGGTATAACCATGATATTCAGCACCTAAATCCATGATTACCAATTCATTATTTACTTGCATTTTACTATTTTCAATATAATGCAGCACACAGCCATTATTTCCGGCACCTACAATACTAGGATAGCCTTCGTACTCGCTACCATATTTTTTGTATACAAATTCATGAATGCCTTGTATTTCCATTTCGGACATGTTTGGATGCATAGCCTTCATAATTTCACGTTGTCCCATAGCCGAAATGCGAACGGCTTTTGTAAGTAATACCAGCTCTTCTTCAGTTTTAATTTGGCGCAAACCTGCCATTAGTGTGGATAAACTTTGGGTGTCCAAATTCGATTTTGGTGTCTCCTGCTCTATTTTTATAATTTGTTGTTTCAATTCCAAACGCACATTTGGATCTGTTGATTCTGCATAATCTGAAATCACTTTATCCTTTTTTAAATTAGGATAGTACTCCAAAGCACGACCAATATTTTGAGCCACATTGGCACTATTTTCAAGATCTGTGGCTTTAATCATTTCATAAATTCGAGATTTTATAGGATCTGGCAACGTATTTTCATCATATTTAGCTTGTTGCTTAAACTGTTCAATTAAGCTATGTAAATCGGCTTGGTTGCGTTTAGAGTCGCGATAATCATTATTAAAATTATTAAATAAAACTTTATCAAATTGGGAATAATCAACACCTGAATTGTTAAAATCACTACCATTATACGCCCTGTCAAAACCCAATTGATTTTTCACACCTTCAATACCTAACCGTTTTCCGGTCCACTGCTCTGCTTGCGGATTTTTTTCCTGAACATAAATTATTTCGTTGTATACAACACCTTCCGAATTCGTTTGGTTTTCAGAAAACAAAACTAAAACAGCATGTG
Organism: Bizionia sp. M204; assembly: GCF_023205095.1. Classification (GTDB taxonomy): domain Bacteria; phylum Bacteroidota; class Bacteroidia; order Flavobacteriales; family Flavobacteriaceae; genus Algorimicrobium; species Algorimicrobium hallyeonense. The sequence goes on along the minus strand of NZ_CP046242.1, from coordinate 855,365 downwards.
GTTCTTTATAACCCGTCAAATAATAAAAATCGGGGTCTTGATGATATACGTAATCCACATCATTGGCTCTATTTCTCACAGGATTTGCAAAAAAAACAGCGACAGAATTTTCAGGCATACCGCTGCGCAAGGCGTCACGTCTACTTTTATGAAATTCAGCTGATAAATAATCGGTTGGTAAGCCATCTTGTGCAGGCATATTAAGTGTTATACAAGCCGCAAATGCCGCCATAATAAAATGTTTCATGAGATACGCGTTTTAAACCCATGGTAAATTAAAAGATAAAATAGAACAGACAGCTTTTAACTAAAAAAATTAACAAACTTTTAAGCCTAGATTAACCTTAAGGCAACTCTTTAAAACAGATAAATTTCAATACATTTGTGTCTCAATCGAAGTCTAATTAAAATGTTCGTTTAAACGGAATATACTTATGAAAAATATAGCTTTATCATCAACACATGAAGCATTAGGGGCAAAAATGGTGCCTTTTGCAGGTTTCAATATGCCAGTACAATATGAAGGCGTAAATGTAGAACACGAAACCGTACGAAAAGCCGTTGGCGTATTTGATGTCTCGCACATGGGTGAATTTTTAATCAAAGGACCAAAAGCCCTTGAGTTAATTCAAAAAGTCACAACGAATGATGCGAGCAAATTAACCATTGGAAAGGCACAATATAGCTGCTTACCGAATGAAACGGGCGGAATTGTTGACGATTTAATTATTTATAAAATTGAAGAAGAAACCTACCTTTTAGTTGTTAATGCGGGCAATATTGAAAAGGATTGGAATTGGATTAAATCTAAAAATGATGTTGGTGCCGAAATGGTAGATATTAGTGATGATTATTCACTTTTAGCCATTCAAGGGCCTAAAGCTATTGAAGCAATGCAATCCTTGACAAGTCATGATTTATCTGCCATTAAATTTTACAATTTCGTGGTTGGCGATTTTGCAGGGGTAGAAAATGTCATCATTTCTGCAACCGGTTATACGGGAAGTGGTGGTTTTGAAATTTACTGTAAGAATTCAGAAGTAAAACAAATATGGGATAAGGTTTTTGAAGCAGGTGCTGATTTCGGCATTAAGCCAATAGGTTTAGCAGCTCGTGATACGTTACGCTTGGAAATGGGTTACTGCTTATATGGTAATGATATTGATGATACCACATCACCCTTTGAAGCTGGTTTAGGTTGGATTACTAAATTTACAAAAACCTTTACTAATTCAGATAACTTATCTGAAGAAAAGAAAGGCGTTTTAAAACGAAAGTTAGTTGCTTTCGAGTTAGAGGATAAAGGTATTCCTAGAAGCGGTTATGACATTGTTGATGATGCCGGAAATTTAATTGGAAAGGTAACATCTGGAACCATGTCTCCAATGCTTAAAAAAGGAATTGGTTTAGGTTATGTTTCTCCAGACTACAGTGCATTTGATACTAAAATAAACATCCAAATTCGTAAGAATGCCGTTCCTGCAACGGTTGTAAAACTACCTTTTTACAAGGACTAACATACTCTATGATAGATTACCAAGCCATTTTAAATAAAATACATGCCAACGTAATTCAGGAAGCAGATAAAGGCCATATTGCGCGTTATATTCCTGAATTATCTCGCGTAAATCCGGAGCGTTTTGGTATGCACTTAAAGCTTATTTCTGGTGAAGAATTTGCGGTTGGCGATTCTGAAGTTGGATTTTCCATTCAAAGTATTTCCAAAGTTCTGACACTAGCCATGGCTATGTCTAAAATTGGAACACATATTTGGGATCGTGTGGATGTAGAGCCTTCCGGAAACCCTTTCAACCATTTATCGCTTTTGGAACTGGAAGAAGGAATTCCTCGAAACCCATTAATTAATTCCGGTGCCATTGTAATTGCAGATATTTTGGTTTCCCAATTGGAAAATCCAAAGGCTGATTTTTTAAAATATGTGCAAGATATTACAGGTGATGATTCTATTTCCTATAATTTAAAAGTCGCACAATCGGAAAAAGAAACGGGTTTTAATAACTTTGCTGCGGCTAACCTATTAAAATCCTTCAACAATCTTAATAATTCAGTTGACGATGTTTTAGATTTTTATTTCCATCAATGTTCTTTGGAAATGACCTGCTCTCAATTAACAAAAGCTTTCTTTTTATTTGCCAATAAAGGGAAATGTTTAGCGCAAATGGCTCGCATTACAAAAAGTCAAGCCAAGCGCATTAACGCCATTATGCTTACGTGTGGATTTTACGATGAAGCGGGCGAATTTGCCTTTGAAGTTGGACTCCCTGGAAAAAGTGGTGTTGGTGGTGGCATTGTGGCCGCATTACCACATGAGTTTACAATTGCGGTTTGGTCGCCTGGATTAAATGAACGTGGTAATTCTAAATTAGGCATGAAAGCGCTGGAGCATTTTACAACGCTTACCAATCAATCTATTTTTTAATAAACAGTTCTAATTAAAGCCATGTCGGCAATAGAAAACAAACATAGAATACTTATTTTAGGTGCTAGTGGTTTTATAGGAAATGCGCTTTATAAAGAACTCTGCTCCTATTTTAAAACATTTGGTACCTACCGAACCTCCAAACGTGAATTTGAAAAAAATCAACATTTTTTTCAATATGATGTGGAGGAAGATGATGTGTTTGAAATTTTAGAAATTGTTAAACCCACGATTATTATTTCAGCACTTCGTGGCGATTTTAATGCACAAGTTATTGCGCACGCCCATATAGCACAATATTTACAAATGCATAAAAGTAAATTGCTCTTTTTATCATCAGCCAATGTATTTGATTCCTACAGTAAATACCCAAGTTATGAAAGCGATAAAACCTTAAGTGATAGTGTTTATGGGCATTTCAAAATAAAAATTGAAAACATGCTATTGCGCTTGCCAAAGCGTCAAGTTGCCATTATTAGATTACCAATGGTTTTTGGAAATCAGTCGCCTAGAATAACCGAGATAAAGGAGTTCATTAAAAATAAAGAAGCCATAGAAGTCTTTCCCAATCTGATTATGAATATAGCTACAGATGTAAAATTAACACAGCAAATTCATTATATCATTAACCGAAATAAAAGTGGCATTTTTCATATTGGCAGCACGGATTTAGTCCATCATGACGAATATATTCTAGAAATTATTAACGCATTAGGTTTTAAAAATGTGCTTCTAAAAAATGTGTATACTACTAATGACGACCGCTATTTAGCCGTTTTACCAAAGTATAATCTCTTACCAAAACATTTACAGTTTACAAGCAAAGATTTTATATCAGAAATTGAAATTTAGTTGTTTTTCATTCGTAATTTAGCTATATTCTAAACACTATAAAATAACATACTATGAGTAAATTATTAGAAGAAGATATCGAGAAAAAATTATTGCGCTTTCCAGACTGGGAATATAGCGACAACGCCATCCATGCAGAATTTGAATTTGAAAATTTTAAGGACTGCTTTAGTGCGATGAGCCGAATTGCTTTTGAATGCGAAGCTTTAAATCACCATCCAGAATGGCGCAATGTCTATAACGTATTATACATTTCCTTGTCTACGCATGATGAGAATGGTGTAACAAACAAAGACTTTAAACTTGCCCAAGCTATTGATGCTATCGTCGTTCCTGAAGACGATGAGTAAAATTGTAAACGCTAAGCCATTGTGTTTACTTTATTTTTTTAAATTTGTCAATTAACAAACTATTACTTTTTAATATTTAATTCTTAATTATTTTATGGGAAGAGCTTTTGAATTCCGCAAAGCACGAAAAATGAAACGTTGGTCTGCCATGAGTAAAGCGTTTACGCGTATTGGTAAAGACATTGTTATGGCTGTTAAAGAAGGTGGACCAGATCCCGATTCTAACTCCCGATTACGTGCTGTAATTCAGAATGCCAAATCGGTTAATATGCCGAAAGATAACGTAGAACGCGCCATAAAGAAAGCGTCAGATAAAAGTCAAGGCGATTATAAAGAAGTTATTTTTGAAGGCTATGCACCTCACGGAATTGCTATTCTTGTGGAAACGGCTACAGATAATAATACCAGAACCGTTGCCAATGTGCGTAGTTATTTTAATAAATGCGATGGCAGTTTAGGAACATCTGGTTCGGTTGTTTTTATGTTTGATCATACCTGTAATTTCCGAATTGAAGCCGAAGGTTTAGACCCTGAAGAATTAGAGTTAGAGTTTATAGATTTTGGCGCTGAAGAAGTTTTTGCAGATGACGATGGCATCCTTATTTATGCACCATTTGAAAATTTTGGAGCCATTCAAGCCGAATTAGAAAATAGAAATATTGAAATTCTATCCTCCGGTTTTGAGCGCATTCCACAAGTCACCAAAGCATTAAGTGCTGAAGATGCTGCTGATGTAGAAAAACTTCTAGAGAAATTAGAAGAAGATGATGACGTGCAAAACGTGTATCATACGATGGAAGAAAGTACCGAAGACTAATTTAAATCCGCATTTAATTTTGAAAATAAATCACCTTCTTTTAGCATTAGCGCTTGTATTTTGTTTTTCAGCAAGCTCAAGTTTCGCACAAAAAGATAATAAGAAGGTGATTTATCAGGATTTAGAAGGCGAAAAAATCTGTAAACGTAGATTTAAAAAACGTTTAGACGCGGCATCATTTGTGCAAACCAGAGAAACCGAAAACGTCATCATCAAACAATTACAACCACGAATTATTGAAGGCCAACTTACAGCCATTGCGCAAGGGAGTATTTCTAAAATGGTTACTGCTATTGAAACTATTCTTCAGCAGAAAATAGATCCAGATAAAAATCTACTCCTTCACTATTATAAGCAAAACGATGACATTTTTAAAAAAGATGTCACAGATGCATTATATTGGGGGTTTATGGATAAGCACGCTTCCGAATTCGCTTCGTTTTTAATTGGTAGTAAAGACTCCGGCATCAGTCAAGATAAAGAAAAGCATGTTTTTATTGATGAAACCAACTATTTAGAATCCACCATTTTTTCGGAACCAAATATCCAATTATATCACCTTCTTATTAGGCCAAACGGTTCCTATAAACTGTATTATGGCGAATTTGATATCGTTTATACCATAAATGGTGTATTAGAATATTATTAGCATAAAACACCCTTTTACACTTTTTTTTTCAAAATGTAACAAATAGTCGTTAAATTCGTCTTAACCTAAAACACGACTATGCTATCTAAACTTAAATTTCAAACACTTTTTACAGCTTGTTTTTTATTACTTACCTTTTCTAATTTTGGTCAAACCGTTACGGGAAAAATTTTGGATACTAAGAATGAGCCTATTCCTTTTGCTACCATTCAAATTGGCGAGGATTATGGTGTAATTTCCAACGACGAAGGCAATTTTAACATGCGCGTATCAGGTTTTCAATCTACCGATTCCGTGTACATTTCTTGTATGGGTTATGAAAAATTAGGCTTTCAAGTTCAAGAGTTCGAATCCAAAGAATATGTTTTAAACGATCATGTAAACGAACTTTCAGAAGTCTATGTTACAGACAGAAAATTAGAAATTGATTCTATTTTATATTATGTGAAAACGCATGCTTCAAAAAATTATAGACTAGACCAAACGGCTTTAAAAATGTTTGGACGACGTACCGAATATGTGGATGGAAAAGCAGCAGATTTTGAAATAGAAAAATCGTCTAATTTCAAAAAAAATCAATTGGACGCTTTTAATAAGGATTTTGATGAGTTAGAGCAATCACTTCTAAATAACGAATCCAAACAATACACAGATATGGTTTCTACGCTATATATAAAAGATTCAGAAAACGCCAAGTTGAAAGTTGAAAAGGCGGTTAAGCTTTTAGATGAAACCAATGAGCAGTCATTAGAAAAAATGACCGATAAAGGCAACGATATTGTATTAAAACATTTGGACAAAAGTAAAGTGTATACCGTAAAATCGGGCTGGTTTACCGTTTCAGATTCCGTGTCGTTGGATAATAGAAGTGATAAAGTATCCGATTCTATAAATGCCGTTCGCTTTGTCCGCGAAGCTGCTTTTAATATGGTAAAAGAAGTAAATCCTATAACCGAAGAGCCCGAATTAGATTTCATTACGGATACCAGAAAATATGATTACGAGTTAAAAGGTTTAACCTTTTTAGATACAGAAATGGTTTATATTATAGATTTTAAACCAAGACGAGGTTCTGCAAACTACCAAGGAACCATGTATGTTTCCAATCAAACCTTTGCCGTATTACGTGCCGATTATGCATTTTATCCTGGACGCGTAGGCGAGAAAATTAATTTGCGTTTAATATTAGGGATTAAATTTATTGAGAATAATAAAGCCGGTTCTGTAGCTTACAAGAAAAATAGCGATGGTTACTATTATCCTTATTATATAAAAAGTGAATCAGATCGGTATTTTTACATCAACAGACCTATCAAGTTTATTGAAAATGACAATAGCCGCAATAAAACAGCCTTTAATTTTAAAGTTGAAGGAACTTTCAAAGAACGTACTGAAATATTAATGCTAGATGTAAATTCGGTAAATTCCGCAGCCTTTGAAGCCATCCAAGAAGGAAAAACCATGGATTTCGAAAAGATTAAGAAATACGATGCATCCATTTGGCAAGATTATAATGTGTTAGAGCCGCTTCAGGAAATGAAGGATTTTAAAGTTGAAGATTAATCTTTTACATCGGAATATACTCCATTGCTTAAATTCCAACAACAAAAATCCAAAAAATCAAAATAATGAACAATGCGGAACCAACTATATATATCAGTGATAGATTTCTCCACAATTCTATCATTTCATATTCTTTTACATAATTTTTATCATTTAATTTTGGTTTAGCAAATGTAATAATCAAATAAAATATCGTAACAAAAAACATAAAAACCCAAATACTTATAAATATCTTGTCTTTTAAAATAGCAAGAAAAGATAATAAGTTGGAAAGCACTAATAAGGTTATTCCATATCTAACAGCAACCCACCAATTTTCGTATTTGCTCCAAATTTTAATATAAGGTTTCGCTATAACAATAAATAAATGTTCAAATAAAATCATGCGTTTATTTTAAGAATACGCAGCCACTTTCCCTTCCACGCCTTCAAAAAAGGCTTTCATAAATTTGAAATCTGCTCCCAAATCGTCTGTAGGATAAAAAGGCTCGGATATCTTATTTTGCTTGTTCTTGAAGTCTAATGTAAACATGATTATCGGCACGTTGGCAGCTTTGGCAATGTAGTAAAAGCCAGTTCGCCATTCGGTTACTTTTTTTCGCGTGCCCTCGGGAGCTAGCGCTAATCGAAACTCATCACGTTCATTAAATAATTGTGCAATAGCCTCTACCTTATTTTGTTTATTTCCGCGATCTATTGGTGCCCCTCCAATGGCTTTTAAATACCAACCTATGGGACCTATAAATAATTCTTTTTTGGCTATGAAATTAGATTTTACATGAGCCACTTGCCGTAATAACACACCTATATAAAAATCATGCCAACTGGTATGTGGCACAGCAATAAGAACGGCCTTTTTTACAGTATCTTGAGAGAACGTTACATTCCCTGTAATACGCCAACCTATAATTTTAAAATAAATAAATTTAGCTAACCTGCGCATATTACATTTTAGAATATAGGTCTCTTAATTTTTCGCGGGTCATTACTTTTTGCCAGTTTTTACCAATGGCGTTTTCCCATAACGGCTCTAAACTTAAAGCAACATCAATCATTATATTAAACTGTTCATCTGTTAAATTTGCACAAATTCCTTGAGGAATGGTTATGTTGTGTTTAGCGCGCATTTTTTTATACATGGCAACACCTTCTGGGTAGTATTCTTCTAAATGTTCAAAAACAATACAATTTCCAACACCGTGTTTAACCCCTAGCAAATAACCTAAACCATAACTCATAGCATGGGCCACACCAACTTGTGAATAGGCAATACTCATGCCGCCATGCCAGGAAGCCATCATTAATTTATCAGCAGCCTCTTTTTCGTCCAATGTATCTTCTAGAAAAATTTCTATACAAAGCTCTAATGCCTTTTCGCCATAACTTTCGCTAAAGGCATTTAAATAGGTTCCTTTTAGGGATTCTATACAGTGTACATAACAGTCCATTCCTGTATAAAACCATTGGTCTTTAGGTACGCCTTTGGTTAATTCTGGATCCAGAATAACTTGATCAAAAGGTGTATAATCACTATTGATTCCTAATTTTCTAACAGGTCCTGTTAAAATGGTTGTTCTAGAAACTTCGGCACCTGTTCCGGAAATAGTAGGAATACCTACGTGGTAAATGGCCGGATTTTTAACCAAATCCCAACCTTGATAATCTTTGGATTCTCCCTCATTTGTAATCATAATCGCAACAGCTTTAGCCATATCCATAACGGTTCCGCCACCAATACCAATAATTCCTGAAGGACGTTGTTTACAGGTAAGTATAATTTCTTCAACCAAGGCATCTACTTGCGTGGTTTTAGGTTCTTCTTCAGCAGAAATAAAAATAACGCGATCATCATAAGCTAATGGAATACGTCCTGATAGCGTTGCTTTTTTCTCAAAAACATCATCAACTAAAAAAATAAATGGTGCGGAAACACTTAATCGCTTGGGTGCAATGATATCCTCTAACTGACTAAAACTTCCTCGACCAAAAACAACTCGAGACACCATTGGGTAATTCTTGTAACTCATGTAATATTGTTCTGAAACAGCTTATCAAAAGGGACTTATTTGACGCACTGTTTAATTAATCTTTCCTTATTTATTCTGCTATAAATTTCAATTGATAAATATCGCTATAATTATTGAAATCCACAGACACTATTGCAACAATTCCAGTAATTCATTCAAACTTTTAACTGTTTTATAAGCTTTTCCGTTCGTTTCATTCTCGGTAACTTGCTCATGAATCCACGTGGTATGAAAAGGCACATGAATAGCATGTGCTTTTAAATTTACCAAGGGCAATATATCCGACCTTAATGAATTTCCTATCATTAAAAACTGGGATGGTGTAATATCCAAATGGTTTAAAAGCCTGGAATAATTGGCTTCTTTTTTATCACTTAATACTTCAATATGGTGAAAATAATCTAGCAAACCTGATTTTTCTAATTTTCGCTCTTGGTCTAATAAATCACCTTTGGTAGCTAGAATTAATTTGTATTTTTTTGATAATTCTTTTAATACATTCTCAACACCATCCAACAATTCAATAGGTTTCTCCAGCATATCTTTTCCTATATCCAAAATAGCTTGGGTGGTTTTAGCCGATACATTATTGTTAGATAATTCAATAGCTGTTTCTACCATGGACAATACAAAACCTTTAATACCATACCCATAAAGCGGCAAATTTCTTATATGCGCTTTACATAGTTCTTGGTCTATTTTATTTAAGGTTTCATAAGGCGATAATAGTTTTCCAAAGGCTACTTCGGCATCCCGAAAATAGGTTTCATTAACCCAAAGCGTATCATCCGCATCAAAGCCTATTACGTGTATGTTATTATAATTTATTTCCACAGCTTGTTGGCTAATTCCAAATCTTCAGGTGTATCAATTTCAACACCTTGAACATCGGTTTCTACCATTTTTATTTTTTTACTATATTCTAAATATCGGATGCACTCAATTTTTTCAGACGCTTCCAACGGCAACATGGGTAAACGGTAAAAATCTAAAAGTGCTTGACGCCTAAACGCATACACTCCTTTATGTTTGTAGTATTTAACGGCTACATCCTTGCCTCTTGGAAACGGAATGGGGCTTCTAGAAAAGTATAAAGCAAAATTATTATTATCAACAATAACTTTAACGGTATTGGGGTTAGTAATCTCCTCCCATTCATGAATATGAACCATTAAAGATGCTAAATCAATTTCTTTTAGTGGATCATCGTTAAAGACAGCAATTAGTTTTTTAAGCGAAGCGACTTCGGTAAAAGGCTCATCACCTTGCACATTAACCACAATATCTACATCGTCCATAAACTCGATAGCTTCGGCAATTCTGTCGCTTCCACATTCGTGTTCTTTTTTGCTCATAATAGCTTTTCCGCCATTATTTACAATTTCATTATAAATAATTTCACTATCCGTAACCACAAAAACGTCATCAAATAATTGGGTATTAACGGTGGCTTCGTAGGTTCGTAAAATCACCGTTTTGCCTGCTAAATCTTGCATGAGCTTACCTGGAAATCGGGAAGCTTTGTAACGTGCAGGAATCATGGAAATTATTTTCATGTGTTCTTTTTATAACTTAAATATGAACCAAGCAGATCATTAATAATCATTTCTTGGCATGCTAAAACTTTCAGCATGGTAGCTTCATATTAAAATAGTAATTAATAGTTTCAAAAATAGGATATTTTAACCTGATTTCAGGGTTTAGAGGTCCTAAACTTTTTAAAAATTTTGAATGATAGACCTAAAATAACAAGGACTAAAATTAACGCTAATACCGGCAATACAAGAGAAATGATTGTCATAAAAACGGCCATAACGGTTTCAATAGTAGAAACGATAGGATTAGCAAAACCTGCCGAAGTTGCTGTGGAGGCTAATCGTGTTGCGCTAGACGTACTAGCAATAGCTGTTGCTGACCCACCGCCTGCAATAATGGCTAATGACCAGGTTACAACAGGATTTAAATCTATAGTGGTAGAAACCACAATGGCTGTTCCGGCAATGGCTGCTAAAGGAATGGCTATGGTATCCAATAAGTTATCCAAGAATGGAATGTAGTAGGCAAATATTTCAAACAATGTGGCCACACCAAAGGTAATAACAGCCGTTAAACTGCCTAACCACAGCCAGGAGCTGTTTAGTTCTAAAACATTAAAATACGCCGACAAACTTAAAGCAAATAAAGGCACAAAAACCCGAAACCCAACCGACGCGGCTAATCCGATACCCAAAAATATGCTTAATATGGTTTCTAATGTCATGGCGTACCGTTTTATTCTTGAAAAAATTCATCTTTAAAACCAATAAGATACAACTTTTCTTTAGCTCTGGTAATAGCTGTGTATAACCAACGTAAGTAATCTAGCGTTATGCCATCTGGTAAATACGGTTGCTCCACGAAAACCGTGCTCCACTGACCACCTTGCGATTTATGACAGGTAATAGCATAGGAAAACTTAACTTGTAAGGCATTGAAATACTTGTTGTTCTTAACGCCTAAAAACTTTTTATAACCACTGGTTTCATGCTCATAATCTTTCATCACTTCTTGATACAAACGGTTAGAATCTTCATATGGCAATGATGGTGTTTCTGCAGAAATGGTGTCTAGCATTAAAACGGTTTCAAAAGGTGTCATTCGCGGATAATCTACCATACGGATTTTTACTTCCGCAAAGCGAAAACCATATAAATCGATGATTCTAAAAATCTCTAAAATTTCAATAATATCACCATTGGCAATAAAACCCGCATCGGAATTTGGTTTTACCCAATAGTAATTATTTTTAACAACCATTAAGAAATCACCTGCCGATAATTCATTCTCATTAAAAAGTATCCGATTCCTAATTTGTTCATTATACAAATTTGCACGCTTATTACTTCTTACAATAAATGCCGTTTCCTCATTTCCCATTTCGCTATACGAATCGTTAATGGCATCCATAATTTCCTGACCATCCGTAAGCCTAACAATATCTTTAAATCCTCTTAAATCAAATTGAAAGCTCTCTAAAAAGGACTCGTCCATCATTTCACGCAGACTTGTAGCATTTACCAAGATACCAGAATCTTGTTCTTGACGCATGACTTCATCCAATTCCATTTTAGTCACCGTTTTATTATAGGTTAGCTCCAAAATATTTGCATCCAAAGCGGGACTTAATTCCAGTTTTACTGGTGGTAATTGGGCTGTATCTCCAATAAGCAATAATTTACAGTGATGACCAGAGTATACATAACTCATTAAATCATCTAATAAGGAACTGGCGCCGGAAAATTTTGAATCGCTTGGCGCATCAGGAATCATGGAGGCTTCATCCACAATAAAGATGGTGTTTTTATGCTTATTGGGTTGCATGACAAATTTTACGCCTCCTCCTTTTTCTTTTTTAGGGAAATAAATCTTTTTATGAATGGTAAACGCTTCTTTCTTGGAATAATTGGAGATAACTTTGGCCGCACGACCCGTTGGTGCCAACAATACGGCACTTTTTTTAGCCTTCCATAAATTGGACACAACCGTACCAATAATGGTTGTTTTTCCAGTTCCGGCGTATCCTTTAAGCAGATACAAGTCATTTTTCTTTTCTGAAAAAATAAATTCTGATAATTGCTGTAAAACAATGTCCTGTTTTAGGGTTGGTTGAAAGGGAAACTGTTGTTTTACAAGCGAATAAAATTCGTTAGAATTCATTAATACAGTGGGTTTTTAAAATTTAAGACAAAGATAACAATGATTTTTAGCCTCATTGGCTTTTACGATTAAAAAAAAATTGTAGATTTGCGTACAACCTTAATTCATTTAATTAAAAACTATGTTAACAATAATTCTAATTGTAGTTGCGGTAATCCTTCTAACCATTGGTTTAGTTTGGCTTGTAGATAAATTTATACCGTCAAAATTTAAACCTGTACTAATTGTATTACTTTGGGTTCTTATTGGCTTTTTAGGGTATCAAACATTTATGTCTGTTTACAAACCTATCCAATTCAACAAAGAAAAAGATAAGCGATACGCACAAGTTATTGAGCGTTTAATTGATATTCGTGATGCACAGTTAGCTCATAGACAAGTAACTGGTGTTTTTGCGCCTAATTTTGATAACTTATTAAAATTTATTGACTCGGCTAAATATACCATTACACAACGTCGTGATACTTTAGTTTTAGATGTGGCCATGACAAAACGTTATGGTGGTGTGGAAACAATGAAAGATAGTACTATAATTGATACCTTAAACTTTGTGCCAGTTAGAGATTCGCTATTTGGAAATTCTACACGTTACAAAGACATGATGAATGTTCCTGTAGGAAAAGAAGGTGTAAAATTTGAAATGAACGCCGGATTTTTAGAAACTGACGATGTTAAAATTCCAGTATTTGAAGCGTTTGTTAAAAAAGCAGTAGTTTTAGATGACCAAGATCGTGATTTAATTCTTCAAGAAAACGAAGTTATCTCGGTTGATGCTGTGAATGGTGATGCTATTCGTGTTGGATCTATGACAGAAGTTAAAACAAACGGTAACTGGCCAAAAACTTATGGCGCTAACGAGTAATAACAAACATATTATAAGTAATAAGAACTTGTCCATTCAAATTAGTTTGAATGGACTTTCTTTTTGTGTTTTGAATACAGAAAGCAATACCGTTGTATTTCTAAAAGAAATATCTACCGAGAAACGCGAAACGCCTTATAAAATCCTCGATTTATTAATTGACGCTTTTGAAACCGAAAAGGCCCTTCAAACCGCATTTAATGATATTCAGGTTATTCATGAAAATGAATTAGCAACCTTGGTTCCAGACGAACTGTTTCAAGAGGAAAATTTGGCCGATTATTTAAAATTCAATTCTAAAATATTACGATCGGATTTCATTAGTTTTGATAAAATAGACCGGAATAATAGTGTTAATGTTTACGTGCCTTATGTAAATATCAACAATTATATTTATGAGCAGTTTGGTGCGTTTTCATATAAACATTTTTCCACCGTTTTAATCCAACAAATTTTAGAACAAGAACAAGCAGAAACAGATACCAAAATGTATGTGCATGTTCAGAATACACATTTTGAAATTGTAGTAGTAAAACAAGGCAAGCTCCTACTCTACAATAGTTTTGAATACGCTACCAAGGAAGATTTTATTTATTATGTTCTATTTACAGCCGAGCAATTACAACTCAATCCAGACAGCTTCATTCTCCTGTTTTTAGGCAAGGTTACAGATAATGATGAGTTGCATAGTATTGCTTACAAATACATTAGGCATATTCGCTTTGCCAAGCGCAACGACACGTTTAAATATTTAGAAAAACCGAAAAGCAATCATGCTTTTTTCACATTAATACACAGTTTATAATGCGCATTGTATCAGGTCAATTTAAAGGCCGAAGAATTACAGCTCCTAAAAAATTACCTGTTCGTCCAACCACTGATATGGCAAAAGAAGCCTTGTTTAATATTTTAAACAACCTGTATTATTTTGATTCCGTTTCGGTGTTGGATTTGTTTTCAGGAACCGGAAATATCAGTTACGAATTTGCATCTCGAGGCACGGAACACATTACAGCAGTTGATGAAAATTTTGGTTGTATCAAATTTATAAATGAAACAGCAGATAGTTTTGAAATGACTATAAACACCATTAAAAGTGATGTGTTTACATATTTAGAAAAAGCCAAAACGCCATTCACCATCATTTTTGCCGATCCACCTTATGATTTTCCTTTAGAAGAATTCAGCAAAATTCCAGACTTGGTATTTAAAAACAATTTATTAGAATCCAATGGTGTGCTCATTGTAGAACACTCCAAACACACCAAACTTTCCGAATTAGAACATTACAGCCATTCCAAAAGTTATGGTGGCAATATGTTTAGCTTTTTTCAAATAGCGTCTGACGAGGAAGAATAATGGTTAAAACAGACTAAACCAAACAGCATATAAAAGCAAAGCTCCTTGAAAATCAAGGAGCTTGTTTGTGTTAGTAAATCTATAAGCCGAATTCTGTACTCTTGAATTAAAAATTAAAAAGCCCTTATCATTTATCTGGATGCATTGTTACCAATACATTCTAGCTGCCTACCCTCCAACAATCGCACGTGCCGCGCTCAAACGTTGGTATACATGACATTGCACCACATAGAGTTTACCTGGTTTCACTACAGCATGACCTGTACATACTTTCTGTTGCACTTTTCCTAACCTCACGGCTGGTGGCTGTTAGCCACTATGTTTGCACTCTGGTGTTCGGACTTTCCTCCCCGAAATATATTCGGAACGATAAGGCGATTTACTTGGGTGCAAAATTACGATAAAGTCCTTTAGGTTTCTAAATGACGATGTGTTTTATTTTAAAAATTTATTGGACGTTTATTACTAGCTACTTCGGGATAGGAAATTTGGAAGGAGCTCTGTAAGTAGGCTGGAATTTGAAATAAACGATATGCGTCTTAAATTAGGTGGCGTTTTTTTTAATTTTTCACATCCAATACCTCTGGCCAATTGTTAGGCAATTCTCCGCTAAAACCCATTTCTGGAAGTTCATTTATTTGCTTCATTTCAGCTTCTGATAATTTAAAATCAAAAATATTGATATTATCTTCAATTCGTTTTAATGTATTTGATTTCGGGATGACGATGGTTTCATGTTGCGTTATCCATCTTAAACAAATTTGAGCTACAGATTTATTGTGTTTTCTAGCTATAGATTGTAATAGTTCATTTCCAAAGACTTTTCCTCTGGCTAAAGGCGACCAAGATTCAACTGCAATGGTATTCTTTTTACAAAACTTTACCAATTCTGATTGCCAATAACCAGGATGAAACTCAATTTGATTGATAGCAGGAATTATATTTGCAGTTTGAAAAAGTGCCTCTAAATGTTCTTGCCAAAAATTGCTTACGCCAATGGATTTTATTTTTCCGTCAGCTTGTAACTCCTCCATAGCACGCCAACTATCGGCATTTGTTTTTTGCCAATCCTTATAATTTTTTGCATTGGCAGGCCAATGGATTAAATACAAGTCAGTGTAATCCAAACCAAGTTTTTTAAGTGATATGTTAAAAGCTTTTTTAGCTTCTTCATAACCTAAATTTTCACGCCATAATTTTGTGGTTATGATAATTTCTTTTCTATCGACTCCACTTTCATTTATTGCTTTTCCAACTTCTTTTTCATTATCATACTTGGCGGCTGTATAAAACATTCTGCAACCTATATTCAAAGCATTCTTTATAGATTGAATACCTTCTTTTTTTTGTAGATTTGTATGTTCCAAAACCTAGAATTGGTAATTTATTTCCGTCGTTTAATACTATTTCCTTCATACTGTTTCTAACGTTTTTAATATAGTTGTTAACGGTAATGTTTAAGAATAATAGGGGTTGAATGTGAAATTTTCCTGCTAAAAATAAGACGTAGTAAATTTGCTACCACCAAATAATTGAACTAAAATAAGTACTGTTTTTTTAATCCCAAATTTCAGGTCTATTAATTTTCATTGCTCTTAAATACGAAAGGAATTGTCCTGCGTGTACAGATTCGTGATAACCAATCCGTAACAGATAATTTCCAAGGTTTTTCTTACTTCCATTTCCAGGGTGAACAATTTCAATTTCGCTTAACTCTTGATCCGAAAATTGTTTAACACTTTCTAAAAATATGTTTCTATAAGGTTCGGCAAAATCAAGTTCGTCATTAACGCTAATAAATGGCCTATTCTTCCAAGGTGTTTTATAACTTTTCATACTCCCATTATTAATTATAATATTCCACCCATAATCAGCTTCTAAAACGTGTCGAATCATTTCTATTGCAGTCATTGCTTCTTCGTCAGGTTTCCAATTATAATAGTTTTTAGGAAGTGCTTTCCAAAGTTTGAGGCTTTTTCTCCTAATTTCTTTAAAATTTAAAATTATGAATTCAGATTGGGTCATTTTCTATTTTTTTATAATGTACGTCATACTGAAGCAAAACGGTCTCGTATAACCGTCAGTTACGGCCAAGTTAGCGAAAATATTCGGTTTTAGAACTGACCTTAGCAATTACCGAGTGGATTCGGACGCAGTCGAATCCGCCGTAATTGCGGTTATACATTGTTGTGCATAGTGTTTTTATTTTTTAGGACATCCTAAAGTTGATTTCAGACAAGATTACCCATTTTCCATTTTTCTTTTCAAAGACTACCATATTTCCCGAGCCACAAAGTCCACCACAATGATGTTCATAGAACACAGTAGCAAAATTTTTATAGTATTTTACTTTTGAAAATTCAATAACGCTTCTTGTCCCGTATTTTTTCTTAATCCGTTTCCAAGCTTTGTCAATTCGCTTAAATTTTTTTCCGAAATAGGAATAGTATTTTTCTGAAGTTATGATTTGAATATTTAATCTGTCAGTTTTAAGTAATTCTGCATTCAATTTTGGGTGATTAATGAAATCAGTCGTAAATTCTTTAATTGCGTTTTTTAATTCTTTGTCATTTTTTATTCTATTTACAAATTCCTCATTTCTGTATGTTTGGGTATAAAGAAAATTATAAGCCCAATCCGGAATACTGTCAGCTGTAAAATCCGCTACAATATCAAATTCGGGCGGAAATTTTGGAACATACTGTTCAATCAAAATTATTGAGTCAGTTTTATTGTCTATTCCGAATTTAAGTTGTTCTGAAATTACTTTTGAATAAATTTCGTAGTTGTCTTTATCCGTTTGTGAAAAGGATAAATTTGATAGAAATAATATTATTAGAAGTAGTTTTTTCAACATTATGCACAACGGTTTTGTGTATGATTTCGTTGCGTGTTTAAGCAACTAATTTAGCAAATAAATCACAGATAGAAAGTCCGCGAGGACTTTCGTAAGTAGGCTATAACTAGCAATGAATTATACACGGTGTTATATAGATACTTCACTCTCTTTCTTTAAATTACACTAAAACCCTTTAAATACAGTACATTAGAGATTTTGACTAAAGTAATATAATGCAACAAAATGCGCTATAATGCTTGTTTTGTTGTACCTATTGTTGTACCTTGGTACTCGGTTGCATCGCTTTGCACACCTTTAAAAACAGTACTTTATGTCTTCAATAAAACTAATTTTAAGAAATAACAAAGTAGATAAAGCAGGCGAAGCACCTCTTTATTTAAGAGTTATCAAAGACCGTAAAACTAAATTCATTTCTTTAAGTCTAAAATTAAAGCCTAATGAATGGGATGAAGATAAGCAAAAAGTAAAGAAGAATCACAGTAATTCAACAAGACTAAATGCTTACATATCTCAAAAGGTAGCTGATGCAAAAGGTGAAATTGCAGACCTTGAAAGAAGGAACCAATCTACAACTGCAAGAAAGCTAAAAGAGGCCATAAAAGGTAAACCCTTAACAAACTTCTTTGATTATTCAGATAATCGGTGTGAGAAGCTAAAAGACACTTTAGCTTACTCAACTTACAAAAACTATAAAACCTATTTAAAGAAGTTTGAAAAGTTTGTAGGGCATCGTGAATTAATGTTTGAAGATATTACAGTAACCACGCTAAAGGATTACGCATCTTATTGCAGCTCTACTTTAGGCAACAACAATACAACTATAAATTTTTCTTTAAAGATTATGAAGATTATGTTTAAGGAAGCACAAAGAGAAGATTTAATACCTTTGGATTTATTTCCTTTTAACAAGTTCACAGTAAAGAAAGAAAAGAGTACAAAACGCTATCTAACTGCGGTACAATTTAAAGCTTTTATGAATTTGGAAGTTTCAAATAAAGATAAAGCGCAGATTATAAAAGATATGTTTATTTTTTCAGTCTTTGCAGGTGGTTTAAGATTTGGGGATATGCTGGAGCTTAAATGGAAAAACTACGATAAAGTAAACGGAAGAATAACAAAAATCATCAGAAAGACTAACAGACAGCACAGCGTTAAAATAGGTCAAAAAGCAGTTGAGATATTAGAGAGGTATCAACAAAAAGACCAGAAGCAAGAAGATATAATTTTCCCTTTTGCAAATATTGATAAAACATATTTTACTGATAAAGAGCATAGAAATTTAATAACAGGTAGAGCAATAGCATTAAGTAATATGTATTTGAGAAAAATAGGCAAACGTTTAGAATTACCTTTTAATTTATCGTTTCATATAAGTAGGCATACTTTTGCTACCAGAGCGTTAAATAATGGAATGAGAATAGAACACGTATCTAAATTAATGGACCATTCAGATATTGGTATTACACAAGTTTATGCAAAAATTATAAGTAGTGAGTTAGATAATGCGGTAGATAAATACATCAATTAATATGGGTGAATTTTCAAAAATAGAAATCAAAATATTAGACCGTTTAACAGAAGTTATAGATGGTAGATTAGAATCAATTAGCTATGATAATAGCGAAAAGGACAGAATGCTTTATTCTACCTGTATTAATGATGATGAAAAAGACAAGTTAACCAAAAGGGAAATAAAGAAACTGCAAAAGAAAATATCAAAATGTAACTCAAATGTTGCCGGATATATTTCTGCTTTTCTAAATAAATATGAATTAGAACAACACGAAGGAGATTTTTATAGCTACCGTGAGCGTATTTGCAGGAATTTCATAAGTAATTATTACGAAGGCATTGAACTACTTGCAGAGGAATATCTAACAGCTGAAAAAGTAGAGCAAGAAGATGAAATGTATTTTGAAGCTGTTTTAAATGATGAGCTTTATAGTTTTGATAAAAACGAAATAGAAGATTTTATAAAATATATGGCATTAGCTGAAAGGCTATCAAAGTTTAAAAGCATATTAGAATCAGTAGAAGAAGAAAAGAAAAAACCTAAACTGGATGCTATTATTGATAAAATGAAAGCTGAAGTTAAGGAAAGGGATTCAAAAAAAATTAACGACGAATTATCGGCTACTTTAGATAATTTAAGAGGTCAACTCATCAGTAATTTACAGTTGTATAACCTTATTAAAAATATTACCAATTTAGAAAAAGATGCTTTAGAGTATTTAAAAGAGGATATAGGTTGGTATTTATGGAGTATGAAAACAGCCCAGGAATGTTTTTATTCTAAAGAAGAAACCGATAGAGCGTATAAAAAAATAGAAGAAAAACACACTAAAGAGAAACAATTAGAGCTTGGATATTTAAGGAAAACAAAAACTTTTTTTGATGTTGAATATGAAGATCCAGAAGAACCGATTTATATTGATAAAGAAAAACTTCTGTTTCCTAATGAATTTACATCTATCAAAGAATTAATCACAATAATTGATAAAGAATTAAATAAGTTAGAATCTATAAGTGTTGAAAATAAAACTAAAAACGTTAAACCAGATATGTACAATCAATACAAGAATGATAAAAACGAAGAAGTTTTGTTAGTAGAGGAGTTAGAAAAGCGTTTAGCGATTGAATCAGTTGAGTACAAGAAGAATTGCGACGACCTTTGGGAAACCTATACTTTCGACCCCAAGTATTTTGATACATACATTTCTGGTGATTTATACAATGTGTTTTTAAAGTCTATTTATGAAAAAATAAAACCTTTAAATGATTTTGAAATTAATAAATATCTAACATTATCGGTAAATCAATTTAAAACACACATACCAGAAAAACGAGCAGAAGCATTTAAAAGAATTTATCACGACACCTATTGGCATCCAAACCAAATGGAGTATAAAGCAAATGAATATGATAATAAGTATGCGATGCACGTTTGGAAACATTACACTAATCATTTTCAAATATTTAAAGAAGCAACTGAAAACGTCTTGCAGGATTTTAAAAAAGGCTTGATAGGTAATAGTAAAAGCCACCAAATAAATGATATGCAATCTGTACCTAAAAAAACAACACTAAATGCATTACCACAAACAGGCCATATAAATCATAGTACAAAAGATATAGTCGAAAAAATAGAAGCTATTAATAAATTTGAATTTCTTCTTGTTTTAGATGATGATAAATTTGAAATAAAAAAATCTTCAGATGAAATACAGCTTCAATACTTCAACTATACAGAAATAATAAATTCATACATCAAAGAAATTTATCTGGATGGTAACGTAGGCTTCTTAAAAAGACTATTAAAAATTATTAATGAATATATAGTTAACTGGGAGAACATAAAAAAAGATGACGATTACTACCTAAATATAAAAATAGAAAACGAAAAATATAGGCATTTAACTGATAATATAGAAGTAAATTATATTACAGACACCAAACTTCATTATCTAAATGAGATTAAACAAAATCTAATTAAACAAATTAATAATAATGGAAAAGAAAAGGTTATTCAAAAGAACTTAAAAGATTTGGTTTCAGAAGAAAAGTTTGTTTATATCTTAAAACTACTTGAAGATTTAAGTGTCACAATAAAGGGTGAATCTACTTTAACACCAAGAAAAAAGGGAGCTTTAAGGGGTGTTGTAGAAGCATTAAGAGATAAAATGATAATACCTAATATTGGCATAGCATCACTTTGTAATATGGTAGCAGAACAAATAGGTTTAGAACTTAAATCTGAATTAGATGCCTCAACAACTTCTGAAAATTATAAAAAACAAACTTTAGAATACATAAAAAACAATCCACTTCACTAAAATACACTAATTATAAGGGTTTTATAAGGGTACACCTATAACAACTTATCATTGAGGCAATCTTGCGGTATAATTTTAAAACATATATCGTAATGGAAGCAATTATTTTAAGTGTACAACAGTACAAAGAATTACTAAATCGTTTAGATGTTCTAAACAAAAAACTCGAAGAAAATCAAAAGTCGCCAGAGGACACTTTTTTAGACAATCAAGAATTTCTACAGCTAATGAATATTAGCAAGCGTACAGCACAGACTTGGAGAGATGATGGCATTGTATCGTTTTCTCAAATAGGCTCAAAAATCTATTACAGAATGAGCGATGTACAAAAGCTTTTAGATAAGAACTACAAAAAAGCTTTTAAAACTAATAGAAGAGATTACACTACAAATATTTAAAACTTATGCAAGCTGTCGTATCAGTCTTTAAAGACTTTGTAAACAAGGTTGAGGATAAGCCTTTGGAAAAAATCCTTAATGATATTAAAACAGGTACTTATAAAACCGAAATAAGCAATATAAGAACCTTATTGACTAATGATAATAAAGAAGAAGCAGATCAACTTAAAAAGCAATTAATTGCTTTTACAGTATCTGGCACTTTTACTAATGGTAGAAGTATTGATAAGGTTGAAGCCTATAGTCAATATGTAATATTAGACATTGATAAACTTTCAGTTTATCAATTACAAGAGGTGATTAATACAACTCGATTAGCACCTTATACTTTGGCATCATTTATAAGCCCAAGTGGTAAAGGCATAAAGATAATCGTAAAAGTAAATACTACTAAAGAGCATCATAAGGAAGCGTATAATCAAGTTGTAGAATATTACGAACAAGCTTTAAATATAGGTATTGATACCTCTGGGAAAGATATATGTCGTTTATGTTTTGTATCGTTTGATGAAGATTGTTTTATAAATAGTAACGCAGATACTTTTGAAGTTGTTATAAAACAAAAGGAAGAAGCACAATTAACAACCTTTGAATTATTAGAACGCTGTGTTAAATTCACAGAACAAAAAGAGCAATATTTTGAAGGGAATAGAAACAATTTTATATTTCTTTTTGCGTCAAACGCCAACAGGTTTGGGATTCAAGAAATAGATACATTAGATTTTTGTAATGTGAATTTCGACTTAAAAGAAAGCGAAATAAAAACATCTGTTCGTAGTGCATATCAAAATAATACACAAGACTTTGCAAAGTTTGCAAAGTTTGCAAACAATGTAAAAGAGAAAGAATTTGAGCCAGAAGCAAAACAAAGTATTGACAACCTTTCACTATTAACATCTACACCCAGTATTCCAGAAAGTGTATTCAATAGCCTTCCTGCATTATTTAGAAAGGGAATCGAAGTTTTAAGAGATAACAGGGAAAAAGATGTATTTCTTACAGGAGCACTTTCAATAATTTCAGGATGCTTACCAAATGTTACAGGCTTGTATAGTGGTAAAGTTGTATTTCCAAATCTGTTTTCTTTTTTATTAGCACCACCAGCTTCAGGTAAAGGTGCTTTAACCTTTGCGAAAATGTTAGCAGATAAATACCATCAAGCGGTAATGTCAGATTCTATAGATGCCGAAAAAGACTTTAACAAAGAAATGGAAGCAATTAAACACGCTAAAAAATACCTAAAAAAAGGTGAAGAAGCACCCGAAGAACCCGAAGAACCACCATTTAAAGTAGTTTTTATTCCTGCCAATACAAGCAACGCAAAAATTATAAAACATTTACAAGATAATGAAGGGTTTGGTATTATTTGCGAAACCGAAGCAGATACATTAGGTCAAACGTTTAAAAATGATTGGGGTTCTTATTCTGATTTATTGCGCAAAGCCTATCATCACGAAAAAATATCAATATCACGAAAAACAAATAATGAGTATTTAGAGATTGATAATCCCAGGCTTTCGGTAGTACTTTCTGGGACACCAAATCAAATTTTAAATATTGTGCAATCTGCCGAAGATGGTCTATTTAGTAGATTTATATTTTACGTTTTTGCTTCAAATCCTGTTTGGTTGGACCCATCGCCAAAATCCAATCCAGTAAACCTAACAGAGCATTTTAAACAGCTTTCAGATTACACGTATAGAATGGTTAGGTTTTTAGATACAACCGTTACCAATATTCATCTTTCAGATGAACAATGGGAAAAATTCAATCCATTGTTTGATGAGTATTTATTTAGAATATACAATTTAGTTAGTCAAGATGCTACAAGTGTAGTAAAACGTTTAGGGTTAATAGTATATCGTTTCTGTATGATATTTACAGCGATGCGTAAATTTGAGCATCAATTGCACGATACCGATTTAGTTTGTACGGATATTGATTTTGAAAACGCACTAATTTTAGCAGATATTTATCTTCAACATAGTTTGTTAGTTTTTAAAAATTTACCAAATCAAGGCGCAACTATAGATTTTAAACCTACATCACCAAAAAACAATTTCTTTAATCAATTACCACAAGAGTTTGAAAGAAAAAAAGCAGTTGAAATAGGAAAAGGTCTAAAAATACAGGAACGTACAGTCGACTACCATTTATCTAAACTCGAAAAAGCAGGCTATCTAACAAAGCCAAAAGCAGGCTATTATATAAAACAGAAATAGGTTGCAAACCTTGCAATCT
The DNA here is from genome assembly GCF_023205095.1 of Bizionia sp. M204. Taxonomy (GTDB): domain Bacteria; phylum Bacteroidota; class Bacteroidia; order Flavobacteriales; family Flavobacteriaceae; genus Algorimicrobium; species Algorimicrobium hallyeonense. Next base: position 831,418 of record NZ_CP046242.1, on the reverse strand, counting down.
TTGCAATGTTTACTGTTTTAAAATCATTATAAAAAATATAATGCAATACGTTATATAAATACAAAGTAAAAACTATATATTTAACATTCAATTTTATTCCCTATGAACCGAATTAAAGAAGTACTTGAAGCAAAAGGAATCAAGCAAGTTTGGTTAGCAGAAAAGTTAGGTAAAAGCTTTAATACAGTTAATGGTTATGTTCAAAACAGAAACCAACCAAGTTTAGAGGTGCTGTATGAAATTGCTAATATTTTAAGCGTTAACCCAAAAGAATTATTAGACACAAAAGACAATTAATTATATGAGCCAAAATATACTACAATACGAATCTAAAGTATGGTCAACTGCCGACCTTTTAATAGCATCAGGTATTAAACAATCAGACTTCCCTAAATATATGATGCCCTACTTTGCAATGATAATGTTGGAAAGTAGATTGATACGTCATTACAAGGAATTACTAAAAGATTTTGATGCCGAGACCATTAAGGATATTGATGATGTAAACGACTTTATTGAAGAGTTTAAAGATTACAATATTGGGTACAATGATTTAGTAATTAAAAATCAGAAAACATTAGCTGAAATTTGTAGAAATGACAAAACATTCGACAACGATTTTGATGCTTACTTAAAAGCATTCGACCCTGAAACAAAAGAACTTTTAGGCGTTGATAGAGGGAATACAGAAGAAAAGTATTTAGATATTTCTGGTGTTAGTGGTCAATTACGTAAAAAAGACATTCTTTTTGATACCGTAAAAAAATGGAGTGAAATTGATTTAACACCTTTTAATAACTCTGACATTACTACTTTAGAAGAACATATAAAACGCAAATGGGCAGACATTTCTGCTGAAACTGCTGGAGAACAATATACACCAGATGATATTATCTCTTTAATTTCTGAAATTATTCTTTCTAAAATAAAAGATAACGGAGAGTTTTTAACAATATATGATCCAACGTGTGGCGGAGGAAACTTATTATTCGGTGTAGAAGATAGAATTAAAGAACACTTTAATAGACCTACAAAAACCTATGGTGAGGATTGGAGCGATAGTTTATATGCACTTGCAAAAATAGAAAGTCGTTTTCGTAATGATTCTGATATTCGTTATGGTAACACGCTTACTAATATTTCATTTATAGAAAAGCAATTCGATATTATTGTAGCAAATCCACCTTACGGTGTTGATTGGAAAGGGTATAAAAAAGATATTGAAAATGACACCACAGAACGTTTCCACGCTTTACCTTCTATTTCAGATGGGCAGTTTCTTTTTACACAACATATTTTATCGCAATTAGATACTAAAGGCTTATCCGTAGTAGTACATAACGGTTCTACCTTATTTAGTGGCGATGCTGGTAGTGGTGAAAGTAATATTAGAAAGTATTTCTTTGATAACGATTGGGTAGAAGCAATTATACAAATGCCTACCGATGAATTTTTCAATACAGGTATTTATACTTATTTATGGATTTTTAACAAGAATAAATCTGAAGAACGTAAAGACAAAGTTATCCTGATTGATGGTAGCAAATTCTACGAGCCTTTAAAAAAGAGTAAAGGTAAAAAGCGTAAAGAAATGGTATATGATAACAGAAAAACCATTATTGATGCCTTAACCAATTTTAAAGACACGGAATACGCAAGGGTGTTTGATAAATGGCACTTCTATTTTAATAAACAAGCCATAATGTTAACCAATGTAGATGAAAATGGTTTAACATTAGAAGATAGACTACCTATAAAGAAAAACAAAGCTGGTGAATCTATAAGAGCTAATTCTATAAAATTAAACCCAATTAAGGTTCATCAAAAAATTGAGGATGAAGAAATTGAAATCACAGAGTTTGTTTTAACTGATTTTGATACTACAAGGCACGATTCTTTATTCGATTATTTCAGCAACCATATAAAGCCACTAATAGCAAATTTCGACCAATCCATACCGTATTTAAGTGTAGATACTGAAAAAGCAAATTACTATTTTGATACCGAAAAAGAATCTATAGTAGCGGTTCATAAAAACGGTGCAGATGTAATGGGTAATGGCAAAATTGTCATTAAACCAACCTTTAAAAAGGCTACTAAAATCAGAGAAGCCAGTATTACTATCTCTGTAGAGTTAACACCTGATTACGAGAAAGATTATGAGGTTATACCATATAATCCTATTGAAGTAGAAAACCAACAAGACATTGCCAATTTTATGGCAAAGTACATTACCAAACCATTTAGATATATAGAAAACACAATAGGGGTTGAAATCAATTTTAATAAAGTGTTTTACAAACCTGAAAAATTACGCTCTATAAAAGAAATCGTAATTGATTTAAAAGAGTTGGAAAATAAATTGTCTAATCTGGAGCAAGAATTAGTTTTATAATGGAAAAATATATTAATTATAAAGATTCAGAAATAAAGTGGTTAGGAAATATTCCTGCACATTGGGAAAGCTTTCGATTTATTGATAATGTATTTTTAAGACACGGTTATCAATTTAGAGATTACGATTTCACAAATGACGGTGTACGCATTGTTAAAATATCTCAACTCAATCCTAAAGGTAAGTTAGATTTAACAAAAAGTAGTTTCATAGCTTCTGATAGATTAAAATCTTTTAAATCTATTAGAGTTTATCAAGATGATATATTAATGGCTTTAACTGGTGGCACTATTGGTAAAATAATAAGAGTTGGTCCAATTGATGAACCAATTTTACAAAACTATCGTGTAGGTAACTTTTTCCCAGACAAAAAAAAACTTAATAAAACTTTTTTATTTTTTTTATTGGCAAGTCAAATTACAGAAGAACAAATTAACTATTTATTAAATAGAAATGGGCAACCAAACATAGGTAAGGAAAGTTTTAAAAATATGTTTTTTACTTTGCCACCTCTACCAGAGCAAAATCAAATAGCCAATTATTTAGATGCTAAAACTACAGCAATAGATAAAAAAATAAAGCTATTACAACAAAAAACAAAACATTATAAAAATTACCGTAAAAATCTCATTAATGAGGCTATTACTAAAGGTTTAGATAATGTAGTTAAATTAAAATTTAGTGGTATTGATTGGCTTGGTTCGATACCTGAACATTGGCAGGTTAAGCGATTAAAAGATGTTGGTAAAGCTATAATAGGTATTGTTTATTCACCTTCTGACATAGTGGATCAGGGTGAAGGTATTTTAGTCTTGCGCTCATCTAATATACAAAATGACAAGCCTTGTTTTTTAAACAATGTTTATGTTAACAAGGTTATACCTAAACATCATCTCACAAAAGTAGGTGATATTTTAATTTGCTCAAGAAATGGTAGTAGAAGACTTATAGGTAAAAATATTGTAATCGATGAAAAGACCAAGGATTATACTTTTGGTGCATTTATGACTGTTTTAAGGTCTAAAAATTATCGTTTTTTATCTTATTTTTTTAAATCAATTTTATTTGATTTTCAGTCAGGGGTGTTTATGACATCAACAATTAACCAGTTAACCGTTAGCACATTGTATAAGTTATCTTTCGCTTTTCCGCCATTTCAAGAACAACTACAAATAGCAGATTATTTAGATGATAAAACAGCAACTATTGACAACATTGTAAAAAACATAGAAACTCAAATTTCCACCTTAAAAGAATTACGAAAAACTTTAATTAACGAGGTGGTAACTGGTAAAGTAAAAGTGGTTACATCTACGTCTAACCACCAAAACGGATAATTATGGATGAATTAGTACTACAAGATAAATACTTAATGAACTTCTTTACCAATCGTGCAGATGGGTTACAATACAAAGAAGTAAAAGCAAATACGGTTTCTAAACTTCATTTTATAGTTGAAGATTTAAAATATTTTATAAGTGAAACGACGCTCAATAAAAAAGCATACAGAACCTTACTAAAAAAATTCAATAATAACGAAAAAGAGTTGTTACAAGAGTTTCAGGAGTTTTTAAATAAGCGTGTAGGTGAATCTATGAATATGGCGCTGTTTATTAATAATAATAAGTCAGTAACCTTTAAAGGTGTTAAAATCAATTTGTTTTATCCAAGCGGTAGTATTACTCAAGGTGATGCCTTATTTGATGAAAATATATTTTCTGTAGTACAAGAGTTGCCATATATGTATCATTATCAAGATAAAAAACAATTTAGTTTTCGTCCAGATATTACCTTTTTTGTAAACGGTATCTTTTTAGGCTATTCAGAATTAAAATCTAATTATAACAATCAAACAGCCAGTAAAGATGGTAAAATAAAAATAGCAAACGACTATCAAAAAGCAGTAACAAGCTATTTAGATATTGCAGATGGTAACGATGTATCTCAAACCATAAGAAAAGATTTTCTAAAGATTTTTGAAAAAGCGATTCACATTACTACTACAGATGTGCAGGATACATTTATTATTAGAAACATATCAAATCATTTCGATTCAATCAAAACAAAAGTTGAAGATAGAACCTATGATTTTGAAGAATACAAAACAAAAGTAGCCTACGACTTAAAAGCATACCCAATACTAAATAACGAAGCAACAAAGCAACAACGTTTTGAAGAAGTTTTTAAGGCGTTGTATAGCAAAAAAATGATAGAGCGTGAAATACTCTATTATAACTTTATTGAACGTGAATTAGTAAAATCAGACAGAGCTAAACAAAAAGAGTACAAGCATAATGATGGTAGATTAATTGCACCAAGACCCAAACAAAAGTTTGGTTCAGATAAAATTATTAGTAAAATTGATGAGTTTTTAGAACACGAAGACGAACCAGATTACTTTATCAATAAACTACGTCAACAACTAACTGCAAAAGGGTTAGGTGCTGTTCAAATTGAAGATTTAATTAACAAAAGGCAAAAGTATCAAAACAATAAAAACGTCTATTCATTGCTCTTACAATATGCAGCAGGTTTTGGTAAAAGTAATATTATAGGTTGGTCGTCATTAATGCTAAAAGATTTACGTAAGAATGATGAGTTTGTGTATGATAAAATAATGTTGGTGGTAGATAGAGTACAATTAAGAGATCAGTTAGATAGCAAAATGTACAATATGAATATTGCCAATAGTATGTTCATAGAAGCCAATAGCAAAAAATCATTTCTCGAAGCATTAAATACAGACAAACGTATAGTTGTAGTAAATCTTCAAAAGTTCAATTCAATAAGAGAGTTTTTAGATGATGAGGTAGTGCAAAAATTAGCATCTATGCGTATTGCTTTTTTAATTGACGAAATACACCGTTCTAATACAGGGCAACAACACGAAGAAATGGTATCGCTGTTTGATGAATTACAAAACAGTTTTGATAGCAATAAAGAGTATAAAAAAACATACAACAAGAAAAATTTAATCATAGGTTTTACAGCAACACCAAGCGATGTTACTTTAGCACGTTTTGGAGAGTACAATAAATATGCAGAAGCGGAGAAAATTTGGGTTCCCTTTGATAGTTACACAATGAAGGAAGCTATTGAAGATGGTTATATTTTGAATCCCATAAAAGGTATTGTTCCTGTATCAGCTAAAATGTATTTTGAAAAGCCAGACGATGCAACTGAAGGTTTTGAAGGTGATACAGGTTATCACGAACAATCCTTACCAGACAATCTAGAAGAAGGTGTTGATGCTAATGGTAAAAAATATAGAATAAGTAAAAAGAATATATACGAAAACGAAGAACGAATTGAAGCGATTTCAAAGTTTGTAGCTAAACGATTAGTAACTGCGGTATATCATAATATTAGAGGAACAGCAAAAGCAATGTTTGCAGCCTCTTCAATTAAAGCAGCTATTAAATATCGTAAGTACATACAACAGTATTTTAATGAGTTTGTAGATGAAAAAAAATATGAACGTTTTAAAGATGCACCTATCTATATTGTGTATAGTTCAGATGGACAAAAGTATGAAAGCGCATCAACATTAAACGGTGGCTTATCAGAATCTAAAGTATTGCAGAATTTTGCTATCAAAAAGAATGGTTTAATAATAGTTGTAGATAAATTACAAACAGGATTTGATGAACCTAAATTGCATACTTTGTTTTTAGACAAGGAAGTAAGAGGTATTAATGCAATTCAAACCATTTCAAGAGTAAATAGAACAGCAGGAAAGTATAAGAAAGATTGTAAGATTATAGACTTATCCTATAAAAATGTAAACGTAAACAATATCAAACAAGCGTTTGAACACTTTAGTAATGTAGTGGTTAGTGACTTCGACCCATTAGGGCAAGAACAATTATTGCAAGATATTTACGAGAATCTTAATCAAGAGCATATTTTTAAACTGCATTTTAAAGAATTTAAGGCATACCAATTAGGAAAGAAAGATAGTATTCAGCCTATTTTAGATTTAGAAAACACAATTACACAATTCGTAAGAAAGCAACCAGAGGAAGCTAAAAAGCTAAAACTAAACATTAACAAATACTTCAAAATCCTTAATCTGATAGCTTATGTTATTGAAATAGAAGACAAGTATAGCGACGATTATTTTACAGAGTTTTGGTACAGGTATAGTGTATTGTATAATTCTTTATCAGGTACAAAAGATTTAATAGATGACGTTGAGGTGTATTTTGATAATAGATTAGGTATTGTTGCGCCACCAGAAGAGGAAGAAAAGTCTAAAGGCAAACCAGGTACTAATGAGCCATCAGGTAAACCAGGTAAACAATATAAGTTTGATATTTTAGCAGTTATAGAAAAACGTAATGAAGAGGAAGAAGAAATAGAAGCCTTAATATTAGATTTTCAACATAAAATAGAAGCCTTTTTTGAGTACGTAAATAAAGAGGGAAGTCGCTTAATTGCCAAAATGAAAAGTACTAAAACCGTTTTTGATGAAGACGAAATCTATAAAGACTTTGAAATAATTTTTAAGAAATACATCAGACGTAATAAAAAAGAATTAGGTCAATTCTTTATCAAAGAAACAGAGGACATAGTAAACCAACTATGTGATGATTTTGAAAAAACAATTTAGTTGTAATATTTCATACCAATTAATTTATTGAAAAAGGACAAATCAAATAAAGCTTTTAATTATAATCGTTTTCTAAAAGAAGAAAGACGCAAAAAGCGTAGAAAAGAGAAGAAAAAAAGATTAAGGTTAGCTAAAGTAAAGCTTAATCAGAAGCGCAAGTATTTTAGTAGGTATGCAGAAGTTATTGCACCAGAGATTTTAACACTTCAGTTAGGTTATTCAGAGGAAGTATTGCGTTTTATATCTCTTTTAAAGGATTTAGGTAAAACAGAAAATATTATCAATATTAGACTACATAAGGTAACTGATATTGGAGAAGGTGCTATTGGTATGTTGCTTTCAGTAATGAAAGAGTTAACCAATGCTGGCATAGGTTTGAAAGGTGAGAAGCCATTAAATACAATTGCTCGTAATAAACTGGAGCAATCAGGCTTTTTTAAATATATGAGAGGATATGTTGCACCTGAAAATTTGAAAACTAAAAACATTATAATACATACAGGAGATATTACAACTTCTCAAGTTGAATTAGAGCCTGAAATGCCTAAAGTAATGGAAACTGTTTGGGGTGTTGAGGCAAGATGTCCAGAATTGTTTGGAGTAATAGGAGAAATGTTAAGAAATTCTTGCGACCACGCCTTTCAAACTGATAATAGTGTGTTTTGGCATTTAGGTGTATCTCATTTAGAAAAAGATAATGCAGTAAAATTTTCGTTTGTCGACAATGGGGTTGGTATAATTAAGAAGTACTATGAAGATAATAGTTGGCAACAAGTTAAAGATTACTTTAAGAGTAATTCTGCAATTTTAGAAAATGCATATAAAAAGGGTATAGAATCTCAAACAGGGCTACCTTGGCGTGGTGAGGGCTTACCAACGATATATGAATTGTATACTGACAATATAATCACTAATTTAGTAGTTATAACAAATGACGTATATTTAGATTTTGACAAACAGAAATTTGAAGAAATAAAAGTTCCTTTTTCAGGTACTTATTATTTTTGGAAAGTAAATAAAAGTTGTAAACCAGCATATTTTGTGTAGTTATGATAGTAATTGATATACCTAAAGATTTCGCAAGAACACCAGGTTGGCGTACTTATGATGATGGACCATTTTCAGGTCAAGAGTTTTATGATAAATTATTAAAAAAAGGATATGAAGATGCTTTAGCTCAAGACGTAAAGTTGAAAGTCATTTTAGATGGATCTAACGGCTATACGACATCTTTCTTGAATGAAGCTTTTAGGCTTTTAGGTGGAGCGTTTGGTGGTGATGCAGTTTGGCATAGGCTTCTTATTGTGTCAAATGAAGTTCCTAAATATATTGAACGGATAAAAAAAGGTGTTTATGCAATGGAAAAAAAATAAATGGCGCTTATTGTTAGCTTTTTTTATTGGTGTTTTAATCTGTTTTATAGCTACAAGGTTTTATTATTTTGAAATTAAAAAAGAATTAGATGTACCTGGATTACTTCTTGGTGCTTTAGGCTTATTAGTAGGTCTTTACATTGCTGATACTATTCAAAAGAAAATTAATCGTAATCAAAATAGATACACTTATTTAGAAACTAAAATTGATGCTTGCTGGATAGAATTTAATAATATATCAAAAGTAATTGCTATTAGTGATAAAATTGGTGTTGAATCATTATCTAAACTTAATACCGAAGTTATACATCAAGTAGGTTTTATCAAAAACATCTTTGATACGTTCGATTTAAATAGCGAATGTATAGATACCTTGGATTCTAAATTAGAGGATTTTGAAAGTCTTTTCGATGACATTCAAACTGAAGATAATGTTAAATATTATGCAGAAAAGAAAGATGTAATTGAAAATAACATAGTTTTAATAAATCAATGTTTTTCAGTAGTATTAAAAACGATTCAGGATTTAGGTTAAATTACATTTTTAGGTATAATTTCCCCACAACCCAAAACCCAGTTTTCTCGTACCTCAAAATCCTCTGTCTTTTGTGTTGTTCCCCTCGCCACTACATAGTTGTTTTTATGTCACAATAATTGTAGCCAACGCTATAATGGCACATTGCTTGTTTTATTTAAAAGTAGCTATTTTAAAAAATCAGTACAATAAAAAAGCAAAGAGCCATTGCCAACGCTCAAACAACTATTGCGCCATAAAAACAACCCAAAGCTATGTTACATAATAGAAGTTATAGTAGCAAAAACCTTTTCAATGGTTGCCTACGGCGTGTTATTATGTTTTGGTAGCTATAACTGCTATTATGTAAAATATCCGCTCATCCAACGCTCACTTCCGAACATATAAGGACATTTTGAATAAGCATTAAACAGTCGAACAATTAAAGGATTACGTTAATTTATTATAACATTCGTTATCTCATTCAACTGCACAAAACCATCGTTAAGTCCAAGTATTCCTTACCTCAAGTCTTTGTTTGTTTCATTTCGCTAACAAACATTAGAGTCCACTTTTCCCCACCACCCAAGAAATAGGTTATAAAAAAATAGGTTTAGTAAATGTAGTACTACGCCATAGCACATTACTTTTTATCGTACCTCAAAAAAGCAATAAGCTATTGTCTAAAAGTCCTGTATAAGTAGCTTGTTTAAATGCTGTTTTATCAAACAACTATTTAAAACGCTACATATACAAACGCTTCATCCAACGCTCAATTCAGAACTAAAACCTATTTTTTTAAGAGTTAATTCCCCAGAAAAGTTATATTTATTGTATGAAAAAACTGATTGAATCTTTATTTGATTTATTCTTTCCTCACGATATAGATGAAAACGGTAATAAAATCGAAAACCCTGAAGGTGACGATTCTTATTCTACAAAAGTTTTCGTAATTATTATGCTTGTTATAATAGTAATATTGGCAGGTATAACATTAAAATAAAAAAAGGCAGCAAATATATGTGGCTACCTCTGCCAGCCGCAAAAGGCTATAAAGGTCAAGCCCTACGGGTTTTGAATAAAACTTTTTTCAAAAACCTTTTACTTTTTCATTAAACATTTTAACTCAAAAAACTTTTATCCAAAAACCTTGACAGCCTTACCCACGCCACAATAACTATGGCTATCTTTTTTTCTTTTCAAAAAAAATATTGGTGCGAAGCGTAGCGAAGCAATTTTAAATTGGATAGCTATGTCAACTTTTGAACTAAAAACACACAAAATTGGTCGCACTTACTCGAACCCTCATTTTTTCATCCTAAATAAAGGTCTAAACAGCGGGAAACCTTTGACAAATCCCTGTCCTAATTGTTTTGTAGTCACTACATCAACCGAAGAAGAGAAGAACACACTATTTCATTTATCTATGATGTTGCAAATAGGTGGCTTTTATGCATATTATTTAAAAGGAAGTGTTATTCCGTTTATCTCAATTAATGATTGCAGAAACACGCTAAAAAAAGGCTTGAAATCAAAGGCAAAATCCGAGTATGATTTTCAAAAACACATCAATGCTGTTTCTGTTATCAGTAAAAAAGAAAAAGAACTACAAAATGTCATTGATAAAATGTCAGTTTTAAAGGTGGCATATATACGTAATTGTTTCAAGTTAATGCAAAGTAATGTAACTGAACGCAAAGGCGTTCTACTACCTTAAAACAGTAACAAAATGGTGTTATTTTTGTTATATTATTAGCGTAAATAAGGTTTAAAAGCAATATCAAGTCCGTACCAAGTCCGAACGAGTATTAATTTTAAATATTTATAGTTATGGGGAAAATAGCCCAAGGAATTTTAGGAGGCTTATCTGGTAAGGTAGGTAACATTATAGGAGGTAGCTGGAAAGGTATCGATTATATTAGAATTAAGCCATCAAGCGTGGCGAATCCTCGAACAGAGGGACAAGTAAATCAACGTAATAAATTTACTGTTACATTGGAGTATTTGCAAGCTACAAGCGATTTTATTAAAATAGGTTATAAGGCGTTTGCGGTAAAGAAAACGGAATTTAATGCAGCTATGTCTTATGTGTTAAATAATGCAGTAGGAGGTGTCGCACCTAACTTTACAATTGATTTTACTTTAGCTTTATTGAGTAGAGGTCCTTTATCTGGAGTTTTAAATGGTACAACCGATTTAACAACAGCAGGACAAGTAACTTTTGATTGGGATGATAACTCGGCAGAAGGTAATGCAAATGTAACGGACAAATCAATGGTATTAGTTTACAATCCAAGTAAGAAAGAATCAATTTCTATTCTTGATGGTGCTGATAGAACTGTAGGTTCACAAGTAGTAACAATACCAAATACCTATGCAGGAGATACTGTAGAGCTTTTTATGGCATTTGTATCTGAAGATGGTAAGACAGTATCAAATAGTGTGTATTTAGGCTCTGGTACGGCAGCTTAATAACTTTAAGTTTAAATACATATTAAAAACCGTTTCTATTAATTTAGAAGCGGTTTTTTTATGCTTATGGATCATTTAATTACCAGGTTAAAAATGTTATACCTATGTTGTACCTATTTCAATAATATTTATTTAAAGTCAATAAATACAATACATACAGAAGTGTGTTAATATAACACGGTGTTGGCAGTAGGTTTTTATTTATTCCGTTTATTATTATTCAAAAATTCTTTTTCAAATTCGAGTACATTCTTTTTTCTGTTTTTTAAATATGCTATTGTTCCGATTAAAGATTGGTCTTTAAAGAAATAATCCAATGTTTTAATTGAATTACGATTTCTATCAATAATGTCTCTCGTGTCGAGATTGTTTTTAACCCTTACAGACAAGTTTTGGTTTTTAATGAACTTCAAAATCAGTTCTCTGTATGAGTCAGTTTTTTCAACAAATTCATCTCCTTTTACGCTGTATTCGCCATCTTTAAAAAACAAGTTATTGACTTGCTGAATTTCAGTTAGAGTTTGTTGGTTTTCGTGAATATTACCATTATTAGAATTGTCAATAAGTTGGTCAGTCAGATTATCTAAATAGGTAATATATTCTTTTGTTAGATTTTCGTAGGCAACTAAATCCGAATTCAGAGTGTCATTAATATTTAGACTATTTATTTGTTCTTGAATTTCTTTTTCAAGGTGAAATGATGCGTCAACAAATTCATTTATTAGAATTGAATACATACCATAACTTGATTCAAATTTTAATTCAGGTCTAGAATCTGTTTTACAAGAATAAATAGTTATGAATAATAGTAAGATTTTGATGTATTTCATAGTTTTTTTAACTTACTGCCAACGTGTTTGTATAAGATTAGTTGCGTGTTTTAAGCACTAAAGTTAGCAAAAAAATCACAGATAGAAAGTCCGCGAGGACTTTCGTAAGTAGGCTAGAAACTAGCAATTAATTTTATACGGTGTTGTGGTGCGTAATTTTTTCACGCAGACATTGGATTCACTTGAATTTGTCCTCCGATTGCTTTTAATACTTTCATAATTGTCGCAAATTGAGGTTTTGCTCCATCAGATAATGCTTTATATAAACTCGGTCTGCTCAAACCAGTTTCTTCCGCAATTTTTGTCATTCCGATTGCTTTCGCAATATGTCCGATTGCATTAATTATGTCCGCATTATTTCCTTCTTCCAGAACTGTATTGAGGTATTCCGCAATCATTTCTTTGCTTTCTAAATAATCCGCTATTTCAAATCTTGAAGTTCCCATTTTCTATTTATTTAATTTTTTCCAAATTTCTTTCGCTTTTGCAATGTCTTTTTGTTGAGTAGATTTATCTCCACCAATTAGCAAAACAATTACTTTTCCATCTTTTTCTTTAAAGTAGACTCTGTAGCCTTTCGCAAAATTTATTCGCATTTCCCGAATTCCATCGCCAACTGTTTTGCAATCGCCAAAATGTTCGTCAGTTTCTAATTTTTGAATTCTAAACAGGATTTTTGCTTTTGCTTTAAAGTCTTTTAGCTTTTTCAGCCACTTGTCAAATTCATTTGTTTTCTCAATAAAGAACATAAAATTGTATCTACTTGGATACAAAGTTAAGAAAAATATTTGAATAAATTCAGTTCAGATTGAATTTTCAGCAGAGTGAGTTTTTATGCACCACAACGGTCTCGTATAACCGTCAGTTACGGGTTAAAGTACGCAAATTTTTCGGTTTAGCACTGACGTTAGCAATTCCGAGTGGATTCGGACGTAGTCGAATCCGCCGTAATTGCGGTTATACATTGTTGTGCACTGGCTTTTATTTTTTTAGTTCGTTCCGATATAATTCCGCTAACGTTTTACGTTTAGTTTCATTTTTTAAAATATTCTGTAACCACATTTGAGGTTGGTCAGTCGCATTTCCATATTCTCGGTCTTTATATTCTTTAAATTCCGAAAATTCAAGCCAATTTAAATTATGAATATGCTGAAGTGAATAAACAGCCATTTCTCCATTCGTTGCTCCAAAAAATGGGCAAGTATGGACTTTCGTTTTCGTTGTGTCAGAAAGTTTAGAGATAAGAAATTCAGTCAACTCCGTTTTATCATTTTCCGCAAACTTTTTCCATTCCGTTTCGCTAAAAACCATAGTAGGAATTTCTCTCTTTTTATCTGTGACATATTGTGTTCCTCCTAAACAACCTCCTTTTTCAAAAACCATAAAATTCCACTGTTCCGCAATTGAGTCGGTTTGTTGTAATTCCATTTGAGGAATTTCTTCAATCAATTCAGCCGTTTCGTTTTTCAATTCAGATTTCGTTTCTGTTTGGTTTTTACAAGAAACTAAAGTTAAAATCAGAAGCAATATTTTTAAAGGATTTCTCATTTTTCAGCTTGTGCACAACGTATTTGTGTATGATTTCGTTGCGTGTTTAAGCACTAAAGTTAGCAAATAAATCACAGATATAAAGTCCGCGAGGACTTTCGTAAGTAGGCTATAACTAGCAATGAATTATACACGGTGTTGGCAAATCGTTTTTTTTATTAATTCTCTAATGGACTTTCACTTTTGTTATTTTCTATTGCCAACTCTCTAACTTTATCTGAATATTTGAATGTTTGAGTTAAAGCTAAAATTAAAAATAAAATGAAAGCAATTACGTGAGAAATCCACCAAGCAGGTTCTTCGGGTTGAGAAGGTTTTATGTAAGCAAGAATAGTAGCTGAAACATAAATAAGACTATATAATATCACATTCAATAGAGCTATTTTATTTTTTTTTAGCATATATTTCATTCCAATGTAACCATAGCTAATTAGATTTTCCCCCAAAAGAGTATTGATTTTATTCTCTAAATATTGTTTATATCCTTGTAAACCTATTGTTCTTTGATATTGATATAAAACTCCAGATAATATCATTAACACAAAAAAGGGTAAAAACTGTAAATATAACCTAGTGTCTATTTCTGTGTTAACAGTTTTGTCAATTAATGCTATACCTTCGATAAGAAAGAAAATATATCCACCAGCTAATATCAAAGCACCTTGAGTGTAAAAAAATTGATTACCGACAAATTTTTCAATTTTCCCATTAGTCAATTCGTATTCTTTTAATAGAACATCAATTTTGCTCTTCTCTAATTCAGTTATTTCTGTTTTTATTGGTTTTATCATTTGTTTGTATTTTTAAAACTTAAAATACAGATATTTCGTAATCATTTTTAGATTTGCGCAAACGTCTCGCTTTAATGTTTGCCAACGTTGATGTATAAGCTTTGTTGCGGGTTTTAGGAAGTGAATTTAGTAAATAAAACACAAACCAAGAAAAACCACGAGGTTTTTCGCAAGTAGGTGAAAAGCCAGCAATAAAGTTTATACGGTGTTATGTGCATACTACATTCAATAGTATTGTTTTTTTGAAAATTGTCCATGCTATAGTAATAAACATCCATTCCACAGTCCTTTGTTTCACCCCAAATTTGCACTGTAACAAAAAACCAAGAAAAAATGAAAACTAAAGTTCCATTAAAATTAGCACTCCTAGTTTTTTTACTAGGATTTACAATTCAAACATTTTCAAAAACTAAAAACGCAAACATTATGAACAGTACAAAAAAAGAAACTATCGGATTATTAGTAATTATGAAAGCAAAACCAGGAAAAGAACAAGATGTCAAAAACTTCTTGCTTGGTGGATTATCATTAGTGAATCAAGAACCTCAGACAGTATCTTGGTTTGCCTTTCAAATGGACAATAAGACTTTTGGTATCTATGATACCTTTGAAGTAGAAGAAGGCAGACAAGCGCATTTAACAGGTGAAGTTGCGAAAGCATTATTAGCAAATTCAGATGATTTATTAGAGGGTTTTAATCCTAGTACAGATATTCAAACAATAGATGTATTAGCATCTAATCATAAGTCTGGATTGCAAAACAAAGGCTTGCTTGTTATCATGAAGTCTAAAGAAGGAAAAACATCAGATGTCGAAAACTTTCTTAATGTTGGAAAACAATTAGTAAGTGATGAGTCAAAGACCTTATCTTGGTATGCAATAAAAATAGATGCAACTACTTATGCAATCTTTGATACTTTTGCAGATGATTTAGGTAGAGATGCTCATTTAACAGGTAAAGTTGCAGCAGCACTTATGGAAAATGCTCCAGTTCTTTTAGAAGGATTTGAAGCATCAGCAATTCAAAAAATAGACATTATAGCTTCGAAATAATTGTTATCTTTAGAAAGGAGTGTAAAAACACTCCTTTCTTTTTAATACGTAATATTAAATAAAGAAATATATTCTTATGGTTCAAATTATTATAGATAAACAAAATGGTGAACTAGCCTTTAGACTGGAAAAGTTTGAAAATCTTAATCAATTTGACCATTTACAGAGAAAAAATTATTACTCTATTATTTTGCTTAATGGAAGTAACTATAAGTTAAGTGTAGATATTTCTAATTATAAATTGCAAGGTTACCAAATGATTTGCTTATCGCCTTATCAACCTTTTATGATTTCTTCTGAAGAATCTTGTTCGGGCTGGTTATTAAATTTTCATCCTGATTTTTTTTGTACATATCGTCATCAAAATGAAATTGAAACGGAAGGCATTCTTTTTAATAATTTTCATGGATTGCCACATTTTCAAATTTCTGAAGAAGCCCTGTTTTTTAATCTGATAGATCAAATTTCAAAAGAGATGAATAGAGATTCTATTGCTCAACATGAAGTTCTGGTGGCTTTTTTAAAGGTGTTTTTAATAGAAGCCGTGAGACAGAAAAAGCAATTCGATAAAGATATTGCACCAAAATTTTCCGATGGTCAATCTGAAATCTTACAAAATTTAGTAGATTCTATTGAGAAAAATTATTGTGAATTACATTCTCCGAAAGATTATGCAGATGTTTTGTGTGTTAGTACAAAAACATTGGCAGGGATTGTAAAAAAGTATTTACAGCAAACACCTAGCGATTTAATTTCGAATAGAATTATTATAGCGGCTAAGCGAGAACTATATTTAACATCAAAACCTTTGAAACAAATCGCAGCTGGACTTGGTTATTATGATGAATTTTATTTTAGCCGATTTTTTAAAAAGAAAGTAGGTGTTTCTCCAGATAATTATAGAAAGACAGTGGGTTTCGCCAAACTAGAAAAACTATGATTGTCAGGTTGTCTTAAGTTGCACATAACGGTTTTGTGTATGATTTCGTTGCGTGTTTCAGCAATCAATTTAGCAAATACAAACTTAATAGAAAATCCGCGAGGATTTTCGTAAGTAGGCGAGTACTAGCAATGAATTATACACGGTGTTCTACGCAGTTTTTATTCAGTTCGTTATAATATTTATTCCTATTCGCATTGTCTGGAAGTCCTGCAACTTGTCCATCTCCTAATTCCATTATTATCCAACCTCCATTTTTCTTTTTCGCTACATCCATTGTAAAGAAATTGCTTTCTATGTTCTCTGCAATATTTTGGAAGAAATCAATGTCAGGCTTTTCAGAATCATAATTTCCCTCGTCCCAATAATTGAAAATTTGAACAACTTTTTTATTTAAGAAAACAATTCTAAATTCTTTAGTTAATGGCATTTTGCTTTTCGAGTGTTCAGTTAAAAATTCTAGTTCTACAAACTCTCGGAAAACAATTCCCTCGTTCAAATAATCTCCTCGCAATTCTAAAAATCGATTAACTATTTCTAGAACTTTATTTTTGTCAGATGCGTTTGGAATAAAACAAGCTTCATTCCAATTATGCTTTTCTGATTTCACATAATCTTTTACAATAATCGGTTTATTTCCAAATTCATTTGATGACTCTAAAATACTGTTTTCGGAAATGTCTTTAGTCCAATTAGATTTTGGTGTTTCGTTAATTATTTTGTCATAGGATTCTGGTAAGTAATGACAATGTTTGTATTCCGTTGGATTGTTAATCAACTGAATATTCTTTTTTTGGAGTCCATTGTAAAACTGTTCATAAATTTTCGGCGTCATCATCCAACCTCGATAAATTCCTAATTCAATTTTTTCGCAAGTTTTAATGAATTTCAGAGCACTATTTATATTTCCGTCTTCTATTTCCTCAAAACTGAATATTTCAGTTTCAAATCCGTTTTCTTTCGCAGAATTAAATTCAGATTCATAGTCAGGTTCGACTATTTTATTATCAATTACGCTGTCATTAAATATAATTTTCATTGGTTTGTTCAAATTGCGTAGAACGGTTTTGTGTATGATTAGTAGCGTGTTTAAGCACCTAATTTAGCAAATAATTACCGAATAGAAAATCCGTGAGGATTTTCGTAAGTAGGCGAGAACTAGCCATTAATTATACACGTTGTTCTACGCAGTTTTTATTCGTTCGATTGCTTGTTTCAATTGCTCAATTTTCTTTGGTCCAAATCCGCTGATATTTTTCATTTCCTCAATGTCAATTTCCAAAACTTTTTTTGGTGTTGTGTAACCAAGTTCATAAACTTTGTCCACCATAGGAATTCCAAATTCCTGTAATTTTTCCTTAATCCATTCAATTCCGAGTTCATTTGGTTTAAGTCCGTGAAAAAATTCGTCAACAAATGGTTTATTCGATTTTCCAAACTCGTTTATCAACTCTATTTTTTCCTCGTATGTTTTTTCGTTGTCGTTTGTTATAATCTGAAACTTTGGCAAACTGTCAAAATACATTGGTTTTTTCTCAAATTCCTTTTCTATAAAGTCGTTCGCAGATATTTCAGTCCATTCGTATTCAGTTCCGCCAATTTCATTTCGTACAGTTTCATATTCCGCAATTGAAATGATTTTATACGCATTTTCGATTTTGTCTTTTGACATATTCAAATCCAAATCAGGAACGAACTGTCGATAAAGAATTTTGTCACTCGCTTTCCAAAAAGCATCATCGTAAATTCTGTATTTTTTTTCAATTTGTGGATTGTCAGTTTGACTGTTTTCGTAACTTTTTTCCGCTCGATTGAAGGCAGTTCGTAATTTTTTAAAATCCTCTATTGTTTTTACTTCGTCAACTAATTGTTGAACAGTCGGTAAAGTTTTATTTGTTCGATTTTGAGGTTTTTTAGTCGATTTAGACTCTTTCAATTTTGGGTTATTCTTTTCTTGAATAGTTCCAATTACTCCGAAAATCACAAAAATTCCGACTAATGCTAATATTATGTAAAAAATTGTCAATTTATTCTCTGGGTTTAATGGTTAGTCAAATTGCGTAGAACGTGTTTGTATATGGTTTGTTGCGTGGTTTAAACACCTAATTTAGCAAATAAAAACCGAATAGAAAATCCGCGAGGATTTTCGTAAGTAGGCTAGAACCAAGCAATAAATTATATACGGTGTTGGCAACTGGCTTTTCTTTTCAGACGCTATGTTGCAATTCAATTTCGGGCATTTCATCATAGGTTCGACCATTTAATTCTCTTCCGTTTTTCTTTTTGTTTTTTCCTCCCCATTGTTTGAAGAAAAATGCAACATCTGCCTTTTCACATTGTTCTTGAATATCAATTACCCAGTCAGCATCCATTGGTCTAGGATTATGTCCACTTTCTCCACCAACAATAACCCAATCTATATTTTCTAAATTCAGATTCGGAAGTGCTCCAATTAATGGTTCAAGTGATAGAAATTTTACTCTTGCATTGGTTTTTCTTAAAAAGTCAATTCTGTTTTCTACTTTTTGTTCCTCAACTGAAACTCCCATCCAAATATTATGACTCCATTTTAATTCTTTATGTAGTTCTAATAACCTTTCTGCTCTTTTAGTTAATACTTGAAAAACGTGTTGAGGATTTTCATTCATAACCTTAAAAACTTTTTTTATAAATTCTAGAGGTATTTGTTCGTGAAACAAATCGCTCATAGAGTTTACAAAAACTACTTTAGATTTTTTCCAAGTATAAGGTGTTTTAAGTGCAGATTCGTGTGTGCGAACTTCGAAATTATCTCTATATTTTTCAACTCCCATTGCTTGAAGTCGTTTAGACATAATTTCTGCATAACAGAATTTACAACCTTGGGAAACTTTTGTACAACCAGTTGTCGGATTCCAAGTCATTTCTGTCCATTCTATACTTGATTGTGCCATTTTACTTTGAGATTATTTTATAAGTTACAATATTATCTTTTCTAAAGACATTTACATAATTTAAGAAAGGTGATTTTCCTTCATATTCTAATTTTCCTTGTTTTTTCATTAGTTTTATTAAATCAACTGCGTGTTGTGGAATATGACCATTTAAATAAGTGTACATCAAAACAGCTTTATTTGTAACAGTTTTTCTTTCTAAAAGTTTGGTCTCTAATTCGTTTTTAAATTTTTCTACTTTTGTTAATTTTTGACCCTCAAACATATCGAGTTGAATTTTACTTTTATCTTCATCAATGTCAAAATCAGCTTCTCCATTTAAGTTATTTCTTTTCCAAGCTATTTTCAAAAATTTATCAACTGCTGCATAGTTCTTTGCTCCAAAGATGATTCCATAAATATTTCTCTTTTTCTTTATTGAAAAAGGAAATAATTTTAATTCAGAATTTTTTGGAAGTCTAGAATTGATTTTATTGAAAACTAAACGATGCATATTTCGATACTCCTCACTTTCCAACTCCTTAATATCTATTTCTAAAGCTTTTTTAAATTCTTCTGTCATTCCATATCTTCTGAAAAAAGATGATGAAACAAAATAGATAAAATCTGTTGTATTTAATCTTTCAAGTTCATCAATATATTCTTGGGATATAAATTTCACACCATTTTGGTCTAAATAGACTAAAGATGGATATTCTTTAATTGTTGGAATTAATTTGAAGAATAATTTTTCTGCATCTTCATTGTAATAGTTTACAGTAAGGAAATACTTGAATTTTGGATTTTGCGAAATAAAATCTTTACAATTCTGTTTGAGTAGGTCAAATTTATTCTGTGCTTTTCTATTAGGCTCAAATTCATTGAAGTGTAAAACAATTTTAGTTTTAGTTTTTAAAATGTTGCCTAAATGTTCATTTATTTTGGTTAAAAGGCGAATTGGACTACCAGCTATATTATTCGAATCATAACCTGGTCCAGAAAAAAAGTCAAATATATGAATTTCGCCAAAGTGAGGTTGTGGTAAGAATGTTGGAATCCAAGCTTGAGCATAATCCTCAAATATTTCGAGTTTCCTTATTGTTCCTCCATCAAAAGGTTCAGAATGTATGTTTTTTCCACTCATTTTAATTTATGTTCGGATGTCTTTAGCTTGTTGCCAACGGTTTTGTGTATGATTAGTGGCGTGGTTTAAGCACCTAATTTAGCAAATAAAAACCGAATAGAAAATCCGCGAGGATTTTCGTAAGTAGGCGAGAACCAGCCATTAATTATACACGGTGTTGCCAATAGTTATTTTATTTTCCGTCCTTTGATTCCGCTTGCACAACCGTAAAAATATTCCACATATTCAACTTCGAAATCCTGTTTTTTAAAAATCCGATGAACATTTTTTGAGTTTCCAAATTCTTCCGTATAAACTCCTAACATTCTATAAGTCTCGGGACTTCCAAGAAATAATTTTCCTAAAATCGGAATAATATTTTTCAAGTAAAACATATAAAATGGCTTTAGAAATTTACTATTTGGAACAGAAACATCAATTAGCGAAAATTTTCCGTTTGGTTTTAGAATTCGGTCAATTTCGTTTGCTAATTTTCCAAGTTGCTCGTCATTAAATGTCTTTAATCCAAAACCCGAAATGACAAAATCCGCTGTTTCGTTTGCAATTGAGTTTTCAAAGACGTTTTCTTTAAGAATTTCAATTTTTGATTTTTCGAACTTTCCTTTATTTTTCTCCGCACGATTTATCATTTCGGTTGAGAAGTCAAGTCCGATTAATTTTGAATTTTTGTCCGATTTTTTTAGAATATGTTTCCAACATTCGCCCATTCCAGTCATTAAATCGACAACTGTTTTTCCTTTCTCGATTTCAATTTCCTCAACACATTGTCTTCTCCATCTTTCACTAAATCCAAATGAGGTTATATAATTCATTTTTGAATACGAACTACTCATTTTGTCAAATAGCTTTTCAACAAATTTAGGCTCGTAGATTTCTTTCATTCGTGGTGTTGGTCATAATTATTGGCAACTCGTTAAATAGTAACTTTTATTAGGTATATCCCGTAAATATGTCAGGATATCCTACGTTTTGAGTCACTGTTATCCTGTAAATATAAATTATTTATTTTAGATTAAAATCTTAATAATGCCAATTGCCATTGTTATTATGCGCGTCCTTTTAAAAAATACTTTTTCTAAAATTTCAGAATAAAACCTAGTTAACCTGTTTTTCCACAATGTGATTACCGCTCAAAAGTTAATTACTGTTAATAACTCCTATTAAATTAACAAGACTTTGATGTAATTTACCCGTGGATTTTTTAACTTTGTTTCACCGTAAGTTTGCACCTAAAATAAGCAAACCCAATCGTATCCATGGAGCACTTTGTAGTATCAGCACGTAAATACAGACCACAAACGTTTAAAGACGTTGTTGGTCAGCAGGCTATTACAAACACCTTATTAAATGCCATTGAAAACAATCATTTGGCACAAGGTTTATTGTTTACGGGTCCACGTGGTGTTGGTAAAACAACTTGTGCACGTATTTTGGCCAAAATGATTAATAGTGATGGTACAGAGAAAGCGGATGAGGATTTTGCTTTTAATATTTTTGAGCTAGATGCTGCCTCTAATAACTCGGTAGACGATATTAGAAACTTAACGGATCAAGTCCGCATTCCACCACAAGTCGGGAAATATAAAGTTTATATTATTGACGAGGTCCACATGTTATCTCAAGCGGCTTTTAATGCCTTTTTAAAAACATTAGAAGAACCACCAAAGCATTGTATCTTTATTTTAGCTACTACGGAAAAGCATAAAATTATACCAACCATATTATCGCGTTGTCAGATTTTCGACTTTAAACGGATTACAGTTAAAGATGCCAAATCTTACTTAAAATATATTGCAGACGAACAAGGTATTACAGCTGAAGATGATGCCTTACACATCATTGCTCAAAAAGCCGATGGTGCTATGCGTGATGCCTTATCTATTTTTGATCGTGTGGTAAGTTTTTCAGGTAAAAATTTAACACGCCAAGCCGTTACTGAAAACCTAAACGTTCTTGATTACGAAACTTATTTTACGAGTACCGATTTAATTCTTGAAAATAAAATACCAGAATTACTTTTACAGTTTAATAGTATTTTAGCGAAAGGATTTGATGGTCATCATTATATAGCAGGATTAGCATCTCACTTTAGAGATTTATTAGTTTGCCAAAATCCAAGTACGGTTGAATTACTAGAGGTAGGCGAAGAAACGCAAGTCAAATATTTAGAGCAATCGCGAAAAGCAAGCCAAGCACTTTTATTTGAAGGTATAGAACTAGCCAACGATTGCGATCTGAAATACAAGTCCAGTAAAAACCAACGATTACTCGTTGAACTCTGCCTTATGCAACTTGCCTCTATCACTTTCGATGGAGAAAAAAAAAATTCTAAAAACTTTATAATTCCACCGAGTTACTTTGCGAAGATTGGCATCAAGCCAATTCCAGTAAGCAAACAAGCTGTAGCCAGCAATCCACCAACTACACCAACCAAAGCTGAACCGGTTTCTGTTGAAAATAAAACAACCAATCAACCCGTTCATAAAGTTGAAGAAACGCGACCAGTCCTTACATTGGACGCTAAAAAGAAAACAACGTCTGGATTATCTTTAAAAAGTATTCGTGCTAAAAAAGAACATCAAATCCGGCAAATGGATGTCGTTATAGATGAAACGGATTTGCCGAAGGATTCTTTTACCGAAGAACAACTTATAGCGGTTTGGAATGTGTTTGTAAAGGAATTGGAAGCGACTGGAAAATTCAATTTGGCCTCTATATTATCCATTGATGTTCCTAAAGTAAAAGGAAATGCCATTCAATTGGAGTTCCCGAATGCAACCAATAAACTAGAAGTGGAAAGGGAATCATATGATTTGTTGAGCTATATTAGAAAAGAGCTGAATAATTACGATATCCATTTAGACATTTCCATTAACGAAGAAATGGAAAAGCAATATGCTTATACCACGGAAGAGCAGTTTGAAAAACTCAAAGAAAAAAACCCAGCTATTGATGTTTTGAAAAAAACTTTTGGGTTAGATTTTTAAATTCTTATGAAACATGTAAGTCTATTTATATTAGTTGCTATTGCCATGGTTTTTGCAGCATGTGATGGTCGTGATCGCTTGCATAAAACACCGCAAGAAATTCTACATGAATCCGAGTTATTAGATTCATTTTCTGAAACCATAACCTATGTACCAGAAACCTATGCAGAGGTTAAAACAGATACCCTTCTTGCCAACGGTTTCCATATAAAAATTAGAACCTATACGGATATGGAACGTTCAGTTTTGGATACTACAAAAACAGACTCGATAATTTCCAAAACCTATTATCGCGACATTAAAAGTCAGGTAATTGTATTTAAAGAAGATCAGGAAATTTTTAATAAAACTATTGATAAATCATTCTTTACAGACACATTTGCTCATCATGAAGCAGATTTAAAAAGGATGACACTACAATCTGCGCACGTAAATCAACTACCCAATGCGCCATCAACCGAAACTGATGCTGTACAAATAGCCTTTTATTACGTGCATATAAGCCGCGCTTTAAAAAAACAATACCAATTACAAATTCAACCAAACGGCGAATTTGATATAACTAATTTTGAAAATTAAGTCATGCTAGGATTAAAATTACCAACAGACCCACGCTGGGTAAATATTGTAGAAAAGAATATTGAAGATATATTAACGGATCATGCTTACTGCGAGCAAAAAGCAGCAAGTACAGCCATTTCGCTTATTGTTGGTTTTCCAGAATACACGGAATTAGTGCAGGAAATGATTGCGTTGGTTAAAGAAGAAATTAGTCATTTTAAAATGGTTCACGATCGGATTTTAGATCATGGATGGACTTTGGGTCGTGACCGTAAGGATGAATATGTTTTAAAATTAATTACCTTTTTCCCTAAAGGAGGCAGTCGTACCACACAATTAGTTCACAGATTATTATATGCTGCTTTAATTGAAGCTAGAAGTTGTGAACGTTTCCGTTTG
This sequence comes from Bizionia sp. M204, assembly GCF_023205095.1. Taxonomy (GTDB): domain Bacteria; phylum Bacteroidota; class Bacteroidia; order Flavobacteriales; family Flavobacteriaceae; genus Algorimicrobium; species Algorimicrobium hallyeonense. Next base: position 806,887 of record NZ_CP046242.1, on the reverse strand, counting down.
CTTTCGGAAGAATTAGAAGATAAAGAATTGGCAGAATTTTACCGCAAATTAATGGTGAGTGAAGCCAATCATTATACCATGTTTTTAGGTTTTGCCAGACAATATGGTGACCGTAAGGAAGTTGATAAAAAATGGAATGATTTATTAGATTTTGAAGCCGAAATAATGAAGGATTTAAGTAAATCTGAAACTATTCACGGTTAAAACAAAAAACTCCAATACTAAAAAGCATTGGAGTTTTTAAAAAATATAATTGGTTAATTAGTTAAATTTTCACACCAATTCCGATTTGGATGTTGGTATTTTTAGCTTCTAAATTAGCTGGATTATCATCTAAAATATTAGTGACACCATAGTGGTATCTTGCATCAATAAAGAATTCATCTGTAATCATGAATTCTAAAGCACCAACACCTGAAAAGCTAAAGTTTCTGTAGCCATCTTCAAACTCATGAATTTTAACACCTACTAATGGACCTGCTCCAAGTGATAATCTATCGCCAATTCTGAATTTTAATAAAATAGGCGCCTGAATATAATCTACGCGTAAACTTCTATCCTTAGCACCTTCGGCAGAAAACTGAATTTCTGGAGCTAATGCTATTGATGCTGATAAATCATATTCACCAAAGAAACCAATGGCAAAACCATTACGGTGTTGATTATCAAAAGTGGCATCTGGTTCAAAATCTAAATTTGAAACGTTTATGCCTGCACGCACACCATACATGGCGTTTTGCGCGTAAGAAACAGTTGCAATAATTACAAAAGCTATTAAGAGTACTTGTTTTTTCATGATTATAAAAGTTTTAATGCGGTCTTAAAATTGATTTAGTTCTAGCGAATATAAATTATTTTATTAAATATAATATAATAAAAAGACAAACTGCATGTTTTTTACTGTGTATTGCTCGAAACCGTATCATAATAGATACTTTTAATAATTCCGTCTGCCAAACCAATTTTTGGCACATAAATATCCTTGGCACCACACCATTTCATTGCAGATAAATAAATACGGGTTGCAGGAATAATAACATCGGCCCGATCTTGATTTAAATCGAGTTCTGAAATACGTTCTTCATAAGAATACGTTTGCAACATATTATAATAAGACGTTAAATAGAAATAGGTTAAAGGCTTTCCTATAGCTTTACCCGAAATTTTAAATATCTTATTAATGTTTCCACCAGTACCCAAAACATCTATTTTTTCAAAAGCTTGGGTATGGGTTTTAATCCACTGCTCCAATTCGTTCCAGGTTTCATTTTTAACAATGTCATTTAATAAACGAACCGTTCCTATTTTAAAAGAACGCGAGGTGATAGATTCCCCATTATGAATTACTGTAAACTCCGTACTACCACCACCAACATCTACATATAAATAGGTTTTGTTAGCATCAATGTAGGAATTTAAATCGGTTGCCGCGATAATTGCAGCTTCTTCTTCCCCATTAATGGTATCAATTTTAATTTCGGTATTGTTAAAAATACGATTTGTAATTTTATCACCATTACTAGCTTCTCGCATCGCTGATGTGGCACATGCTTTATACTTAACCACGTTATGAGATTTCATAAGGAGTTTAAATGCCTGCATGGTATCTAATAATCGTTCGCCATTGTGTTTTGAAATTTTACCTTTCATAAACACATCCGAACCTAAACGAATTGGAACACGAACCAGGGAGCTTTTTTTAAAGCGTGTAGGTTTTCCTTTTTCTTCAATAATATTGGCTATCAGCAACCGAACGGCATTGGAACCAATATCTATTGCTGCATATTTTTTAATGGTTAGCATGCTAACTTTTTAATTTGTTTAAATAATACTCATATATAGCGAATTGCGCACGAACTATAGGTTCTTTCTTTTCTTTATACTGATTATTTTGCGTTTCGTTTAGAATCCGTGCTTTAACATTTGCACTCCAGAAAATACCGAAATTGTCTAATAATTCCTGCTTAATATCTTCATCATAAATTGGACAACTTACCTCTACTCTATTTTCAATATTTCTAGTCATTAAATCAGCCGATGAAATGTAGATTTGTGCATCATCATCAGGACCAAAAATATAAAGTCTAGAATGCTCTAAAAACTTATCTACAATGCTTATTACCTCAATGTTTTCACTCATATTTGGCACACCAGGAATTAAGCAACAAATACCACGAACAACCATTTGAATTTTAACAC